>CALXLG010000004.1 GCA_944389135.1 uncultured Alphaproteobacteria bacterium
TCAGTTCGTCTTTACATGATATATAATTCGCAAGACAAGTTTTTAACGAGGTTTAATATGTAAACCTACTACCTGTCCAGGATATGCACATTGACTTAGTCAAAGTTTGGATATTTCCAAATTCAACTGTCTGCACATCCCTTCTTGAATTTGATGAGCTGCTTTTATTCACAATGTTTGCGTAATTAACAGGAACCCTATTCATTTGGTCGTTCCGTTAACCGCAGAATTTCAGGGGTTGAGAGTTTTTTTGATTTGTTCCCAACTTGAAAGCCCGCATAGTATGCGCAGAATTTTTCAAAAAGTCAAGCGCTTTTTCAAAAATAATTTTTATCTTTTTTTATAAAAAGCAAAAAATGCCGGAAAACAGGCATTTTTATCAAAAAAATTTTTTCTTTTTTCTTTTGCCACTACAATAAAAACGATTCGTACAATGCTATTTTATGATTCGCAGAACAAAAAAAGGCGTCAATCAGACGCCTAATTTTAAACGATTCGATTACAAAACATTAAAAGCGATACATAAAACCAACCTTTACCATAGGATAAAACTGCAGTTTATCTAATTCTTCTTGAGCGTCAGACAGCGCATCGCGCGTTGCTTGTTCAAACTCTGCAACACCACCAAGCTCAACCGGTTTCCATTGACCCCCATCCCATTTCTGCAAATTCTTTGTCGGTAAATCTAAGCCAAGCTGGGCTGTCTTATTAGTAAATACCACACCTGCATCCATATAAATCTTAAAACCAGCAAACAAACCAAAGTCAAAACCAGCACCTAAATAAGGTCCACGATAATTCCAGTTCGCATTTGCTGTGCCATGAACCTCGTTTCCAACATACTTATATTGTTGACCATTTAAGTCAAATGCAAACTCAGAATCTGGCAGACTGTCAACTTTCCCGGTTAAGTTGGCACTTAAATCAAGTTCACCAAAATAATAACCACCCGTAATTCTTATACCGCCAAGAAACCAAGTATTGCCAAAAGGATAAAAATCTAATAAAGCAGCCATATGTTGCCCTTCAATAGCACCTTCTTTAATAGTTAAACCATCACTTATTTCTATTCCGTCTGACATTAAAGCATCAAGACCAGAATCAATTAAAGATTTTACTGGAGCCGTACTTGCAAAATCTAAACGAACGCCAAAACGCTTCCACCAGAACGAATCGAAATTCTTATTTGCATACCCCACAAAACCATTAAGCCCACTTGTCGCAGAAACCCCAACACCAAGTTGTAAACCATGTGGAAATTTTATTTTAGGGTTAGACACCTCTTCTTGTACAACAACTTCTGGCTCGTTCACAATATTTTCTTTTACTTCTGTTGTCCCCAATTCACTATCTGCATTTTCAACAACAGAATCTGCTTTTAAGTTTTCTTCTGAAAGAGCAGATGCATCTTCTGCAAACACAGGCATTGTCAACATTGACAGCAACGCAACAAACGAAATTTTCTTCATATTTTCCCCTTTTTTATCCCTATGATTAGTAATATAGCAAAATACTGAAAAAAATCTCAATAAAAAACTTGTTAAATTTGTGTTCAAAATATATGTTTTTTGTGATATTATTCAAAGTATGAAAAACAGAATTTTAATTTTTTCGTCACTGCTGTGCTTATGCGGTACGAATCAGGGCTTTGCGTCTGACTGCAAGGGCGAAGGCTGTTATTTAGAACCTATATCCGCACCAGTAGTTCAAGAAACTACGGTTATCGACGCGCCTATACCAGTAAATAATTACACCAATTACGTGGCACCTGTTGAATACATGTACCCATATCACATGCCAATGCGTGAAGTAAAAATGTTGTCTATAAAACCAGTTCCTGCTGATAACAGAGCGCCTGTTTGGGACGGAACCGCAGGTCAATATCAAGCCAAGGCATTAGACAAAACTGTTGATTGGCGTGACGGTGTGCCTATCTGGGATGATTCTGTATCTAGCTATAAACTTAAAGACTATTCAGACTGGTTCTTGGAACCTATGCCAGAATTATACATCAGGGAATCTGACAAAGAAGCCTATGGACCAGCCGCTACAAAAATTGTAAACACACCTGTAGACCAAAGCGAAGATATAAACATTATTGAATTATATCAACAAAATATGGCAGATGCTGCTGCAACAAGGGCGCGTGTTGAAGAATTGTTATCACCTAAAAAGCCTGCCAGCAATTTATGGACAAATGACGACACCGCAACAGAAACGGTGGAAGAAACGGTAAAAGTTGAAATGCCGGCACCAAAACCAGAATATACAGCACAAGACTTAACAGAAGTTGTAAAAATTACTTTTGGGCGCAGCGACGGCTGTCCGTTCGAGACAGAAACAGAATGCGAAATTTGGCGCAGAAAGCCTATTGTTCGTGAAACAGTTTCTCCACGCAGCCCGAAAATACGTGCTGATAAAATATACGATTTTATAAGTGCGGCACAATGCAATGAAAACATAACTGCAAACGAGGCTGTATCGGCACCATTATTAGAACGTTATAAAATGTTAATGAGTTCTGCAAATGCTTGTTGCACAGACGGTATGGCATATTCATTAAAGCAAGCAGGTGCCACTGACGGTCTGATATATAAATTCTTGGCAGATGACGCCAACTTTTATGGGCTTGGCGCGCGTTGCTTAATGATGACAGACCAAGACTTAGATAAAAAATACCCAAATACAGCAACCGCGGCAGTCGTAGCAGACGTAAGAAACGGTTGCCTATGTCGTGGCCGTCAATGGTTTGAAGCAATGCTGGCACCATTTAAAGACGTATATAAAGCCATGCCAGAATTCAAAGATTATAAGTTCTATTATACTTATACAGACGGCCTGCAGCGTGAAATAACAGTATCTGTAAATAACGATGTGCAGAACGTGTTAAATCAGCTGGCATTGTGCCCATAAAAATATACCTATAAAAAAAGCTCCGCATGTGCGGAGTTTTTTTATAACAATAAAACACCACAAAAATAAAAAAGCCATTATTTACAATGGCTTTTTTATTTAATATCTCATCTGATTATATCCATAAGAAGTATTCTGTCTTTGCAAGTTTTCTAAATTACGCGTAACCACAACACGCATATAATCAATACAACGATTTAAATCTTGACGATTTGAGCCTGCTTCCGTACATTCATTATATGCAGTATTGAATGCATCACTAACTTTAACTTTACTGTCTTTTAAATCTACATTTTTTTCTAAATTATCATATAAACGCATAGTTTCCAAATCTGTTTGAATCTGCTGTTTTGCGGCACCAATGTCAGAATTGTTAATTGCTGATAAAGTTCTATCCAGATTACGTGATAAACAATTCATAACATCAGAAGTATAACCTGTGCGGCAATTTTCAGCCCCAGAAACACCGTTTTCAGCAATTCCGGCTATTCCGCCAGAAGAAGAACCGGATGATGCACCTGCTGCTTCAAGATTCGTTGTTAAAACAGCTTTCTGCAATTGCGTCTTTAAACGTTTAATAGTGGCTTCTAAGAAATCGTACTGCTTTTCCATTTGTTGCGTTATGATTGTGGTCTTTAAAGCAACAACGTCACGTATTAATTGTTTATCTGCCTCGCTACTGGGATTAGTCGTTTTTCCTATGTTATATACATGAGTGCTACAAAGTGCCAACTCAGGATTAATTCTATCGTTTCTGCTAAGATCAGAACAACCATTATCGTCAGCATAAACAGGTAACGCAACCACGAAAAGGCTAAGTCCCAAAAAGGTACAATTTCTTAAAACTTTAAAAATTTTCTTTTCTTTATTCATTTCTTTTTTATTAGAGCATAATTAGATAAGGTGCGCTTCTCAAACAGTCTAACTTTTTAGTCGTATCCGTAATAGCATCACAACTACACTCTACCTTGATTATGGATTTTTTTACTTCTCCACCTGCTGCTTGGCATTCTGAATCAAATGTTTCCAGCCGTTTGTATTTCTCTTTATCATATGCTTCTTCCAACTTTTTATCCGCGCGGCTTTTTCCTGTACTATCCAAGCAAGCACCACGGTCTATATCAAACACTGTATAAACATCACCACTGCATACACACGTTTTTTCCTTATCATCCCAGCGCATATAATTTTTATCTACCCCATTATTGCAAACGCATTTATCATATTCATAATTTGCGTTACTTAATGAACCACATTTCATCACTACACCATCTGCTGCAGATGAATCAGATACCAGCAATCCATCGCTGTTAACTAATGCTTCCAACCTAGAATCAGGAACACAAACAGATGACGGTAATGTTTTTAACGAAACACTTTTCTGCAAATCTTGATATGTTGTTGCATTAACCGCACAATATTTTACAGGATTAATTGTTGTTTTTGTACCAAATGCAGAACTGCTAAATGTCGCAGGCGCATCTTGTTCAATCATTCGTTGCAAGGTTTCTATATCAATAGAAGTATCTCTCTTAAGATTACGGAACAATGCCGAATTATCCAATGCATCAGACATACAACCAATACGAATTGTGACGCCTTCCTTACTTCCATCTGGTGGATATAACCAGTTTGCATAAATTTCATCTTTTGAAGACAAGGTTTTAATCGGCTGACAGCCGCCGTCAGACATTGGAACAATTCCACCTGGCGTACACTGCGCATTACCATATACAGTGCCTTCTGCTGTCGTAATTGCTACAGAACGCCCGTTTACACAATTTAGAGTATTATAAGTCATCACTTGCCCGGGTCCACACAAATACTGCCCCCAGACATTACATGAATCATTTAACATTAAATAAATATCTGTAATATCAACACCAACAGTTTGTGCCAACATCAAGGCATCATATATATCATTTAACACAGCATTATATGGGTCAAAGAACTCCATTGCCTTTTGTTTAAAGGTCTTAACACGCTTTGGCCCTGTGCAGTTATTACCAGAAGAATCGCATCCTGCATAATCATAAAGAGTATTTAGAACTGTTTTTAGTTTTTTTAATGAAACCTCTGCATTTTCTATTTCTGTTAAAATTTCCCCTGAAATCTGCTGACGCGCCAAAACGTCTGCAGAAACACCAGCAGATGCTGCAACTGTCTGCGCCTGTGTCAAAGCCCCAGAATTTGCTGTTGTTGTAGCAGCACTGGTCGTTGCAGCCGATGCGCTTTGTTGTGCGCTATTGGCCTGTGCAATCGCCTGCGCGGTTAATTGTTTCTGTTCTTCTAATGCAGCCTGCAATTGAGCCGTCGTTTCCGCATTCTGCTGTTGCATCTGCGCCTGCATTTGTTGCATCTGGCTTTGCATTTGCTGTAATTGTTGTGCACTTTGTGCCGCTGCGGCTTGCGCTGCCGCAACCTGTGCGTCTGCCGCCTGTTGATTTGATTTTGCAGTAGAACTTGCCACAATTTGTGCAGAAATATATTCTATTAAATCATCACCATATTGTTTACAAGAAGCATTGCTTTCAACGCACCCTGCAACAATTGGCCTTGCCACATCCATGGTCGTACAGCCACCAGAAGAACACTTTGGTTGCGCACACCTTAATATCAAAGAATTACAATTACCAAAATCTGCAACTGGTGCACTACTGCCTGCACTGGTTCTGTTGTTCATTAATGTATTCCAATTCGCATTATTAACAGCACCAGAAGTTTGATTATAAGCCGTTAAATTACTGCCAGCCGTCGTAGATACAGGCGTTCCAAACGCATCTACTGAAACTAAAGCCAACGCAAAAACTAAAAATCTGGATATACTTTTCATATTCTCTCTTAAGTTTGATTTTAACATAAAAAAAATGTTATGAAAAGACAAAAAAGCACAACCCTATAAAAAAACACCAACAAATATATTGACAAATATTTATTTTGTGATAAATATTATACCAATGGTTATACAAGATGGAAAACTTTTATTTGTTGACGAAACAGACCTTGATTCACAGGGTGCCTTATACATCCCCGAAGGTGTAATTAGTCTAGACAAGAACGTAGGAAACGCAACATTAGGTCTGCGCGCAGTATATTTTCCAAACAGCCTTAAAAAAATTGATACGCCTGTTTTTTGGGATAACCCTTATCTAGAAAAAATACATTTTGGCGATGAAACCGCAGAAATAAAAGTTGACGCTTTTTGGTGTTGCCCTAAAATCAAACATCTTCGCATCCCAGAAAAATGGGAAAATCTTGGATTTTTTTTCGAACTTAATTGTTCAAATCTAAATACCGTAATTAGACACACCAAGTCTGGCGAAGAAGTCTATAAAATAAAAACACTTGATGGCAAACAATATTATGAAAAAGCCAACAAAACTATATTTGGATACCAGGTATTAACCTTACACCCTTTACGTTTTCATAACAGCGGCACTAATGATTATTTTGCAATTTGCACAAATAAAAACCATTTTATTTCAAAATCTCTAAGCAACACCATACAACAAGCAAAAACATATAAAATAGAGCAAGCTTTTTCTGCCGCTTTACGTATATATGAATGCAAACACCCAGAAGCTGGCGATATATACGAAATAAAAAAATTAATATTGATGGCTTTGCACAGAACCTTGATTCATATATCTCGGATAAACTATAAGCAAAAACGTATGTTGGCACAATATTGCAAAAACATACCGCTATACGTAACACAGCTTCAAGAAATTTTAAGCAAATATCCACGTGCAAGGAATGATTTTTACGAATTACAAGAAATATCATTAGAAGACTTGGCAGATATAATCACGCCTCGTACAGTTGATGACATAAAAAATAAAAAATGCACCAAAAAGCTAAAGAACAAACCTGTTTCGCAAGATGAAATGACCAGAATGGTACAAGAAGGCTATAAAAACCCAGGTGCGTTTCCTTATGCATGGATAAAGCAAATCGCACCGTATCGTCGTGGGGCAGCAACGGAAAAACTACATAACGCTATTCGTAAAGCTGCAATCAAGATGTATAGCCCAGATAATTATTCTGTTGCAGGGTTAGAAAAACCGATTAGCAAACTACAAAAAGAACTAAGCAAGATAACTCATCAACCCGTCAAAGTAGAGTTTTTATCTGCTGGTAACTTTGGAAAAACCTTTACAATTCAAATTGCAGACAGCAAAAAAGACGTTCTAAAGATATACCACAGTAATCGTTCTTATAATTATGTACACAATTGGGGTCACGATACCGAATTACAAAACTCGTTTTTATTATCTGGAAAAAAATATAAAGGCAATATAAAATTTAGAAAAATATCTACTGCAGGTATCAGCAACCAACGTGGTGAAAGATATTTGGTATATCCTTTTATTGATGCCCCAGAATCAGAAACCACATTTGATAAAAACACATGTTTTAAACGTATTTCATTATACGATTTTAATTCATCTGAAAATTTATTAGGCAACACAATAATAGATGCCGGTGCAATACAAATAAATAAAGATATATGGAACCTTGATAAAAATACGACAAAAATATTAAGAACCGTACTATATCAATCGTGGGATGATTTAGGTTTTGTTTTAAACAACTATACAAACGAAGAAATAAAAACAGTAACCGATTTAATAATAAACAAATTAAAAGAAAGAATGCCAGGGAATCCAAAAACCGACAAGCAGGCTTTTAGAAATTATAAGCAACTTAAAGCCAAGGCAGATTTTCTAAGGAATAAATTATACTCACGTGGATGCAGATAATAAAAATAAGTAAGACAAAATAAAACGCCCAAACGGGCGTTTTATTTTATTCCATGCTGGTGGTAATAACATCACCATATACACCGAACTGTTCAGAACCGATATAACACTGCAGATGCTTACCAACTTCGTTCATCCATTCGTCAATGGCTTCACGTTCTGCTTTATCCAACTGAGCATCCTGTACACTTTTTGTTATGTAATAGGTCAACAACCCACCACCAACACCGCCAACGACAGAGCTAACACCTGTTGCGATTGCACGTCTTTTTGTTTCATTTTTATCCACAGTAGTCGTGGCTGTAGAATAAGCTTCATCTCTACATGCATCTGCTAATTTATCTAATTCGGTCTTTGCTTTCGTCCTAGCTTTTGTCAGTTGATCATCTGTAACAGAACTACTATTGCTCCTTTTTTGGTCTTCAAGAGTTTTTAAAGCTGTCATTGCGTCATTGACCGTATTAATAATTGTATAAGAAACATTCAGCTCCTCTGCAACTTTGATAGCATTATCTGAATATTGCTTAGCTGTTGCATAATTGCTATCTATATTATTTCTTGCGCTACTAGCAAGACCCGCACAATTTCCTGCACGCGCACCTAATTGTCCACTTGCAGTGTTAGCTTTTTTATTTGATTGTAAACCGGTTAATCCACCAAAGATGTCACCTGTTGCAACAGCGTCACCAAAGAAACCGCCACCAACGCCACCACCCAGTACACCCAGTGCGGTCATCCAACCTGCAATCTTTGGCTGCGCCTCTTTTGCGTCCTCACGGGCAGCACTGCCAACATTTGCAGAGATTTCTTCCAATACACTGGATGGTATCCAGCTGCCACATGTAAATGTATCGCCCGCTGCATAATACGCTGTTGCCCAATCGGCACCCGAACGTATCGCATCTTGGATATATTTGTCGTCTGACTGAATGTTTATACGGATACGGCAGAACGAACCATACAAATCATTACTTGCAACGAAATCATTTGCCTGCAACCCAGATACAGTATAATTAGACGGTACCTTGTTGTTTTTCAACTTTACCCACAAGAATGTACTGCCCATATCTTTATTACCCATGATACCACCAGAATTGCTGGACATACACATATTCTGTTGTTTTGTAAGCTTTGCGTTATATTTCGCTTGTGCTTCCATTTCCAAATCTGCAATCAAATCTGTAAATATTTGCGCTTGGGCTTTGCTCTCTGCCAACTGGTCTTTTGTTACCATTTTTGCAAACATATACATACCACTTGCGTCATCACAACGCCCAGATGCACCAGAACCGTTTTGTGTTGTACACAACAAATTCCCATCTACGTCTTGGTCTTGAACCATTGTCGCAGTTGTAGATACGTTATATGTACCAGCATCTAACCAACCTTGGCGAACACTGCCGGAACTGCCCCAAGAACTTGCCGAACTTGCATTACCAGCCTGTGCACGAGCCATTTCAGCCTTGATATGTTCTGCACAATTTGGATCGGCTTGGACTGTATTTATACACAAACCTAAAATAATTGTATGATCCAAAACACCACCGACCTTATTCATACTGGCATTAAACGCATCATCGTTCGTATTGGTCAATGATGAATATATGTCTGTACGGTTACGATAACAATTCTGATAATCTGTACCACACTGCACTTTAACACAGTTTGTCGCAGTTAATTTGCAATTTTGTTCCATCTGGTCTAATGCACTTTGACTATAAGAAGACGCCAATCTTGCATTCAAAGATGCAACAACACCAACTGGGTCACCACCGTTATCTGCAGATGTAAACAAACGATCAAACAAGCTGTTGCCATTATTAAATATGTTGATTGTTATCGCACTACCTTCGGTTGCGTCTAATTTTGCACCAGCATATTGACATGCAATATCATTATTAACAACAGCTTCGCACTCTGATTTTATTGTTTCCAAAGTACTTGGGTTCGTAACACCTTTTACTGTATTTGAATTGTTAAAAGCAGATGCATAACACGCAGCCCCGCTACCTTCGCCACATGCCAACATTGCACATGAAGAAATAGTTTCAGAACAACGCTTCTTCGCTTCTTCATCAAACTGTACAATCAAATCGTCAATCTTTACGCTTAATGATGCATTCATACGTTTTTCATATGCTTCAGAAAACATTTCTGTATGATTATCAGGATCTTGCAACTGAGATGCACTTGGCATAGCACCATTTCCAATTAACGTCGCATAACAGTACTGATTTGTACCAATAGTATCCATACACTCGTTGCTTAAAAAGTCTTTTACAGAACTTTTTGTTGTTGTCGTCGCACCGCCATTATCAGATGCGCTTTTTTCCTGCATTTTATCTGCGGCATCTGCCAATGCAGTTGCGCTTCCTTCTTTACATCTATATGGATTGCTGGCACATGCGTTTAAGAAACATTGGTCAATAACTTTATAACATGTAGAAACCGCGTTAACTGCCGCCAATGCCCTACCTTCAGAAATTAAAATACCAACACGACTGTCTGCCGTTGGGTTTGCAGACGTGTTTGTTGTACCAAACAATTCTTTGATACCATCACTTTGGCAACGCGCCAAGGTTGATTCACAGAATAATTTTTGCTTCTTGAATTCGGTATCGCTTGTACACAATTCAAAATCAGAACCACAAACGTCTGATTTCTGCAAACAACTTGTATATTTCTTTACACAGTCGCTTGTATCATAACGATTGCTTATTTCAGCCGCAGAAATTAACTGTCCCAAGACACTGCCTGCCGTTGGGTAAGTATATTCACCACTTGAATTCTTTGTTGCCAATGCGGTTTGACTGCTTGTACCAAACAAAGAGTTTATACCAGAAGCATTACACATTGCCAACGTACCAGAACATACCGCCTTTCTAGAAAAGAACAGCGTGTTATTTGTACATTCTTCAAAATTACTGCCACAAGCATCGCTTCCTTTCAAGCATTCTGTGTATGCATCAATACACTCGGAGTTTTCTAATAAACTTGACGTGGTCGCCGTCGTTCCTGTTGAACTAGAAACATATGCGGTCATCGTCGGCATACGAGATATAGCAGTACCAACAACACTTGGACGCGCAGTCAAGGCATACGCCACAGGAACAATGCTAAAAACCGCCATAAAACCAATTGTTTTTTTAAGAAGATTCATTAGACTCACTCCATACTTATTGTTTCAGTATAACATACTTTTATCATTTGATAAAGAAAAAATATTCAATATTTCAAAACTTTAAAAATAAAAAATAGGGTAAAACCCTATTTCCTACCCTATATCATCTAAGATACTTTTTAGCTCTTGCATATCATCAGGCATTCGTGCCTTAAAGTGCATCTCTTGTCCTGTAACGGGGTGCTTGAAATCTAAAATTTCCGCATGCAGCATCTGACCGTCATGTGTTTTTAAGAACTCTAACAATTCTTCATTTTTCACACTGCCTAATCTGCTGGCACCACGCCCATAAATCGGGTCGCACAAAACAGGAAAACCATGCGATGATAAATGAACCCTTATCTGATGTGTACGCCCTGTTAATAAATTGCACCTGAACAAAGAAACCCCTGCACGCGTCCAAGCATCCGACACAACAACCTCGGTATGTGCAGGTTTACCCCCAGACTTTACCATTGTCATCTTCTGACGATTTCTTGAAGACCGGGCAATATTACCCGTAATATCAGCACTTTCCCAATTTGGCACCCCCCAAACAAACGCCAAGTACTTTCTGGTCAAGTCGTGTTCCGAAAATGTTTTGACCAATCCACGAAAAGCCGCATCAGACTTAGCAAACACCATAACACCACTGGTATCTTTGTCCAAGCGATGCACAACCCCAGGTCTAACCGCCCCACCCAGCGCAGACAAATGGGTATAAGCCAAAATATTTTGAACTAGCGTTCCTGTTTTATTCCCTGCAGACGGGTACATCACCACACCACGGGGCTTGTTAATCACGATAATATCATCATCTTCATATAAAATATCTAAATCAAAATCTGAAGATATATTTTCAGCTGCAACATCCGTTTCTCTTTCAGGCACAAAAACATCTATACAATCGCCAGGACGTAAACGCTGAGAAAATTTTACGTCATTTCCATTTAATAAAACACAAAACTTTTGAATCTCGCTGCGTGAAAAATCACCCATTTTACTTACTAAAAATTTATCTAAACGATTGCCAGACTCTTCTTCGGGCACAACAAACTGAATTTTCTTTTCCATATAAAACCTACTTATATTCTTCCCAGTCCTTTCCTTTTTTGCAATCGGATAATTTTATTGTTAGTTCGCGCCCGTTTGCTTCTACTGGGCATGTTAACAATCCTGTACTAACGGCTTCGTCTGCATCCCTTGTTGCATTACGCCAAGTAAAATTTATTTCTTCTGGTGGATAAAGACATGCAATACGTAACTCGCCATCATGCTTATCATTTGGTCCCAACCATATACGAACACCTTCACCAAGTCCATAACAAGGAAAACCGTCCAAATAATACAAAACCAACCCTTTGCCTATCATATTAGAAGACAAAGAAGTGAATTTCCCACGATATTCATAATAAAGCATACCCGTAAGTCCTTGCCAATCTGTACTGGTAGAAAAAATACTTACACGTGGCAAAGGTTGCTGCTGAGGCGGAGTATCCGTATTTGTACCAGAATCTGCCGCAAAAGAATTAAAACCGAAAGAAATTAAAAATAATACAAGTAATATTTGTTTCATTTCGTCCCCCCTATCATTTTTCCAATTCAACAGCTATCTTCTTTACACCCTGAACAGGAACGGACAACACATGTAAAAAATTTGCATCTGCCCCAGAATCTAATAAAGTTGCAGGCGGTAAAAACTTCTGTCTATCCAGAATTTTATCGTTTTCATCATAAGATATAATTATTACCCCAGGAACACCGTATATTTGTTCTGACCTATTATGAACACTGCCACTTACCACAAAGTGAACGATGCCGTTATCATCTGTAATTGTTTCTATTTCGGAAATTTCTGCCACCAATGGATTTTCACGAATTTCTTTTATCTGATGCTGTGCCATAACCGCAACTGCAAACACAACTGCAGACAACAAAGCACATATAGCAGCAATAAAAGTTAACCACACGTTTTTACGTGGAGGCTTTTGAACAACCCACACATTTCCGCACACAGCGCACTTAACAGGCGCCTTTGGCACATTGTCCAAATTATATTCTGTTTTACAAAAATCACATACTGTTTTCATACGACGATTCATAGCATATTTTATTCCAATTTCAACATCCGATATTTTGCCCTGACTTTATTTTGTATTTCTTGCAACGCATTCATATAATCAGATACTGTCGCATTTTTATTAGACGATACCGCACCAAATATTTTACCGCTTTCTGTATCCGAAGCATTTTCCATATAAACAGCCAAAGACGCTAATCTGTTTAATTCTTCAAAAATAATATCTTGCATATTTGCAACACCAGACACAACATCCCAATAATATGCGGGGTTAACAGAATCTTGTATCAAGCTGCGCACAACTAAACGTGGTGTAATAGAACCAGTAAAACCAACAGTGACATACAAAGCATCGACGCTGCCAAAGGTCATATCTATATTTCTATTAACTTTCAGTATCGTAGGGTCATCTTCGTTATAAACAGAAAGACCACCCAATGTCATATTGTTAACCCACAAATCCCCCGTAGTAAAACTGCTAAATTTTGCAGTATCTGCCAAGCTAAGAGTTCCGTAAACCTCCATTGTTCTAGAATCCGATGTAAGTATTCCAGAGACTGTTGCACTTGCACTTTCAAATGGTTGATCCAGCGTTATCCTGTTTTCAAATATAACATTGTCTGCGACTGCAACCCCCATTGTCAAAGTCTCGTCAAACTGCGCCGCCTGCGCATTGAAAAAAGCAGCATTATTTATATTATGCCCACCAAGATTTAAACCGGAAAGCATCGTTGCATCTGCAGAATCTTTTGACGGAACACGCCATAAATATAACGCGTTATCACGATTTACAGATGTTGTTTCTACAATACCACCAGAAACATTTACACCTAAATCGACCGCGTCTGTATGCCATGCGCCAAAACTTCCATATGCACGATTACCTTCTATAAATCCCATTGAATCACCACCTAATGCAACGATTTCACGTGTCCGCATAGGCGTTATCTCTTCTGATGAAAAAACTATTACCCCTTGCAAAGTTGCCTTACCGTCTAAATCATTTGACTTCAAAATACGCAACTGATAATCATCTCCTGCACTTAAGACCAAATCAGGTGAAACACCATAATCTTGCAATTGTGCCATTTCTACACGTGTAATATTTCTGCCGACAGTATTTAATAAAGTTTCTCTATTATCCAAAATATACCGTTCAAGCGCATCTTGGATGCTTTCCATCTGACGCGTTATCGCAATATTTTCTGCACGCATAGCCGCATTTTGTTGGTACTTAAAAATAAAAGGCATTATTATCGCGGCCAGCGCAATGCTCATCAACAATTCTATCAGCATACTTCCTTTCTGCGTACCATAAAAAATTTTACTTTTAAAACGCATTTTCAATTTCCTTTGGTTGCGCAGCCTGCCAGCCCTTTGACATTATGACAGAAAATTCTTCATTTATCGGCGCAGCAGGAACAGACGCACGCGATAAATTTAATTCTGCAAACCGAGGCGGTGTCAAAGAAGGAAAAGACCAACTACCTAATCTTATCGGCACAGTTGTAGACATCAATAATTCACCAGATACAGTTAACCCAAAGTTATCATAAAAAGTTATTTCTTCTGCAGATATATATGATGTAGTTAAACTATGTGCAGTAACCCCCGTAAAACCACTAATTGTACGAATAGAATCTGATTTTAAGACTAAATTATTTGCGACGTTTACAGAGTTTAACACAGTTGCTCTATCAGTTATTATGCGACCATTTGTTGTATACTTTTCACCGTTTAATTTGTCAGCATAAATATTACGAAAACCGGAAACATCATCAGAAATTCGCATCGAACCAAATGTAGCCTGATCTGCATCTAAGTTAGCACCCGATGAAAAATAAATTACATTTGACAGTATGCTACCCGTTTCAATAAAAGAAGACGAAATATTTTGCACCTCGGCAGACTTTGCAACAACACCACCAACATCATATACTTTATTTTTCCCAAGATTTAAATCTCTTAACATAACATTTAAATCGTCTTCACCCATTTTTGTACGATGCAAATATTTTGTTTTATCTTCACCATTTATATCACGCGATATTTTATAAATTAAATTACCTGGTTTAAAATCTGGTGCAGAAACCGCCCACAAATCACCATATGCAATTCCATCACTGCCAACAACAGCCGCATCTGAACCAATGTGCTTTGCCACCTGCGAAGTACGCAGTAAACTATTATCTAAATCAAACGCTAGGTAAACATCAGTAATTGTTGCACCGTTTACAGCATATTTATCTATAAACCCAGCAACAGGAAACTCAGAAATATTATCCAGTTCTTCATCAGCTAACCTTATCTGTGCAATATCTGGCCAAGAAGCTTGATTTAATCTTATGAAGTTTAGTACAGAATCCCTTAGCTCTACTATTTTATTAGCAGTTGCCATATCACGCAATTCATTATTAGTTTCAGATATCTGACTATATAAAATAGGCGTAGCCAAGGCAACAACCGCCATTGATAAAATGACCTCAAGAATACTAGAACCCTTAGATTCATCAGAAAAAATTCTATAATTACATACAGCCACTTTTACCTTCCAACAAGCATCTTTTTATATCTATTCTTTTTTCTAGTCTTTGCCAAAATACATACTGACACAATATATATTGCGACAAAGATTTTTGATTGTAGCGCCCCTCTAATTCATTAACTATAGACCTGCAATCAACAGTCTTTGATTCATCTGAGGCTGGGTCATCAATTATTTTAAAAACGCTATTATCAATAGAGTCTAACAAAGCATCAGGCAAAACAGAAGTCCCCGCAGGACGTATATCTAAAACAACCGCCCCGGTTTCACCTTCGTTCAATGCACTTGATGTCTGATCACGCATTGTTATATTTGATGCAATCATAGTGTTTGTTTCTATACCACTACGCGTATTATATTCTAATTCATCTGGATCTATAAAAACATCCTGACCACGTGAAGCGTTAATATACGAATTCAATTCTAAACGTTCTACACTTAAATTAATATTATCCGTAATAACATCACCTGCAACATACCAATCTGTCGGACCAGAAAAACTTGTTCTGCCCGCAGTCATTGCGAAATCATACACAGATGCGCTGTTTGAAGTAAAATTACCAGTATCCCCAAATTTAGAAATTGTTTTTGTATTTACATTACCAACACTTAATGTACCACGTGTAACAGACAAAGCCGCCTCACCCGAATAACTTTGAAAAACGGCTTTTTCTGACGCCATAACTTCAATGCTATTTCTAACCTTTCTGCCATTTTCTTCACCGAATAAACTCAAAGTATTAAATTGCCCTGTTTCAAATTCGCCACGTCTTGCAAAAATCTCGCCTATATTGTTTATAGAAAAACCACCCATATCTAAATCTGTCAGAAAAGCACTGTTTTCTAAATTAGTTTCATTTCTTTTTACAACATCAGAATAAACATCATCCAGCGCAAGCCCAACAACTATATTTTTCCCGTCAACAGCTGCGTAAAAACCTATTCTGCGTGCTAGTTCAGCCAACTGTAATTCTGTTAAATCACCACCAGAAAGTTGCAGATACGCACTTACCTCGGTTGCAGACTTATTTATTACCAAAGAAATATTTTGTCCCAAGGCAGTACGTGGAACAAAACCAAGTGGCAAACCATAAGACTCCAATAAATCAGAAAAAGCGTTTCCAGATAAGACCGTTTGATTATATGGTAAATTATTTGCCTGCTCGCGCACAAAAATTCGGGCCGCAGTTTGTGCAAGCTCTACCTTCCTAGTAGAAGAATACATCTGGGCATCCATATCTCTTACGGCAAGTCTTTGTGCAAAAAACGGAATAAAAGCAAATATCAGCGTAAACGCCAGCAAAGCTTGCAATAAAAAATTTCCACTCTGCTTTTGCAAAAAGGCACCTCCTACACGCACAGAATAGCAATCAAAAAAAAATATTGCAATCAGTTTTAAGATACTTTATCATTCAAATCGTTGAAGAACGATAACGAGAGAAAACGTTATTTAAATATTTCCTTATTAACAAAGAAAAAAAATGCAAAACAAAAAAAATCAATCATCTGTTGGAATGATGATTCAACGTTGCCATAAGTGGCGCCAAAAAAGAAAACAGTATATGGACCAAGCGCGTCAAACAAGTGACGAAATAGAACGTGAACGCTTAATGCAAGCCGCAGAACACTATGGTCGCATCGTTAATGCAGAACAAGGTAAAATAGATTCTACGCGCGACCCAAAAGAAAAAGTTCCTTCTATTGACGAAGCATTGGAAACATCTGAAATAACAGATAACGTTGATGCAACAGATGAAGAAGAAGCTGCTTTCCCTGATTTTATAACAGACTTAAAATAACAGCATAAAAAATTAACGCTTTTAATTGTTGAAATTTATACCCTTTTTGCTATTCTTTCACTAAAGGAAGATTTAGCATGAGTGATAATTATACAGTTTTAGCGCGAAAATATCGCAGTCAAGATTTTCAAACTCTTATTGGTCAAGATGTTTTAGTAAAAACTTTAACTACTGCTATTAATACAGGGCGAATTGCTCATGCTTATATTTTTACGGGTATTCGTGGAACAGGTAAAACAAGTACCGCCAGAATTTTAGCAAAAGCATTAAACTGCTTATCTTCTGACGGTCCAACTGCAACACCTTGTGGAAAATGCGAAAATTGTCGCGCCATTGCAGCAGGTCAACACATTGACGTTCTTGAAATTGACGCGGCGTCGCACACAGGTGTTGATAATATGCGTGATATCTTAGACGCTGCCCAATACAGACCAACAAACGGCAGATATAAAGTATATATAATTGACGAAGTACACATGTTATCTACAAGTGCTTTTAATGCATTGTTAAAGACGCTCGAAGAACCACCTGCACATGTAATTTTTATCTTGGCAACGACAGAAATACGAAAAGTTCCTGTAACTATTTTATCACGTTGCCAACGCTTTGACTTGGTTCGCGTTCCTGTAGAAACACTAAAAAAGCACTTTGCATGGATTGCAGAACAAGAACACATAGAATTATCTGATGCAGCAAATGAATTGTTAGCGCGTGCAGCAGACGGCTCTGTCCGTGATGGTTTGTCTTTATTAGACCAAGCAATTGCGCAAACTGGCGGACACGTTGATGAAAAGTCTGTACTTGATATGTTAAAGCGTGCAGACAGGGGCGTGGTTGTTGAATTTATGAAAACTTTATTATCAGGCAATACTGCTGCTGCCCTTGAAAAAGTTGACGAGATTTATACAAACGGTGCAGACCTTTCCATGTTATTAAACGATATGATGGAATGGACTCATTGGGCAACGCGTATGCACCCTGCTTTACACGCTGGTGAAACAAATAGCTCACCTTATACCGCGGACCAACGCGAACAAATTTATGAAATAGACAACAAAGTTTCTATTAATACTTTATCCAGAATCTGGCAGGTTATGGTCGCGTCAGTTTCCGAAATGCAGGCTGCGGGAAATCAAAAACAATGCTTTGATATGTTGGTAATAAGATTAATGCATATTGCTGACATGCCTTCTGTGCCAGAAATATTAAAGCAGCAAGCGTCAAAACCATCTGCACCAATTACAGAAAAGCAATCTCAGACAGAAACCAAAAATGATAAAATAAAAATTTCTTCTGCAGAAGATTTAGCGAACGCGTTACAGAAAGCCAAAGAAATTTTATTATATTCTTATTACAGCAGTAATATAGAAATTGTAGAATTCAGCGAAGGAAAAATAAAATACTTTGACCGTAAGGGCGATGCAGATTTTGCACCAAAACTTTCTGCTTGGTTGTGCGATAAAACTGGATGCACTTGGGTATTAGAACGTGCACAAGAATCTTTGCACACGCATACTGTGACAGAAAAGAAACAAGAAGAACTGGAAGCAGACCCAATGGTTGCCAGCGCAATGAGTCTTTTTGAAGACGCAGAAATTGTTGGCGTATCTAAATAAAGGCAATAAAAATATGAGACAAGAATCTGGACGTTCTTTAATTGAAATTATGGGGGTTTTGGCAATTGCTGGCTTAATGAGCGCCAGTGCAATCGGCGTTTATAACGTTATTAGAAATAACCAAATTAGAAAGATTGCATCTATGGAAATAGAGCAGATTGTAAAAAACACAAAATTACTAATGGAAATGCGTGGTGATTATACTGGTTTGTCCGTTGATTACTTAATCTCTGCGGGTGCATTAAAAACTAACAAAGCGCCAATTGGTGCATCTAATTGGTCAGTAGAACCTATTAATAATGGTGCTGGTTTTTCTATTAATTTAACAGGTTTAACATCTGGCGAATGTCAATATTTTTCAGCAACAAAACCAAAATGGGCCACATCTATCATAGTAAACGGTATTGAAACAGATATTAATACAAACTGTTTTTCAACTAACACTAACCAAATTTCTTTTACGGTTGAATGAAAAGTATAAATAAAGGTCTTTTATTTTTAGGTTCTTTAATTCTTGCAGGCTGCATGCAATATCACAGTCCTGACCGTAATACATGGGCTTACTATCTAAACGGTGCCAGCTTTACAGACATGACAGAAATGTCACGCATTGCAAAAAGACCTGTTTATTTGGGGGCTGGTGGAAAATTAGTAACAGAACAAAACACGTCCCCACAAATGGATTATGGTGATAAAACCACAAACGATAATGCAGTCAGTGTACAATATATGGCAGAGCTGGAATATACGCTATATGATGCTTTACGCAAGCCAGGAATTTCTGTTCAACGTGCGGGAACTGATGTTGTTGTAATACTTGTCCGAGACGCGCTGATGGAATTAAATGTTGCAGATATTTCAGAAACAGGTGCAGATACGCTTAAAACGATTTCAAAGATACTAAAAGAATATGATGCAACATTTATTGAAATTGCAGGATATACCGACGCCATGAAAAATCAACAGGCTGCAAACGCTTTATCTTTAGACATGGCGCAACGTGTTGGCGTTTATCTGTCCCAACACGGAATAAATACGGCACGAATGTTTATTGTAGGTCGCGGTTCCACACGCCCCATTGCCGCCCAAGATGATATTGGCAGATTAACAAATAGACGCGTTGAAATACGTATTGTGCCCGCAAGATAAATAGGACAAGTTTCTCTTTTAATTTTATTATTTTATTGCTATACTCCAACCAGAAAACAAAACAAAGGGGAAAAACATGGTTAAAAAATCCGACAATCCAGCAATTAAGAAATATACTAAAACAGGTATCATTGCAGCAATTGTTGTCGTTATCGCAGCTCTTGGTGCATGGGGCATCAGCGCTTTGCGTAATGGGGGCGGCGCATCTATAGAAGAAGCAATGGAAGTTGTATCTGAAGATGCAGCAAAAGCTTCTGAATTAAGCATTGCTGTAATTCGCATGGACGCAATACAAAACGAAGCAGATGCTTTAAAAGATTTGCGTAAACAAAAAGAATCTTATGAAAATAAACTACGTGATGAACTGGAAAGCAGACAGAAAGAATTAGAAAAAGAAAAAGCAGAAATTGAAAAATCTCAGGACGTATTATCTCGTGATGCTTTGCAACGTCGTGTTGTTGATTATCAAAACCGCGTAACAGAATTACAACGCGATTTAACAGAACGCGCACAAAGCTTAGAAGTTGCTTATCAAAAGGCCTTGAATGACATTCAAACGAAACACCTTGACCCTGTCATTGAAGGTATAATTGCAAAAAAGAATTTGTCTTTGGTAATTGATGGACGCTTTGCACGCACAGGTAAAGATGCAGAAAAATTAGATATAACAAACGAAGTTATTTCTGCATTGAACAAGAAAGTATCCAGTGTAAAAATGGAAAAGCCACAAGGTTTTTAATTAAATACTTAAAATAAAAACCGCCGCTTTGGCGGTTTTTTATTAGTTAATATTCTGCTTTTAATTTCAAAAAAATTGGGTATAATCGCGACATGTTAAGCAAAATAAAATCTTTGTTGGCACCAGCAGCAACAAAAACAACTGCTGGACAGTTGGCCGAAAAATTCGGCTTGGAATTACGTGGTAATCCAGAAACAGTAGTGTGCGGGGTTGCACCTATTGCAGATGCGAAACCTGGTCAGTTGGCGTTTTATTCTACGGAACAAAATAGCGCAGCGTTTAAAATTCTGCCGATTGAAGTATTAAAAAATACGCGTGCTAGTGTAATTCTGGTTCAACCAGAACAAGCAAAAAATGCGCCCAAAGGTGCGACTTTGCTGATAACAGAAACACCACGTGGCAATATTGTTAAGATACTTGGGGAAATTTATCGCGAGAAACCACGCTATGGAATTAGTAAAAAAGCAACCGTTGAACGTGGTGTATTTTTTAGAAAGCGCAAAACGGTATACGTTGGTCAATATGCAACCATTGAACAGGGTGCAATTATTGAAGAAGATGTAAAAATATATCCTGGGGCATTTATAGGCAGAAATGTGACAATTGGTAAAGGAACAATTATTCAAACTGGTGCACATATAGAAAATGCAACAATCGGCGCAGAATGTGTTATAAATGCTGGGGCGGTAATTGGTAAAGACGGCTTTGGATATACACGTCAAAATGGGCATAATGTTTTTATTCCACATGTTGGTCGTGTAATAATTGGCAATCGCGTTTCTGTTGGTGCAAATACTTGCATTGACCGCGGTGCAATGACTGATACTCAGGTTGGTGACGGAACAAAAATTGATAATTTATGTCAGATTGCTCATGGCGTTGTTATTGGTAAAGAATGCTTTTTGGCATCTGGCGTTGGCTTGGCAGGTGGCGTAGTTGTTGGCGACCGCGCTTTGCTGGCCGGTCAAGTTGGTATCGCAAATGGCGTAAAAATTGGCAATGATGCAGAAGTTGGTGCACATAGCGGTGTATTTAGAAGTGTGCCAGACGGGCAAAAGCACATGGGATATCCTGCAGGTCCAGGAACAGAATTTATGCGCCATTATGCATGGGTAAAGAAACAATTAAAGGGTTAAATAGGAGAAAGGTATGATTGACGCAAAAGGTATTGAAAATGTAATTCCTCATCGTGGTGCAATGCGCTTGGTTGATGAAATTCGTGAATATAATGAAACCAGCGGGGTTGGCATTAAATATGTTCGTGATGATGAATTTTGGTGTGCAGGGCACTTTCCTGGCCACCCCATTATGCCAGGGGTATTACAAATAGAGGCTTTGGCACAAACAGCATGCTTTATTGCTTTATCAAATATGGGAATAACAGGTGGTAAGACATTGGGATATTTTACCACAATGGAAAAAATAAAATTCTCGCACATGGTTATGCCAGGTGATGTTCTGGAACTGCACGTGGAATTGGTTATGTCAAAAATGAGATTATATAAATTTCACGGTATCGCAATGGTAAGCGGTAAAAAAGTGGCAGAAGCAACATTTACTGCTATTATTGACCCAACAAAAGAATAAAAACAAAAAACAATATTTAAAAATGCCCAAATGGGCATTTTTTATTTGATTGGTTCTAGTACTTTTATCTCTTTCGTTTGCGGTATATATATCTTTGGAACGCCCGAATAACCCAACGCAGCGTGATGAGACGGTATTAAAAACTCTGGCAACGGACTGCATTCACCCATCGCCATATAACTTGCCAGGCGCGGGTCATTAAATGCGTATTGTTTGTCCGCTTCTATTGGTCTGTGATACCACCCTTGGAATATTACAAGCTGTTTTTTATCATCCAATTTCATGATATCCATAGGCGAATAAAGCAATTCTTCACTGGTTTCTTCTTTATCTTTACCGTCTGGACCTTTGACAGTTTTTACCTTCATCTTATACCCCATCATTTCAGAAAAGCGTTTTGCTGTATCTGGGTCGTTTTGACGCAAAACTATCTTTGCCGCAGTCGTAGATATAATTGTTGCAGCCGCATCCGCACCATATTTTTCCTGTATCTGATGTAAGTCCTGACCAATAATCAAATAAGATATCTTTTGACCACGTCCCAAATCAGGTCCTTGGATAACTGCCTGCAACTTTTGCATTTTTGGCATTTCATCTAAAACAAATAGTACAGGATATGGTCCTAACTTATGTCCATTATTTATTGCCTCTGGTTTATTCGCCAACAAGAAATTACTCATCAATTCAATAAATATACCTGTTATCGGATTTAACGCCTGTGCATCAACCATATTTATTGATAGGTAAACTGTTACAGGTTTTATCTTGCCATCGCGTGGGTCTTTTAGACCACGCAAATCTTCAAAGTGAAAATCGGAATGGCTTGTTCTGTTACGAACGGCCGCATTGCGGAATATGCCAAGCCCCGCCATAATCGTTGATAAAATAGAACCACGTTCTTTATCAGGCGTGTTCGCCAGTTGCGTTAATTCAAGGATTGCACGATGCGCATATGCATAACGACGCGCCTCGTCCACAGCATTTGTAAACAAATCTTTCATTGGGTCTGCCATCATGACCATTTGGTCACCTTGGCGACGACGCTCTTCTAATTCTTGCCCAATACTTATTTGGCTGGCATTTAACCAATCTAAAATCATTGATAAAGACGCCTCTTTACCAACCCATGCAGGTGGTATATGTTCCCATGTACCAATATGAACATAGTTTGTTTCATTTAATTCCCCACGTTGTAATAATGCATGTGCAGCATATGCATTTGGGTCTGTCATCATTGATAAATAATAATCAGATAAAACAGCAGCATCTTCTTCGTCAAACGTACCTGACTTTATACGCGCATAGAAATAGTCATCTGCACGCGCACGTTCTACTTTTGAAACCATAAACTGAATTAAACCAGACAAACCAGCACGACCAGAAATAGTCCAGTGCGGGTCAGCAGAAGAACCGGCCGCATCAGGCACTAAAACATTACAAATTGAATCAATATACAAATCACGTTGTTCTTGATTAAATGGTACATGTTCTGGTGACAATGGATTCCAAGACGGGTAATAAATGCCACGTTCTGGGTCATCCTGCCCAGCCCAATTCATAATAAACACCGGACCAATTGTTGAACGATATGCAGACGATATCTGTTTAAGTTCAGGTTTTGGGTCATTAATAATCATTGATACTGTATTACAGTCAAAAATTGTCGGCAAAACAACTCCATATGTTTTACCAGTTCCTGGGGGGGCAACACACAGCGCAGACAAGCATTCGTTCATCATAAGTGGCTTTTTCTTAAAGTAGCCAAGCACCATCATAAAGCCCTTAAACAATCCCATTTTTTCAATATCTTCTTTCGTCGCTTTATTAGACGATTTTTCTGCAAATTTATCGTTACCATATGGATTGAACTCTTTAACCAATGTGCTGTCCGCCATAAAATAATATGCAATTATCGGCAAAAGTGGTGTTATACACGCCAAGTCCGTTCGCATTACTGTACGTGTCATCCATGCAGGAATTTCTGCCAAGACAGAAAGCCCCCCACTGTACAACATATTTTGCAAATAAATACTGGTCCACTTTGCAGATGCCGGCGACCAACCATATCGCCATATATGCTCTATGATAAAAGACAAAGCAAAAGCCAGCGCACAAACCAGCCATATTCCAATTGCCCAACGCAAAGACCAAAACAGCGATGCCATCGGCGTTCGCATATTTTCTTTATATGCGCTGGACTTGAATATATTCAAGCCTTTGGAGCTGCCACCTGCGGATAAAATCTTGAACTTCTCGACCATTGTGTTATATTATAACAGAAAAATATTAAATTATAAATCAGGAAATAATAAAACTTGTGAAAAATATCCCACGAATCTTTATAGAACAAAATTTACAAGCCGGAATCAAAATTCCAGTTGAAAAAGACACCTCTCATTACTTAAAACACGTAATGCGCAGAAATGATTGCTTATGCTTTAATAACGGGAATGAATTTACTGCCACATTATCAGATGACGGTAAAAGCCTGTTGGTCGGTGATAAGACAAACCATTTAGACCCATCAAACGAAATTACTTTATATTTTTCACCAATAAAACGGCTGGATGATTTATTAAATATGGCAACGCAAATGGGCGTAAAAACTTTACAACCAGTAATTACAGAGCGTACCACAGCACAACACATCAACTGGGACAGAATGAAAAAAATAATAATTGAAGCCGCTGAACAATCAAACCGCAATAGCGTACCAAGCTTGTTACCACCAAAGAAGTTTTCTGAAATTAATTTATCTGAAATTGTTTTTGCAGACGAACGTGCAGCATACGGCAAAGCAACCGCAAATATACCCGAAGGTGTAAAAAATATTCTTGTTGGCCCAGAAGGTGGTTTTTCGGATGCAGAATTTGATAAACTCGATAAAGCGGGCGCTATTGGAATAAGCCTTGGGCAAACAATTCTGCGGGCAGAACTGGCCGCAGCCATAGCACTTAGTAAAGTATTAAAATGAAAACACGTATTGCTAAATTTATTGCAGATGCTGGTATTGCTTCTAGACGTAAAGCCGAAGAGCTTATTGAACAGGGCGCTGTTAGCGTTAATGGCGCCATAATTAATACCCCTGTATATTTTATTGACGATAATGATGAAGTAAAAGTAAATGGTGTCAATGTATCAAAAAGAACTTCTTCCGAATTATATGCTTTTCACAAACCTATAAATACAATGACCACGACCAGCGACCCTAACGGACGTAAAACAATTTATGACTGTTTACCTGATGAATATAAAAATCTAAAGTATGTTGGCAGATTAGACTATAAAACAACTGGACTGTTATTATTAACAAATGATGGTGCACTTGCAAAAAAATTAACGTTGCCATCTTCACATATACCGCGTGTATATATTGCAATCGTTAATAAAATTAATTTACAAGGTTTAGAAAAAGCCAAATCTGGCATTACCGTTGACGGAATATCATATCGCCCGATGAAAATAGATGTCGTAAGCGAAGATACCATACGTGTAGAAGTCACAGAAGGAAAGAAAAATGAAGTACGAATTGTCTTACGCGCATGTGGATGTCCTGTTAGAAAATTACACCGAATATCTTTTGGAAATATAGAACTAGGAAATTTGTCGGTTGGAAAAATTCGTAAAATTTCACAGAAAACAATTGACGCAATGATAAAAACTCTCTAATATTTAATCTAAGGAAGGGAGTTTCATATGAAAAAAAATATCTCTAAGAAAAATTCTGCTGCAAAGAAACAGGTAAAACAAATTACAAAACCTGAAATTCGTGCAAAAGAAGCAAAGCAACCATGCACAAGTTCTTGGTCTGCATCTGTTTACATTTACTGGTTTATCATTTTATTTTTCATCGCGGCAACATTTTATATTCTAGGTCGCAGTCATGGTTCTTTTGTTGACACACAACCAACACAAAATGTTGAAATAACAGAAGAAGCACTATTGCAACCATCTGATTACTATGAAAGTGGTAAAACAAAATTATTGGCTGGGAATATCGATGAAGCAATTACAGATTTAACTGTTGCTATTGATTCTGGAAACGCCAACGTTGATACTTATATTTTACGTGGCGAAGCATACATGCAATCTGCAAATTACAGAAAAGCATTAGAAGATTTTAATACAGCAATTGAAAAAGACCCTGTAAATGCAATTGCATATTATGATCGTGCATTGTTAAATATTCGTTTGGAAGATTATACCACTGCATTAAACGATATAAATAATGCTTTGGCTGCACAAACAGCAAACCCAACACAAATTTTACAACTACGTGATTTGTATGCTAAACGTGGTCAGTTAAATCTATGGTTAAAAAATTGGGAAGGTGCAATTGCTGACTATACAAATTCTTTATCCCGTCCTGATGGTATAGTTAGCCCTTCCGTTTATGCAGAACGCGCAGAAGCGTACACTGCATTAAATAACTATACAGAAGCAATTAATGACTACACTTCTGCAATTCGCGTAATTTCAGAACAAATACAAGGTGCAACAACTGCAGAACAACGTGAATCTTTGTCCAGCAGTGCAATGTCTTACTTTGAAAAGTCAGCGGCATTAAATTTGGCATTGAATAATATTGATGCTGCTCGTTCTGATTTGGAATCTGCGTACACAATTGCGGCTGCGTTAACAGATACAGCCAGCATGGAAAGATTGCAAGGTTTGATAAATGACCTGCAACAATAATAAAAAAAAAACAAAAAAGAACCGCATTTTCGCGGTTCTTTTTTTATTACTCTTTATGCATTAAAAAGTTAAACGCATACCGACCGCTAAGAAAGGCGTATCCGTTGTCAAACCAATTGACGTCCAACCATCTAAATACTCACTGTACTTATATCTAAAAGAAGCAATAACCGTGTGATCCATATAATCTTTGACATCACGGTTCCAAACACCTGTATCAGAAAAGATATAAGTCAAAGAAATACTATATTTCAAAAGGTCATAACTTACCCCTGTACCAACTGCCAAACCGTCCGACACAGGTCCAACCGGCTTTTCATCATAAATTAAACGCGCCGACAGTCCCCATATCCAACTGTTATATTGTAAATTCATACCACCTGAAATTTGTGCACGCCAATCTGCGTTTACCAAAGGAGTATAAGAATCTGTACGATAATTATCAGGCGAATCCATAAAAGACGCCCCGAAAGAAAACGCCGTTTTTATTTTGCCGTTTGGCTGTCTAATTTTTAATCCGGCATCTATCGCATATTTATAATCATCTGTAATACCAGCTAAAGACAGCCCATATTGCACCCCATTTGTCGGCACGGTTGCCAAATTCATACGCAATGCACTGCGTCCTGTTGTTAATATCGTATCTGAAATAACAGGCCCGTTTGGTGATATTTTTTTATAAAACAGTGGCTTATCATTTACCCGCAGTCCCCCAACATCAGGCAGCCCAACACCTAATTTACGTGCAATAGAATCTGTAAAACCAAGTTCTATACGTCCCAGCTCCCTATGTTCCCAGAAAGTAAATGCTTCTCTAAAAAATTTATCTTCATCAATAGCGGCTGCATCTATAGCATATACTAACCCTAATGTCTGCCCAGAATATACTGCATAATTCATCTGCCCGCGCACACGCCAATCGCCAATAAATTCTGGTGTATCAAATTCTGGTTCTAACAAACCAGCTGTGCCATAACCGTTTAACTTAAACGCAAAGCGTCCATTGTTATATTGCAACGCCTGGGCAGTGCTTGAAAACACACCAACCGACGCAACTGCTGCCAAAGCTGTTTTAAAAATCCGGTTCATATAAACTATCCTTGCGTTTCTTTTAAAATTGCATCACGTAATTTATTAAACGCCCTTTCTTCAATCTGTCTTACTCGTTCACGAGATATACCATATTTTTGTGATAAAGACTCTAATGTTGCGACAGGTTCAGACAACCGACGCGCACGGAGAATTTCTCTATCTCGTTCAGGCAAAAGTTCTAAATTTCTACGTAACAAATCGTATCCCTTGCGACGCAGTTCCATTTGTTCTATCGTATCTTCAACACTTACTTTTTCATCTGGCATATTTGATAATACATCGCGACTATCCGAATCAGCATGTGCCGGTGCATTTAAAGAAACATCCCTAGCAGAAATTCGCGTAGACATACGTTTTACATCGTTTTCAGGAACATTCAAATAATTTGCAATTTGTTTGGTTTGTTCATCGGAAAGATTGTTGTCAATTATCCCCAACGCCCTTTTTGCACGCGCCAAGTTAAAAAACACTCTTTTTTGATTCGCTGACGTACCTATTTTAACAATTGACCAATTGTTTAAAATTGTTTCGTATATTTCTGCTTTTATCCAAAACATTGCGTATGTAGAAAAGCGAAACCCTTTTTCTGGGTCAAATTTTTGCAGTGCCTGCATCAAACCCATATTACCACTGGCTATTAATTCCGAAACAGGAACACCGTAATTTCTAAAATCATACGCAACAGATACGACCAGCCTTAAATGACTGGCTAATAATTTTTCAGCCGCGTCTTTATCTTGATTTTGTACCCATTTGTTCGCATATTCATATTCCTGTTCTGCCGTTAAAATTGGGAACTTTTGTATAGTATTTATATATTGTGCCAACCCAGCCTCGTCGCTGACGCCACGGGCAGCAACCAAGCTTTGATTTTGTGGTACAGGTAAAGCTTTCTTGATTTGCTTTTTCATAACTTTTATAGTATACCAATAAAATAAGAATTATCAAGGCACCAATAAATACAGGAGATTTTTCCATGGCATCAATTTTGGAAAGAAATAAAAACGTAAAACCAAAGAAAAAGACTCAAGAAGAATACGCAGAAGACGCATTATATCGCGAAGTCTGGGAAGAAGTTAATAATGAAAAGACACAGGCTTTTATCAAGAAATATTCCAAGCATTTAATTGCGGGTGCCTTGGCAATATTAATTATCGCAACGGCTATTCAAATTGGCGTTCAAACACACAGAAACAACAAAATCGCCATTGCAACAAACTATGAAAATGCAATTGAAAATGTTGACGCAAATGCGCTGGCTGCAATGTCAGAAAATGCTTCAGGGGCAACTGCTGATTTGGCTTTGTTCCAAGCTTACTTACTAGACAACGATACGGCAAAAATTGAAAAGCTTGCAAACGAGGGAAATACTCGTGACTTTAGAGACCTTGCAAAAATACATGTCATAGGTATAAAAGGCGATGATATGACTGCCGAAGAAGTTGAAAAATATCTGGAATCATTGAATACAGACAAATCACCTTTTTATTATACCAGTCGTTTGCTTGTTGCTAAAAAATATCTAAGTGCAGGAAACTCAGATAAAGGTAATAAAATTTTAGATGAAATCATAAATGATAAAGATGCTCCGGCTGTAATATCTGCAAACGCCCAAGCATTAAAATAAGGTAAACAAATGCAAAAGAAAATAGCTTTTCTATGTTGCTTATTGGGTGTGCTATCTGCTTGTTCAGAACATGACCCAATATTACCTGGAACACGTACAGCAATATTTGATGACACTAATTTGAAGGTATTAAATCAGGACGTTCCTGATTTGCCAGAACAAATTACAGCAGAAATACAAACAGAATGCCCGTACACACAAGATTCTTCTAATGTTATCTGGAAAGGGGACAGAAAAATATTTAGTGGGTTCCCAACCAGTAATTCCGTGAAAAGCAATCAAAGCCCAGTATGCAGCAATGGATATGTTTATGCAGGCTTAACAACTGGTGAACTGGTAAAAGTAAATCCGACAAACAGAAAAATTATATGGATTGCGGACATATATAAAACTAGCAATATGACAGGTGGTGCGTCTATCTTAGACATAATTGCACCAGTTGTCATAAAAGGAAATTATGTTTATGCAGGCGGTCTGGGCGATGCTTTCTGTAAAATAAACGCGTCTTCTGGTGATAAAAAATGGTGCTTACCCATAGGGGTTGCTGTTCCATTTATTACAACAGATAAAGTTTCTTTTGTTGTCGCAACAGACAATCAGCTATATGCAATAAGAAACTCTGATGGGGCAATATATTGGCATACAGCAATAGAAAAGCAAACTGCGCCAACATATACTGAAAAAACAATAACTGTTGGACGGCAAAAAATAAATGCAGAAACAGGAAAAATAATAACAAAATAAAAACCCACATTTGTGGGCTTTTATTTTTATTCATTCTTTATAGCAAGCACGCTAATGTTGCACTTGTGTTTTTCAGCATAAACCAACCTATACGATAGTCTGTTGCATAAACTGTTGCCAAGAACAACGCAAGAATACCGATAACGATAATAACATTTGCTTTCTTACCACGCATACAATACAAAGCAATATTATAAAACAAGAATAAAATATACACATCAACCAACAAACTAATAATCCACATAGATGTGCAATTAAAAGCCAGTGCATTTAAAACCAATATAACCGGATAAATAAAGAATACTGATGCCAAACCTTTTATAGCAATTTCCCAGTCCCTTTCGCCGCCTGTAATTTCAGACACCAGCATTAACAAACCACCCATAACGAACAATAACGCAACCGCCAAAACAGGTACAATTACTATTGCAGTAAATACGGCACTGATTGTGATTGTTGCCCCACCGATTAATCTTAATAGCAATACCAACACGCCGCCTAACAAGCCATATATAAAGGCCTTAAACATTGCTTCTTCCATATTACCGTCAGCAACAATCTTTGTAAAATAACGTTTCGGGTTAATCAAAATATCTTTAATATGTATTAATGTCTTTTTTATTTTCTTCATAAAATCACCCCCATTGATTATTTATATTTTTGCTTTATAATAAAAAAAAATCAATGGAAAAAAGATATGTTTAGAATAACTATTGCAGGACGCCCAAACACAGGTAAGTCCACTTTATTTAACGGCTTAACAGGTACGCGCGATGCGTTGGTGCACGACCGTCCTGGTGTTACACGTGATACAATCGGTGGCAATATGCGCGAGCGCCCATATGAAATATTTGATACAGCAGGTCTGGAAAACGCTAAATCAGGCATTGCCTTAGATTCTACGAATATGGCAATCGAAGCTATTGTAAATGCGAACGCAGTTTTATTCGTTGTAGATGGGCGAACAGGGCTTACGAACGAAGACTTAGATTGGGCGCGCCTGGTCAGACGAAAAACCAAAGCGCCTGTATTGCTGCTTGTAAACAAAGCTGAATCTGGTAAACGTTTGGGAGATACTCATGAGTTTTATAAACTTGGTTTCGGTGAACCTGTATTAATTTCTGCAGAGCATAAAAAGGGCTTTGATGAAATATATGAATTCCTAGATAAAATTGCTGGCAACGCCGAAGCTATTAAACCAGCGCACCCCGCACAACAAAAATTAAAAGTTGCGGTACTTGGGCAACCTAATGTGGGAAAATCTACACTTGTGAACCGCGTTCTTGGTGAAAAAAGACAAATCGTAATGGACGCCCCTGGAATAACCAGAGATACTGTAAAAATTCCAACTAATTTTTACGGGCGAAATATAATAATTATGGATACAGCCGGTCTACGTAGAAAAGCGGGTGTTAAAGATGATGTTGAAACTTTATCAGCATTAAAGTCTTTGGATGCAATAGACAAGGCAGACGTTGTCATATTGGTTGTAGACGCAACAAAAAACATTGAAAATCAGGCTTTAGGAATTGCGGCACGTGTATATGACGCAGGTAAAATATTATGTGTTGCACTGAACAAGTGGGATTTAGTTGATGCAACAGAACGCGATGAAAAGTTATTAAAGTTAAAGCATCAATTTACAAACTCGTTTCATCAAATAATAAAACCACTAATTCTAGCTATATCTGCAGAAACAGGGACAGGCGTACAAAATATGTTTCGCAGAATATATGAACAATGGGATATATCTAACAGTGATGCCCCAACAAGTTTGATTAATAGAATTGTTGAAAAATTAATAGAAACCAGACAACCACCTATGTCTAGACTTAAACGTCCAATGAAAATAAAATTTGCTCGTCAAACAGGGCGTCACCCGATGAAGATAACAATAAATGTCGGGGGCGCATCGGACATACCGGAATCTTATACAAGATACCTTCGTCGTGGTCTGGCAGAGGCATTAAAATGGGAACACTTGCCTATTGTAATTGAGTATAAAAAAGAAGATAATCCATTTGATTGATAAACAATCAATCTGTACCGACATAGTAACGACCTGTTATCCGCAGGTCGTTTTGCCTTATAAAAAGACGCCCCGAAGGGCGCTTCTTATAGTTTTGCACGAACTTCTTCTACTTCATAGCATTCAACTCTGTCGCCTTCTTTTAAGTCATTATACTTATCAAAAGACATACCGAATTCAACACCAGCGCCAGAAACTTCTTTTACTTCATTCTTTTCACGACGCAGTTCACCGATTTTCCCATCGTATATAACAACATTATTACGCAACAAACGAACAAAAGCATCTTTCTTTATAACGCCTTCTGAAACACGGCACCCCGCAACACGAACGCCTTTGCCAACCGTAAACAACGCAATAACGTCCGCATATCCAATAAAGTTCTCTTTCTTTTCTGGTGCAAGTTTACCAGATAAAATTTCTTTAATTTCATCCGTTATACGATATACAACACTGTGATATCTGATATCAACCCCATTAGAACGTGCCATATCACGAACCATACTATCTGCACGAACGTTAAACGCAATTATGACCGCACCAGATGCAGACGCCAGACGTATATCACCTTCAGTAATCTGACCAACACCAGAAGACAAGATTTCGACACCAACTTTATCAGTATTGATATCTTTCAACATATCTGTAATGGCTTCCACACTGCCCTGCACGTCTGCGCGCAAAACAATTGGTAAAATCAGCTTTTTGTTTTCATCACGCTTTGCAAATAATTCTTCCAAAGAAGAACGTTTTACAGTATTTGCTTTATCTTTTGCTTTCTGTGCACGATATGCTGCAACTTCGCGAGCCTGCGCTTCTGTTTCCATAACACGCAATTCATCACCGGCACTTGGCACGCTATTAAACCCAAGCACAACCGCAGGTTGTCCAGGTTTAACAGATTTTACACGTTCACCAGCTGAATTAATTAAACCGCGTACACGACCAAAAGTTTCACCTGCCACAAAAACATCACCTATGGATAATGTTCCTTGACGCATTAAAACAGTTGCAACCGCACCCAAGCCCTTTTCCATTTTTGCTTCAACGACATATGCAACCGCAGGCATATCTGGGTCTGCTTTTAAATCCATAAGCTCGGCTTGTAAAAGAATCGCTTCTTCTAACTTATCCAACCCGATACGTTTAGTCGCAGAAATTTCAACACACTGAACATCACCGCCCATTTCTTCTACTTGCACTTCTTGCTGTAATAAGTCTGTCTTAACACGCTGTGGATTGGCTTCTGGTAAATCAATCTTGTTAATAGCAACGATGAAAGGCACTTTCGCTGCACGAATATGATTAATCGCTTCAATTGTCTGTGGCATTATAGAGTCATTTGCCGCAACAACCAAAACAACTATATCCGCCATTTGCGCACCACGTGCACGCATCGCTGTAAAAGTTTCGTGTCCAGGGGTATCCAAGAACGTAATCATCTGACCAGATTTTGATTTAACCTCATACGCAGAAACATGTTGTGTAATACCACCTGCTTCACGTGCCGCAACATTTGAATTACGAAAAGCATCTAACAAAGATGTCTTACCGTGGTCAACGTGACCAACAACAGTTACAACAGGCGCACGTGGTTTTAAGTTTTCTGGATTAGGTTCACGTTCCAACTGATCAGAATAAGGCTTTACATCAACACGCTTTACCTTTGCCCCGAACTCAGTTGCAATAAGTTCGGCCGTATCAGCATCAATAGACTGGTTCTGTGAAGCCATCATACCCATTTCCATCAGCTTCTTTATAACATTACCAACCTTTTCTGCCATTGCTGCAGCCAAATCTTTAACCGTAATTGTATCACCCAAAGAAACAACATGTTCCACTTTTTGTGGTGCAGAAAATACTGCACGTGCTTTTTCACGGAAACGTTTTAACGAAGCTTCTGAACGACGACGATTTGCCCCACGCAAACCAATTTCATCATCGTCATCGTCTTCACCCCCAATTACGATATCATGCAAAGAAATTTTACCTGATTTTTTAAAGTCTTTTTTATTATTGAATTTAGATGGTCTGTCATCGTCTTCATCGCGAGATGACTTTCCACCTTTAGAAGCAAACTGTCCTGCAGGTTGAGAATATTGTTTTTTTGGCGACACTTTTTCTGCAGGTGCTGGTTTTTCTTCGTCTTCTTGAACATTAACAGCATTATTTTCACGTGCGGCTAATTGTTCTTTTACCTGTTCATATTCACGATTTTCACGTGCAATTTCTGCTTCACGAGCTTTACGAGCTGCTTCTTCTTCAGCTTCACGTTTTTTACGTTCTTCTTCCCTTGCACGTGCAGCCTCTAAAACAGCACGCAATTTTTCATCCGCCGCATTTTTTGGGGCAGCTGGTGCAACAGGTTCTTCACGCAATTCTTTGCTGCCAGGTGCAACAACACGACGACGGCGTTCTACAAATACCGCATCGCCTTTTTTGCTTTGAACAGCATCTACTGTCACAGATTTTCCAAGTGTTAGTGTCGCCATATTTTAACCTTTATCTGTAATTAATATATCTTTATTCTTCGCCCTGAGTAATTCCATAAGCTAATTCACGTGATTTCATTATAACACGCCCCGCCAAACGTGGACTAATGTTATCTTCGCCAACAATCTCTATCAATTCGTCAGAAGACAAATCAGCCAAATCTTCCAATGATTTTATACCAGCTTTACCAAGTTGCATTATCATTGGACGCTTTATAAAGTCAAAGTTCAATAAATCGTCTGACATACCTAACTTATGCCCTTCTTCTTTATAATCTTCTTCTTGTTTGGTCAGATAAGCTTTTGCACGATTTTGTAATTCTGTCGCCAGCTCTGCATTAAAGCCTTCGATGCTTTCAAGTTCGCTTAAATCAACAAATGCTATTTCTTCTATTGTTCTGAAACCTTCTGTTATCAGCAAATGAGCTAACATTTCATCAACGTCCAGACCACGTATAAACAATTCTGTCTTTTCTTTTACTTCTTTTGCACGACGTTCTTGTTCTTCGGCTTCATTCATAACATCAATATTCCAACCTGTTAATTGTGTTGCCAAACGAACATTCTGACCACGACGCCCAATCGCCAAAGACTGCTGATCTTCTGTAACAACAACTGCAGCACTGCGAGTGTCTTCATCAACAATGATTTTTGCAACTTTTGCAGGTTGCATTGCATTAACAATAAATACTGCAGGGTCTTCGGAATACAAAATAACGTCTATTTTTTCACCATGACATTCATTAATAACTGGTTGTATTCTTGTTCCTTTGATACCAACTGTCATACCAACTGCATCAATAGATGGGTCTTGTGTTTCAACAGCAATCTTTGCATGTGAACCCGGCGCACGTGCAACAGACTTTATTTTGATTATTCCTTCATAAATTTCCGGAACTTCTTGTACAAACAACTTTTCCATAAACATTGGATGGGTACGCGTCAAGAATATCTGTGGACCAGAATTAGAACGTGCAACGTCCATAATCAATGCGCGAACACGATCACCTACTGCTAAACGTTCACCAGGTATCAGTTCTGAATTCTTTATATACCCTTCTGCTTTTCCATTAATATCAACAAAAACATTACCGAACTCAATACGTTTTACAACACCACTAACGATATCACCAATATTGTCTTTGAATTCTTCATACTGACGCCCTTTTTCTGCATCACGAACACGTGCCGTCATTATCTGACGCGCTGTCTGGAACGCCATACGTCCAAATTCTGGTTCTGGTAACGGATCTTCAACAATATCACCAACCTGCGGATTTTTAGCGTACTTTTTCGCCTGTTCAACCGTCAGCATTGTGTTTGCATCATAATCTTCGCCTTTTGATTCAGGAGATTCAATGACTTCAAACAAACGTTTTACATAAATCGCACCATTTTTACGGTCAATCTGCGCTGTAATGTTAAATTCTTCACCATATTTATGTTTTGCAATTTTTGCAATGGCCGCCTCTAGTGATTCTATAACAATATCACGTTCTATCTGTTTTTCCTGCGCCAACGAGTCAATTGCTAGCAATAAATCTTGGCGTGGCATAGAGACAAAAGACATTCGGTTTCTCCTTGTTTTTGTTTGTATTTTACTGAAAGAGCGGGGCTTTTCAACCCCGCTCTTAAAAAACTTTTAAGAACTTAGTGTTAAGTATAACAACGAATCGCAAAAACGCAAGAATTTTCTACAAAAAATCCCCCAAACTCATGATTTTTTTACTAAATATATTTGACGCTAAGTCTTTTGGGCTTTATACTGCGCAATATGAAGATAATCAATAAATATTTCTTGCGTCAATTAATTGGCATTTTCATTATGCTGTTGCTTGTACTTACCGGCCTTGCCTGGATGGTACAATTGATGTCTATGATGAAATTTTTATTAAACTATGGTATAGACTTAACTAGTTTTCTGGGTTTAACCTCATTAATGATTCCTTTTATAGTCTCTATCATCATACCTTTCGTAACGTTTATCACAATAATTTTTGTTTATAACAAGCTAATCACAGACAATGAAATTACTGTAATGGCGGCATCTGGGCTTTCCCCGAAACAAATTGCAAGACCAGCTTTGATTGTTGCAACAGTCTTGGCAATTCTACACTTTATATTAAATATATGGATTGTGCCTATATCTCAGGCTAAGTTTTATAGCACACAATGGAACCTGCGTTATGGTCTGGCCCATATGAAACTGCAAGAATCTGCATTTACACAACTGGCAGATGGGCTGGTGGTATATGTTGATAAAGTATCCGGACATGATTTATCACAAGTAATGCTATCTGATATGCGCGATGATGGCACACCAATAATTATATTTGCAGAAAAAGGAAAGCTTGTTGCGACACCACGCGGTCTATCAATTGTAATGTCTAATGGTTCTTTGCAAACAACAGGTAATGCGATAACTACGGGTACATTTAATACTTTTGATATGGATTTAAATGTTGCTGATAAAGAAGGCGATTCTGCTTTTAAAGTTCGTCGCGTTTCAACATCTTTATTACTTCAATCTATATTTGATTCTCCTTCACAAAAACAACACAAAATGGTTCTTACAGAACTTGCAACTAGATTTTTTGGACCTTTAATGAATATCTTTTTAGCCGTTTTATGTACATTGATTTTATTAAAAAGCTCATTATTACGCAGGCGCGCAAGTATGGCCCCAGCTGTTGCAGTTGCAGCAATGGCTGTTGCAATGTCTTTGTTTATGTCCGCTTCTAATATGATTGGTAGTTTAACAGAATTCGTGTTAATGGCTTTTGTCTTGCTATTAACATTGGGGTTATTATTATTCTTATTGTTTAGGAAATGAAAAAAATAATTTTTGCATCTTTGTTGTGTTTTCTAAACGTTATTGCATACGGCGCTACTTCCATTGATATAAATACACCGAAAACGATTACTGCCGATAAAATTGAATACGATTTAAATACAGACACAATAAAAACATCTGGCGAAACAGAAATAACAAATACATCTGGTCAAAGAATGACTTTAACAGATTCTTATATAACAAAAGACGGTTCTAGTCTATCAGGTAATGATATACAATTATGGTTAGGCAATCATGTTTATATAGAATCTGACAACATTACACGTGAAGGTGCCGATACGATTGCTCTTGATGCAACATTTACCGCCTGCGATAATTGTGATGCATATGGCGATGCATGGAAAATTTCAACAACTAAAATAATTCACGATATGGATCGCAGGATGTTAAGTTTCTATAACCCTGTGCTATGGACTTATGACATACCTGTATTTTGGTTGCCTGTATTTGAAATGCCTGACCCTGGTATAAAATATAAAACGGGTTTTTTAATGCCTGATTTTGAATCAACTAATAACATGGGGACTCAAATAAATATACCGCTTTATATATCTATATCAGACACCCATGACATTACTTTTACAACATCATATATTACGCAAGAAAACCCTTTGTTTCAAATAGAACACAGGTTAAATATGCCTCATTCTGAATATAGGACAAGTGGTGCCTTTACTCATAACAAGGAAGGCGAAAACCGCTGGTATATATTTAATAACGACGTCATAGAACTGGGTGAATACGCACGTGCAACAATCTTCTTGGAAAGAGCATCCGATAAAACATTTTTACAAAAGTACGGCTTTTATGATGACCAACCATACTTAGATTCTGGTGCAACCTTAGAATTATTTGGGCAATCTGGTTATGTTGTTGCAGATGCACATATCTTCCAAGAACTGCGTAGCGCAACAGGCATTTATTCTGCACCTTCAGGAAACATATTACCGAACATACGTGGCGTTTATCAAACAGCCCCAATATATAAAGAAACTTATGCGACATTTAGCACGGATATATTAGGAATTTCTGGGGACGGAACATCTTCGCAACGATTGGTTGGCGATGCCAGAATTACTTCACCATGGACACTATGGGGCGGGAACCGTTTAACAGCAAGTGTGTCTGCCCGATATGATGTATATAATTTTGACAAAACACAAATGGTTAATATGCAGGAATTTTCTGGTTTAAAAGACCGCTTTTTACCTAGTGGTTATTTAGAATGGGGTTTGCCTTTATTCAAACCAGGGAACAACTGGACGCAAGTAATTGAACCAAAAGCAAGACTGACAGTTATGCGCACAACAGAAGAAGACCAATTGGCATTAAACAATGATTCGGCTGGTGCCTTCTTATCTGACACAACATTATTTTCAGATAACAGATTTGCAGGTTTAGACTTGTGGGAGAACGGTACGTATGCCGATTATGGTGTTCGCTGGGCAGCGTTTAACCCAAACGGGAAATCTTTTGAATTATTCTTAGGGCAAACATATGATTTTGAAGAACGTGCTTCAACTGACCCAAACAGTGGTTTTCATAATGGTGCATCAGACTATGTCGGTCGCATAAAGTATAATAATATGAAATGGGTTAACTTTGCCAGTCGCTTCAGACTGTCCCAAGAAGATTTGTCCTTAAGTCATATGGAAACCTCTGCTATTATTGGGAACTCTAATAATTTTATTAATATTGGTCATATTTGGTCACAACGTTTTATAGATTCTCAGACACTTGCGGATGATATAAACGAAATAACCGCAGGTGTTGGAATTAAGTTATCAAATCGTTGGTCTATACGATTTAATGCAATTTACAATATGACTTTTGATAAGTTTCAAAGACATTCTGGTGGTATATTCTATAATCACCCATGTTATTATTTATCTGCGGAATATCGTCATGATAACGCAGTTAAAGAAGATTATGTCGGTACAACAACTTTCCAATTCAGATTTGGAATGAGCATTGATGGACAAAGATATTAAAGGATAGAGAGATGAAGCGTTCTTTTTTAACATTTTTATCTTGCTGTTTTCTAACCTTGCCTGCTTTTTCTGCAAGCGTGGTTGCCAGCGTAAATGGAACACCAATTACCGACACAGACATTACAGCCCGAACAACTCTTATGAATAAACAAGGCAAAACGTCAACAGACAATCGAAAACAAGCACTACAAAACATAATTGATGATAATGTCAAACTAACTTATGCGTCAAATTTTGGTGCGGTGCCTGATGACGAAGATGTTGAAAAAGAACTAAAAAAATTAAATCTGGGCGATTTGTCCGCTTCAGAAAAAGCAATGGCAAAATCCGCAATGAAGGCAGATATTGCATGGCAGATAGTTGTTGCAAGAACAGTTCTGCCAACAATAGAAGTATCTAAAGAAGACATAGCCGCAGAAAAATCAGAACTTGCACGTGAACATGGATTGCCTATTGAAATGACTATTGTCAGACTTGTTGATATACCAGCAGACGTTGCAACAAAATTAACAAAGCCGAAAAGTTGCGATGCCGCAATAAAAATGGCCGAAGATTTAGGTGGCGTGCCACAAAAATTCACGGCAGTTCAATATGAACTATCCGAAGACATTCGAAAACGAGTTGTAGACCTGCCAAAGTTGACGTGGTCTCCAGTTGTTGACCGTTCGGTATTACTTGTGTGCAGTACTAAAAAAACAGACGAGTATGGAAAATTAGACGAGATAATCAAGCAAAATGCTATGTATAAGCAAGCTATGTTTATCGCAGACCAACAACTAAAACAACTACGTCGCAAAGCGGTTATTGTAATAAATGATGATAGGTATGAATTATGAAGCCGGTATTATTTAACTTTTCTGATGCGGAATTAACAGACTTTATTGAAAAACTGGGGCAACCTAAGTTTCGTGCTAAGCAAATTCGTGAATGGTTATTGCGTGGCGCACCAGATTTTGCGTCTATGAAGAATTTGCCAGAAAAATTGCGTAAAGAATTAGATGAAACTGCACAAACACTGCCTGTGAAAATTGTAAAAAAATTAGAATCATCCGATGGTCAAACTACTAAGTTCTTATTAGAACTAAATGATTGCGAACAAATAGAATGCGTTTTAATGCGAACAAGTTATGGCAATAGCGTATGTGTAAGTTCTCAGGCTGGTTGCGCAATGGGTTGTAAATTCTGTGCCAGTACCCTTTTAGGCTTAAAACGTAATCTGACAGTAAATGAAATATTCTCGCAAATTCTGATTGCACAATGGGAATTACGAAACGATAAAAATTCAGAACGTTCAATTCATCCAAATGGTGACGCTAATAATGGCGATGTGTCTCATATTGTTGTTATGGGAACGGGGGAACCTTTGCAAAACACAGAAAATGTTATTGGTTTTATAGAACGCGCAAATAAAGATATGGGTATAGGCTGGCGCAAGATAACAGTTTCTACTTGTGGCATTGTACCTGGAATTAAAGATTTAACAGCATGGGGCAGACCTATAAACCTTGCAATATCCCTGCATGCACCAACAGATGAATTACGCAGTCAAATTATGCCGATTAATAATAAATACAAATTATCAGAAGTTTTGGACGCAGCTTTTGAATTTTCAGACCTGCATAATCGCCAACTGATGATAGAGTATATATTACTTGGTAAAAAGAACGATAAAGGCGAAACAGAACTGTTTAACTGCGATACAGAATATGCAGAAAAGTTGTCTGAATTATTAAAAGACAAAAATTGTATGGTAAACTTAATTCCTTGGAATGCTGTTGATGAACGTGATTTTGCATCACCTTCGGGAAATGCGGTTCATAGGTTCCAAGATATTTTAATAAAAAATGGGATTCACACCAGAATAAGACGCGAACGCGGGCAGGATATAGGGAGTGCTTGTGGGCAATTGCGTCTAAACAACAAAAAGATATAAAATGCAACTACGTTATATAACCTGCTCTGACCCACGTGAAGACACCCCTATTAAAGATATCTTGCGCCTGTCGCAAATTTTGCCAAATGTAGAAATCGCGGTGCAAGCCCACCCATCAAAAATGTCTTTTGATATGCCTAGGCGCAAATGGTTTGAAACACTTTTGAAAGAATCTTTATCCATGCCAACAGCACCAAATCTTGCCGTGCATGTAAACTTAGACTGGTGTGATAAATTCTGTCAGGGAAATCTAGCACCGGAATTAATAGACTTTTTCTTTTTACTTCGTAAAGATGGTATGCCTGCGATTCGTCGTTGGCAAATAAATATACACGGCAGTAAAACAAAATTATTTAAAACAGAAAACATTGGTAAATTAATGAAAAATTATCCTAATCGTGAATTTATTTTTCAATATGGAGCATCTGAATACCACAGAATGCAAAGGCTTGATAAAAACGCCGCAAACTTCTCGTTATTATATGACACATCAGGTGGTGCGGGCAAACTGACAAAGAACTGGCGCGCACCTTTATTTGAGAAACATCCACAAGGTTATGCAGGTGGCCTGTCACCAGAAAATGTGGTACAAAACCTTGATAAAATTTCAAAAGTTGCAGGCAGTCGCACAGATATATGGATTGATGCAGAAGGGAAATTAAAAACACCAGGGACAAAAACATTTGATATAAATCGTGCAAAACAATATATAAATGCCGCCGTACGCTGGCAACAAAAACAAAAATAAAGAACCCGCAAATGCGGGTTTTACTTTTTTACTACTTCAGGGTCTTTTTTACGCCCCCTTGTATGGGTTTTCTGATAAGCGCGTCGTTGTTTTGTTATCTCGTATAAAACAATCCCTGTCGACGTTGCTAAATTTAAACTTTCAATTATCCCATACATCTCTATACTAACACACGCAGCACTGCGAGAAACAGCCAAATCGCTAATACCACGCGCCTCGTTCCCGAACCATACTGCCAAACGTTTTTGCGTAAAATCACCGTTTTGTAATATCACATTTGTTTTTCCCTTTATATGAGGCGATGTTACAATAGATACATATTTATTTTTCTCTAAGTGATTTAAGCAATCTTGCGTTGATTTAAACTTTTTAACAAAAGTCCACTTTATCGCAGAAACAGACGTCTTTAATAAAGTTTTATTATTTCTCATATTTTCCCACTCTGCAGGAATACGATTATAGGGGTCCACAATATATAATTTCTCAACCCCCAGCGCATTAATATTTCTTATAACTGTACCAATATTTTTTAAATCACTGGGTTCTTCTAAAACAGCTATCAAATTCTTACATCTGCCGGTTTTAGCATAATTGGCTTTTTGTCTTAATCCGAATAACATACATAATCCCCTTTGCACGAATCATATCAGCTAATATAAACAAGTAAAGAAAAACCCGCAAATGCGGGTTTTGTTTTATTTATTTGGAATAATTTTTATTTCAACACGACGATTTTGCTGGCGCCCCTCGGCCGTTGAATTAGAAGCTATTGGATTAGATGACCCCAGCCCCATAATTTCAAATCTGGACGCCTTTACACCCTGCCCTTGCAAATATGCCGCAACCGCACTTGCGCGTTGTTGCGACAAAGTCTGATTGTATTGTGCTGTACCTGTGCTGTCTGTATAGCCCAATACCATTACAGTAGAGTTATCATATTTATTCAATACTTTTGCAACAGAATTTAATGTCGCATAAAAACTTGCGTTTATATCTGACGAATCTGTCTTAAAAGTAATATTACCTGGCATAATCAAACGAATACTGTCATTATCACGAACAACACTTACACCGGTTGAAGCCAGTTCCTGACGTAATTCAGCCTCTTGTACATCCAAATAATAACCAACACCACCACCAAGTGCAGCACCAGCCAATCCACCAACCAATGCGCCTTTACCACTATTACCAGCAACCAAAGCCCCTGTAGCTGCACCAGTTGCAGCACCAATTGCAGTTCCCCATACTGCTTTAGAGGTTTGTGCCTCCCCCGTATAAGGATTTACTGTCGCGCATGCACTTAGCATAGAAGCAATCATTAAACCTGCTAATAATTTTTTCATAAATCATTCTCCTTTCTTTTGACCATACTATTGTAATCATAATATTTAAAAATTTCAAAAAATATTATAAAAAAAGGAATCCATCCAAATAATTTACATTTTATCGTTAATGTATAGTATCCATAATCAACACATGTATGATTCCGTTGTCTTTGGTTATACCTGTTTTATAACTTCATTATCCGCACAAATAGCAAAATCAGCAAATTATATGATGTTATCGGAAGATTTGTACAAACACATTTTAGATGTTTTATATCTATAATTTACATTTCTGTAAATATTACAACCTATTCACAAGAATCAAGACGATTACTCTTTAATCAGTTTACCCCCATATTATTGCTTGATTTTTTTGATATATTTATTCATACTTTTACATAGAGTCCACATGGGAAATGGGTTCGGGTCCTTCAAAAAGATCATAGTTTGTAGCAATGTGATTCTCATATTGCAATCCCGCACGGTAAAGTGGCGCGGAAGCGCCTTTTTATTGATTCCCCGCCTTTGGTCGGGGAGCCGTCGGTTATAAAACAGGGCTTGCCCGAAAACTGGCGGGGTCATTTTACAAACTATGATTTTTTGAACTCCCCGACCGTCAAATTCCATTGGCGGTCTTATGTTTTTTAAGAAAGGAGTCGGTAAGATGCAAAAATTTATGCTTTTGACTAGTATTTTAGTTTTATCTGCATGTGGAGGAGGCTCAGGTGGTAGCTCTGCCAATAGCACAACGCCACCTACTAATCCAGAAATCCCCACTGGGACAATATGGCAAGAACCAACTGTATCAGAGGATGTCGCCAACAGTAATAAGCAAATTACAAGTATGCGATCTGCAATTAGCAATTCAACCAAAGTTGTTGCATATGTAGAAGAACAACTTGAATCATTTATAGAAACAGCTTCTGTATCCCAACCTACATCGTTAAATACTACTAATCGTGCAGCTTTTACATGGATGGCACCAAGTACAGGCAACAACTTATCAAAAGATGAACAAGCACTGGAAATCTCTAAATTAAGTGAATGGTTGCTATTAGATACAACTACAGAAGAAGATATCGTAGCAGTTTTTAATCACGACAAACAAAAGTTGCATAAAGCGATGCATGTTTTAAGTAAAGGTAACAATCCATGCTTTATTGGCGGAAGTGCAACTGAAACCGCTGCTTGCTTTAAAAATACCTGGGTACAAAATAACAGCTCTGCAATTGAAGAATTTGAATCAAACGGAAAATTAGAAACGTTTAATTTAAATGATATAGATTTCAAAATGATAGAAGGTAACAAAACAGAGACTTTTGAAATAGTCGTTAACGAAAACGGAAAAATTACGGGATTGCATTTTAGAGACAAAAACAGGGAACGTATTGGTGATTCAAATGATTTTGATTTTGTTGAAATGTTAGGACCTGATGATGCCAAAGTTGAAGTTCAAGCAAAATTGTCTTATGAAAGTCACGGTAAAAACATAGGAACAAGCGGTTTAAAATATGCGGATTTTGGTTTGTTACGTTTTAATTCCGAACAACCGGGGTTTGAATTTGAAGAAATTATGCCATATGCCGGTGGCTATGAGGCCAAACGAATAGATAAATCTGACATTGAAAATACAGTAACATTTAATGGTCACGCAATTGGACAGGCGGGTAATACAGAATTGGCTGACGACAGCGCAACGTTGGTATTTGATAAAGCCAGTGGTGACGAGACATTTTCAGCTTCATTTGATAACTGGTACGACATCAATGTAGTAAAGAATGATACAGGAATCATATTTACATTCACAGGCGACGCCAAAGATGGACCAACTTTATCTACCCCGACAATAAGTACACCTGGTGGAACCAATGGTGATATAGAAATCATTGGATTTGAAACGGCATACTATGGTGATTCCAAATCTCCATCAGAAGCTACTGCGTTATTTAATTATTCACAGGATGTAAATGGTCTTGGTGGCGAAAACGCCGACTATACACATGTCAATATTAGCTTTGGTGGCAAGGCAGAATAATTGAAACGCGGTCTTTTAATATTAATCATACTAATTCTGCCCAATGTTGTTTGGGCAGAATTAAATAAAGAAAAAGAATTTATAGTCTCCGCATTGGATGCGGTAAAACTGGCGGGAAAATTCGTTGAACATGGCGATTATGGTAATGCTTTGCAAATTCTGAACAAAATGCCCCCATTACAAAACGCCTCACTAGAAATAGAACGTTGGTTTTTATTGGCACAAATAGCATCACGAAAAAATGATTTTGATACTGCAATAGACATCTATAAAAAAATCTTAAACGCTCAACCAAACTTAGCAAGAGTCCGTTTTGATTTAGCTGTATGTTATATGAAAATAGGTCAATGGTCGCGTGCAGATTATCATTTGCGATTGGCAATGTCAGGAAAAGATTTACCAAACAACATCAAAAATTTGATGAATTACTATCGCTATATAATTCGTCAAAATAAAAATTGGAATATTTGGTTTAATTTCGGGGCCGCACCAGATAATAATATAAACTCATCTGTTGGTGGCGAAGAGTGCGTGATGACGATGTTCGGAAAAATGTGTCGCCAATTACCCGATCCTGTTTCTGCAATAGGGTTTAACTTTTCTGGTGGCGGAGATTATGAATTTAAACTATCTGACCAATGGCGATGGAAATCAAATACCGATATTTATACAAATGTATATAATCAACACAATTTCGATGACTTATATCTATCTTTTGGCACGGGGCTACGATACATATGGTCGCGAGGTGATGTGGGGCTGACTACAATCGGTGCAAGGCGATGGTATGGTTGGGAAGAATATAATTGGTCTTTGGGGGCAAAATTAGATACGAATTATGATTTCAATCGCAAGTTATCGGGTAGTTTGCATTTTAGATTTATGAATAATTTCTACGATGATTTCGGCGAATATCTAGATGGGCAGACATATAGCGCAACAGCTAGATTATTTTATTCTCTGAATTCATCTATGTATCTATCACTACGTAGCGGAATTGAACGCGAAACTACTAAAATTTCTTTGTATTCTAATTGGCGTCCCAGTGCAGCAATTGGATTTGGTGCCGAATTACCATACGGGATACATATTTATTTAGAGCCGAGTATCTACATGGCATTCTATGATGCGCCAAGGTGGACTATACAAAACGACAAATTTTCACAAATTATAGAACATAGTTATACAACTCGATATGCGATATCTATATCAAATAATAAATTAGATATATGGGGTTTTGTTCCAACGTTGACGTTCAGTTATACAAAACGAGAATCTAATATATGGCAAAGGGAATACAATAAAACCGCCATTGAATTTAGTATGCAACAGCGGTTTTAATGTTGTTTTAATACCCTTTACCTAAAATTATAGGGTGCTGCAGAAATCTCCCTTGCGACCAGTTATATAAACTACAGCCCTAGAAATATTTGGGAAAAACTTAAACAGGTTTCACATTTTCATTGGCGCTAATATGCGATAGAACATCACAAAACGATTCTTGCATATGAACCATTTGCTATGATATTTAACATCTTACAAATAGTTTTCTGTTATTTTGCGTTTTCTTTCATCTTGATTGTTTGTATCATACGAAATCAATAACTATCATATACAGTACGACAATAATGCATCTATCAAATGGTCGTGAAAAACCGGTCTTAACAAAAAAAAACACGAAAACTCTAAGTTCTGATAAAAACATGGGTATATAGATGGAAATATAAACATAATTACGAAAATAGCATCAGCCCAAAAATCATAGCAAGCAACAAAGAACTATATAAGACATACGAACAATATACAAATATCTCAACTTGGCGTACCTGTCTGCACGAAACATAGTTTATTGCCACATACCATAGTCAATGCATCAAAAAAGCCCACAGACAGCGGGCTTTGTATGGTATACCTTAATCATACCGTAATTCTGGTGGATGCCATGGGACTGCTGCGCCACCTTGCAAAATCGCCCGTTGGGCGTATTTATGCGGTGCGGCTCCCTCGCACGGCGTTGTCACGCCGGCTGCGGGGCATTCCTGACGGCTCGATTACGCTTGACGCTTATCTCGCCTAGTCATTGTCAAACCCCTTACTTCGGGGGTTTTCGTCCCACATCCCCATGCACAAAATAAAATCGCCCGTTGGGCGATTGTATTTTGTGGTGGATGTTGAGGGACTCAAACCCCCGACCCTCTCGGTGTAAACGAGATGCTCTAATCAACTGAGCTAAACATCCGAAACAGTGGCCTAATAATAAACCATTTTTTTTCGTTTGTCCAGTTTTTTATTCAGGCATCGGCATACCTGCTGTTGCTTCACCCATAACCTCGTCTATCTTCGCATCAGCTTTTGCTTTGGCATCACGGTATGCCGCCACTACAAGCTCTGCCACAGCCGCCGCACCACGAGCCATAACATCATCACGAATTTTCAAATCAAATAAATCATATTTCCCAGATATATCTATTATACACGCCCCGTCTTCTGCAATACCCTTTATATGCATACCACCTAATTTTTCTTGGGCTGCAGAAACTTTCTCTTGCAAAGCACTTGCTTGTGCCATCAATGCTTCCATATCCATACGAATCTCCTTTGACAATATTTCACCCCGCAACCGCGGGGTGATATATATTATTTTTCTATTTCTTTACCTGTTTTCTGGTCAATACCAACCATAGACATACGTGTTTTTCCACGTTTGTCTGCACCAAGGTATCTTACGAAAACTTTATCGCCTTCTTTGATTTTGGTGTCTTCTATCTTTGCGATTCTTTCACCTGTTATTTCAGAGATATGAACCATAGATTCAAAACCATTCAAGATTTTTACAAACAGACCAAAATCTTTGATACCAGATACTGTACCTTCATAAATTACACCAACTTCTGGTTCAGCAACAATGTCTTTGATGCGCTTGATTGCTTCATCTGCCTCTTCTTTAGAAGTTGCCATAATTTTTATTGTACCATCATCAGATAAATCAATCTGTGTATTCGTTTCACGTGTTAAGGCCTGTATAACAGAACCACCCTTTCCGATAACGTCGCGAACTTTATCTGGATTGATTTTCATGGTATAAGCCTGAGGGGCAAATTCAGAGACGTGTTTACGTGGTGCTTTGATTGCTTTTTCAATCTTGCCCAAGATGTGCATACGCCCTTCTTTCGCTTGCGCCAAAGCTTTTTCCATAATTTCAAATGTAATTGATGTGATTTTAATATCCATCTGCAAAGCAGTGATACCGTCTTTTGTACCAGTTACCTTAAAGTCCATATCACCAAGATGATCTTCATCACCTAAGATATCTGTCAAAATAGCGTAATCATCACCTTCTTTAATCAACCCCATTGCGATACCTGCAACTGGACGCTTTAGTGGTACACCACCATCCATCATGGCAAGTGTTGCACCGCATGTTGTTGCCATAGATGAAGAACCGTTTGATTCCAAAATATCAGATACAACGCGAATAACATAATCAAATTCGCTGCGGCTTGGAACCATTGGATGAACTGCACGCCATGCCAAGTTTCCATGACCTATTTCACGACGACCCGGTGATTTCAAACCTTTGGCTTCACCAACAGAATAGCCTGGGAAGTTGTAATTCAAGATGAAATCACGTTCTTCTTCACCATCCAAAGATTCTATTGGCAATGCATCTTTGCCACCACCAAGCGTCAAAGAAACCAAAGCCTGTGTTTCACCACGTGTAAACAACGCAGAACCGTGTGCACGTGGCAATACACCCAATTCAATTTCAATTGGACGAACCGTCTTATTATCACGACCGTCAATACGTGGTTTCCCTGCTAAGATATTGCCACGCATAATACGAGCCGTCAAATTTTCAACAATTTCATCTGCCCAAGATTCCAATGTAGATGTAGCGGTTGTTGTTTCTGGGAATAATTCTGGGATACGTGCTTTTGCTTCTGCATGAATATTACCCAAAGTTTCCAAACGAACCAACTTTTCTTTTATCTGCAATGCGGCTTCTATTTCACCAGCAAAAGATTCAAAATCTTTTTGCATTGCAACATATTCTGCTGATAATTCTGGTGTTGCCCAGCGTTCTTTACCCGCTGTTTCAGCTAATTCGTTAATAGCTTTAATAACTGCTTGTTGTGCATCAAAACCGAATTTAACCGCACCAAGCGTTGTTGCTTCGTCCAATTCACCGATTTCTGATTCAACCATCAAAACACCGTCTTTTGTTGCAGCAACAACCAAATCCATTTCTGAATCTTCGGTTTCTTTCTTTGATGGGTTTAATAAATACTTACCGTCTTTATAGCCAACACGCGCTGCACCAATTGGTCCTTGGAAAGGAACACCTGATAAAGCCAACGCTGCAGAAGACGCAATCATCGCCAAAATATCTGGTTGATTTTTCTTATCATAAGAAAATACCTGAGCAATTATTTGAACTTTGTTTTTGAAAGTTTCTGGGAACAGCGGACGAATAGGTCTATCAATTAAACGTGCAATTAAAGTTTCTGCAGTTGACGCCTTACCTTCACGTCTATCACGAGAACCTGGGATACGACCCGCAGATGCAAATTTTTCTTGATAATCAACAGTTAACGGGAAGAAATCTTGCCCTTCGACAGCCGTTTTTTCAGCACAAACCGTTGCCAGAACCATTGTGCCACCCATTGTTGCAAGCACTGAACCATTAGCCTGCTTTGCCATACGACCTGTTTCCAGGCGCAATGTTTCATCACCATATTTTATTTCAACCGCAACTGGATTATTCAGATGCGTTTTTTCGTCTTTATTAAATAAACCAAATAACATTTATTTCTCCATTTTTTAAGTTTAATAAACGCGAAGAAAAATTATTCGTTTTTGCACTCTGACAAAGCGCAAGAAAGAACAATTTCCCCTTCGCAAATTCAATTATAAAAGATATTTACCTGTTTGCAAATAATTTAATGGATATTGTATATATTATTGTAATATAATAGTGATATAAGAACGGAATTAAATAAAATGAAAAAAATAAAAAAGTTATTGTCCGCATTTATCATTTGCAGCATATGTACAAGCTATTCTTATGCCGCTAATTTAACTTGTAATAACTTAAGCCTTTGTCGAGTAAAATGCTTAACAACTTTTCCGGACGGATATTGCTGTACAGCTTTAGGAAATCAAGGAACTAGTACCACATGTCCAACAGGCTGGTCTCTTAATTACCAAGGCATATGTTCTAGGAATCCAACGGAAGAGGCTGATTCTATTGGATACTATACACAAACATATTCATCTTGTAGTCCTACAACCACTTACTATGATTGTTACTACAACCAACCTAACAGTGTTATTGGAGAGACTTGCGTAAAATGCGGGCATATGTAAATGAAAAAAATTATACTTTTACTTTTTATTGTATTTAGTGTTACATCTGCATTTGGTGCATGTGCGCCCCTTTCAAAAACATATACTGCATGCAAACCTGGTTATTATTTAGAAAACGGACAATGTAAAAGATGTCCTGATGTTAACGGGGTTTACGGAACAACAGTTGATAGAAATACAGGTGATATAAACTCTTGTTATTTGCCAAACGGCACAACAGGAAGTAATACTTACGGCAGTTATGATATAGTAGGAAGTTGCTATATATATCCGCAGCAATAAAAAAACCGGCATTTGCCGGTTTTTTATTTACGTAGACCTAATTTCTTAATCAGTTCTTCGTATTCCGCTGGATTACGTTTCTTTATGTAAGCCAACAGTTTCTTACGACGATTAACCATTAACAACAAACCACGTTTTGAATGTTCGTCTTTGTGGTTATCTTTCATATGTTTTGTTAAATTGCGAATACGTTCAGTTAAAACGGCAACTTGTGCTTCAACGGAACCACCATTGTCTTTTTCACTTGATTTAAACGCATTAATCAATTCTGTCTTTTTTTCTTTTGTAATGGACATTACTTTTTCCTTTTTTATTTAAATTGTTCGTTTAGGACGTAAAAATCCGCCTTGAACCACACCTATCCCAACAAAGTCTTCGTTGCTGTAAACACGACGTAGCCCATCGTTCACATCCGTTTTGATAAAACCACCGTTTCTATAAAACTGCGCGCTTTTATCGTCCAGATTTTGAACCGGAATGTCCCCCAGCCCAAAATCAATTGGTTTCAAGTATTCCTTGAAATCTGCCTTATTATTAAACAGATTTTCTAAAAAATCAAGTTTTACCGCACTTTTGATATCAACCCCATTTGTCCGAACTCTTCGTATCATATTTACAGTCGCAATCGTTCCGCACTTTTTTGCTATATCACGTGCCAGCGCACGAATATATGTTCCACGACTGCACACAACACGAAAAGTCCAAGTATCATCCGTTTTTTCAATAAAATCTAATGAATAAATAAATACACGACGTGCCGGAATTTCTATTTCTTTCCCGCTACGTGCCAAGTCATACGCCCGCTGTCCGTCAATATGCACAGCACTAAAAGCTGGTGGCACCTGCTCTATTTCACCAACAAAAGATTTAGTGGCACTAACAACTTGTTCTGTATCTGGAATTATATCTGTACGCGCAATTTCCGCCCCTGTTATATCAAGGCTATCTGTTTCAAACCCAAATTGCAGTGAAAACAAATATTCTTTTTTACCGTCAGAAACATCTTCTATAAAAGGTATCATCTTTGTGGCACTGCCCAGCGCAATTGGCAAGACACCCGATGCCATTGGATCAAGTGTACCAATATGTCCAAAAGTTTTTGCACCAAAAATATGTGCAATGCGCCCGCCTGCACTGCGACTAAACATACCCGAAGGTTTATCTAAAATTATCCAACCAGAAGACAATTTAACGCACCTTAAGAACCATTTTTTGATTGCTGACAAATTCTAAAAATTCATCAATCTTTGTTTTACCATTAACAACAGCAGGTGTTTCTTGACTCAAAGTCTTTGGATTGATAACTATTATTTCTTCGTTTTTAGGTACAGAAAATCTGTGTGTAATATAAGAATTACGACGTAAGAAAGGCACTTCTAAGTTATAAACATCGTGCTTTGGTAATTCCACAATTTTTTCAACATTGCGCCCAACCCATATTGTTGGTCCCCAGATAATTTCTGTTTTCGCTTTGTGCCCTTCTATATCAAAAACAAATCTATACCCTAATTTGAAAACAGGAGGATTTGCATTTATAGAAACATTTGCTGTTATTGGTTTGCCTGTTGAAGAATATATTTTTGTAAAATTAAACTGTTCTATGAATTTTTTTACTTCTTCTGAATTTGAAAACTCTTTATAAATAGTATTATATAAATTCGTTTCAAAAACAAAACTTGGTTTTATTTTCATTTTATAACCTTTTATCTATATTTTAACTTATAGCTTTCTTTAGCCGCATGTACCAGAAACTTAACAAGTTCGGTCTTTGGTTTTTTGCGCTTTGGCCATATCTGTCGCATAGAAACAAGGTCTATTATGGCGTCTGCCATATTTTTATTAAATCTTATTTCTTGATACTCACGATAAACAACACTAGAAACATCAGATGTTTCTTTTTTATCCATAGGTACTTTTACAAAAATTCTGCCTTTTGCATCTTCTCTAACCTCAGACCCAACGATAAACCTTGGCCCCCACTTTATATTAGATTTACAAAAGTCGCCATTTACATGCACCCCAAAACAACACCCCAACTGAAACTCGGGTAGTCCCGTTGGAACATTGCTAATTGCATGAGATTGCATAAAATCAAAACTATGTAAAAAATTTTTTAACTCATCAGAGCTATAAAACTCTTTATACTGCGGATTATAGAACGGTGTTTTAAATATGAACAAAGTCTTTATACGCACCACTTATTTTCCTTTATCCGAATAAGTTTAACTGTTTTTTTGCCTCTGGTTGCGAAACTTTCGTTTGCGCATGCGTCTTTTTTACCGGTTTTTCCGGCAAATCTTGACACAATGTTGCATTATGCTCCTCCAACCCGGCTAGAACGTTTTCAGCACGTAAAACGACCGATTCGGGCATTCCCGCCATTTTTGCCACATGTATACCATAAGACCGATTCGCAACACCTGCAACAATTTTATGCATAAATATTATTTCATTATTATGTTCACGTACATCAATCGTCAAACAAGAAACATTTTGCAGTTGCCCTTTTTCACACCCAACCAATGTCGTCAATTCATGATAATGCGTTGCAAACAAAGTTCTTGGTTGCAGGTCATTTAGATATTCTAAGACCGCCTGTGCAATTGCCATACCGTCATAAGTTGCTGTACCGCGCCCTATTTCATCAAAAATTATAAAAGATTCTTTTGTTGCACGGCGTAGAATATTTGCAGTCTCGCTCATTTCCACCATAAATGTAGATTGTCCTGCTGCCAAATTATCTGATGCACCCACGCGACTAAATAGCTGGTCACAAATACCAATTGTTGCACGCGTTGCCGGAACAAAAGACCCCATATGCGCCAAGACAACTAACAGCGCATTCTGTCGCAAATACGTTGATTTACCAGCCATATTTGGCCCAGTTAATAAAGCAATTGATTTCAAATTTAAATTACAATCATTCTTTACAAAATTATCACCACGTCCTCGTAGAACAAACTCTATAACAGGATGTCGCCCGCCAACAACATCAAAAGCTGTATCTTCTGTAATTGCCGGCCTTACCCATGAATATTTGTCTGCAACAACAGCCAGCGAATACCAAACATCTAAATCAGCCAACAATTCTGCCGTTGATAATAAATCGTCTGACGCAGCGCGTATTTTATTAATTAATTCTGAAATTATATCAGCTTCTATTGCGGCAGACTTTTCAGCAGCACTTCGAACATCATTATCTAAATCTATCAATTTAGCAGTGGTAAAGCGCACATTCCCTGCCATCGTTTGACGATGAATAAAACCAGATTCTGGTTTCATTAGGCTATCTGCCCTAGCACTTGGTACTTCTATAAAATACCCTAAAATATTATTGTATTTTATCTTTAAAGTATGAACACCCGTTATTGTTGCATACTCTGCCTGCATACTAGCAATCGTTTCTTTTGCGCCATGTGCCAGCCCACGCATATGATCCAAAGAAATATTAAAACCACTTCTTATAACGCCACCATCACGAAAGAATGTCGGTAATTCATCTGCCAGTGCAGAACTTAACTCTGCCGCCAAATTATCATGCGTTTTAATTTCAGAAAACCTAGCAGCAAAATTAGCGTCCAAGCGGGTCGCCAGCATTTTTGCATTCGGTAATTCTATTAAAAAGTCTGCAATATGACGCATATCACGTGGTGTACCGCGCCCTGCTAATAATCTTGATAAACTGCGCCCAACGTCTGGAACAGATGACAACATAGCAGCGACACTAGTCATCACATCTGGATTTATCAAAAAGTGCCCGATATGTTCTTGACGGCGCTGTATCTCGCCAATATCACCAGACAATGTACGCAAATAAGAACGTAATTTTCTAGCACCTGCCGCTGTTTTTGTATTATCCAAAACATCTATCAAACAAGTTCCACCGTCATTAATTGGCGCATCTATTTCTAAACTTTTCCAAGTCGCAGAATCTATTAACAGTTGTCGGCCAGATTTATAAACATATGGTGCACGAAAAGCAATTGATGCGCCACGCTGTGTATTAAACAAATACCCCGCAAGCAATGCCACTGCACTTTGAGAATTTTGTATATCATCGTCTGTCCGAACCGTGCCACCAAAAACCTTTGAAACAATCTGTCCGATATCAGCACGTCTATATAACTTTTCATAAACAGGGGTTGTTTTGAAAACATCACGCAGATGCATTATTGTTTTTTCTTCCGCCAAAGCTTCTGGATAAATAACTTCTGCAGGATTAATTCGAACCAAATCATCCAAAACATCTGCAGTTTGCCCAACAAAGAACTCACCCGTTGAAATATCGCACCCTGCAATATCAAATTTTCCGTCCAGCAAAGCAACAACAGATACCAAGAAATTTGAGTTCTTTGGCGTTAATAAATTCTCATCTGTCAACGTACCTGGCGTTAATACACGAATTACTTTTCGTTCAATAAATTTATGACCACGCGCCTTGGCTTCGGCCGGCGTTTCCATTTGTTCTACCAGTGCAACCCTGAACCCTGCCCTGACAAGACGTCCAAAATAATTATCCGCTGCATGCCAAGGAATACCACACATTGGTATATTTTCACCGTCACCGTCCGTACCACGTTGAGTTAAAACTAAACCTAAATTTTCGCTTATTATTTTAGCATCTTCAAAAAATGCCTCATAAAAATCACCCAAGCGGAACATTAACAACGCATCCGGATTTTCCGCTTTCATATCAACATATTGTTGCATTACTGGGGTTAATTTACTTTTATCCGCCACGACAAATTCCGTTTATGCTTGTGTACTTACCTTCAACGTTTCTATTTTTAACTCTGCTTCTTTTAACAACTGCTCACAATAAGCTTTTAATTTTATGCCCTGCTCATACGCAGCAACAGAATCAGCCAAAGACAACTCCCCTGCTTCCATTTTTTTTACAAGTTCTGTTAATTGTTTATACGCTTCTTCAAAAGATAACTTTTTATCGTCCATAACACGTCCCTTTTTCTTATTAGAGAACATACAAAATTAAAATAAAAAACGCAAATGAAATAAAAAAAATTCCCGTATAAAACGGGGATTTTTATTTTGCCGGTGCAATCAATATAGACTTTGTTCTTTCGTCTGGTTTTGACTTAGTTTCCAATGTCCCTTTATCACCGACTAACTCTAATATTCTGGCAAACAATTCAGGAATTGCATCTTTTCCACGCGCCAAAACTTTTTTTGACCCACGCGTCATAACAGAAATTTTTACCTTATTGCCTTCGCCTAAGAATTCAAAAACTTTTTTTAACTTTATGTTCAAGTCATTTTCTTCAATAAAAGGTTTTACCCAAACTTCTTTGACTTCAACTGTCTTCTGATTTTTTCTGGCTTCACTGGCACGCTTTTTTTGTTCGTACTTAAACTTGCCGTAATCCATTATCTTAACAATAGGTGCATCTGCATTTGCATTTAGTTCTACTAAATCCAACCCTTCATCTGCAGCCAACTGTAAAGCCTGCGCTGTTGGCATAACACCCAAATTCTGACCAGTTGCACTAATTACTTGCACCGCTTTTGCAAATATACGATTGTTTATACGTGGTCCCATGTCCCGACGATTATCACGGTTAAATGTTGGTTTAATGGTATACTCCTTTTTGATTTATGCGGAAATTATTAACTATTAATCAAAACTTTTCAACAAATTTTGCACTGTTTGCAATGCTGTCCATGCATCTCTTTTTGCTGTTGGTTTTAACATCAAATAATTTGGATGAAATATTGGAACACAAACCGCACCAGAATCTAAGCTTATAACCTCGCCATGACTTTTAGGCAAAGCCACACCAGCAATTTCTATTGCCGCCAAAGTACCTAACGTTAATAAAACATGCGGATTTAAAAGATTTAGTGCTTTTTTAACAAACGGTTTTGCTAAATCTAATTCACTTCTATTAGGCGTTCTTCCACCAGGTGTTCGCCAAAATATCAACGGCAAAATAGACACATTTTCACGCGTCATACCAATTGCCATCAGCATTTTGTCTAACAAATCACCTGCCCCACCAGACAAAATCTTACCACTTGCATCATCTTCGCTGCTGGGTACATCTGTGATTATAACCAAACCATTAGGGTTACTTGCGACATGTGGTAAAACAACATTCGTTGCCCCCGCACGTAACGGATGGTTAAATTCAGCAATCATTCTATTAAGTGCCGCCATATCATTTGGGCGTGCCGCCATAGCCGCCGCAGTATCTACAGACATAGGCGCAATTGGCATAACAGGTGGCACAATAGACGTTTGTGTTCTGGTAGACAAAGCAATATCTATATTCTTTTTATCGCCATTTGCATCAGATAAAACATTTTGTGTTTTAACCATAAACGAATTATCTGTCAATTCCCAACGTACACCAGCCAGAACTAAATCTTGTAAATCAACATTACTCACTTTTGATTTCCCTTGATTTTTTCAACCTTTTATTATAGACTAAAACACGAGCAACAAAAACTCAAGGGAGTATTTTCATGAAAATTAAAAACTTTGCTTTGTTGGCTGGTGTTGCAGGTATGTTGGCCGCTTGTGGTGGTTCTAGCATTGTTGAACCAGCTGATTTGAACGATCAACGCGTTTTCTTCGCGTTTAACTCATCTGAAATATCAGAAGACGCACAGAATAATCTGTTGGGTCAATCTTTGTATATGAAGAGCCACCCAGAAACAAAAATCCAAATTGCTGGTAATTGCGACGAACGTGGTTCAACAGAATATAACTTAGCTTTGGGCGCACGCCGTGCAAATGCTGCAAAGAAAGTTTTGGTAGAAGACGGTATTGATTCTAAACGTATTTCTACAATTTCTTACGGTAAAGAACGTCCATTAGTAAAAGGTACAGGCGAAGAAGTCTGGAAATGGAACCGTAATGCTACAACAACAGTAAAATAATTGTTGTATAAAAAACATAATAAAAACACCGGTAAATACCGGTGTTTTTATTTGGTTAACTTTTCAATTAATTCTTGCATTTGCATGCGCGTTGCAAACGAAAGAACTATTTGCCCTGCCCCACCACGCTTTTCTTGAAGTTTAACAGGCACACCTAATACGGACTTTATTCTGTTTTCTATATCCTTTACAGTATCCGCATCTATTGTATTTGAACTATGCGCACGACTTTTTACTGACCTAGCAGATATTTTTACCTTTTTTTCGGTTTCTGCGACAGACATCTTATTCGCAATAATTTCATGCGCCAACGCAACGGGATTTTCTGCAACCGCAATCGTTCTAGCATGAGATGCCGATATCTTCCCCTGCTCTACCATTTCTTTTACCTCTGCCGGTAATGCAATCAAACGCAAAGAATTTCTTATATAACTTTCTGATTTGCCAATAAGCCTTGAAACATCCGCTAATTCATAGCCACATTTATCCATCAGGTTTTCATACGCAGCCGCTTCTTCTATTGGATTCAAGTTTTCACGTTGAACGTTTTCTATCAACGCAATTTCCATTGCGTTTTCATTCGTTATATTTTTTATTAATGCAGGTATTTCATTCAAACCAGCCATTTTACTGGCACGAAAACGCCGTTCACCTGCAACAATTTCATACATATACGGTCGTCCTGTTACAGAACGTAATAATATTGGTTGCAGTACACCTTTTTCTTTTATTGATGCCGCCAATTCGGCTAATTCAGAATCAGAAAAAGTTTTACGTGGCTGGTCGGGATTTGCCCCAATTTGCACCAATGGAATTTGTTTAACAACCACACGTTCACTGCCAGTTAAAATTGAAATATCTGGAACACTTCCCATTTCTTCTTTTAAATCTGCCAAGCCACGTCCTAATCCAAACTTTGACATTACTGAACCTCTTTTTCAATTTTTTGAACAACTTCTGTTGCAACACGTAAATAAGCCTGTGCACCCGAAGAATTAAAATCATAAAACAAGGCCGGCTTTCCATGACTTGGCGCCTCTGACACACGAACATTTCTTGGAACAACAGTCTTAAAAACCTTATCACCGAAAGTACTTCTAACATCATCTTCTACAGCGCGCGTCAACCCATATCTTTTATCATACATCGTCAACAACACACCTAAAATATCCAATTCTGGATTCCATTTATTTTTTATTTCTTTAATAGAATTTATCAGATGACTTATACCTTCCAATGCATAGAACTCGCACTGCAACGGAATAATTACATGATTTGCCGTTGTTAAAGCATTCAAAGTCAAGAAACCTAACGCAGGTGGACAATCTAACAATATATAATCATAATGTTCCATTATAGGTCTTAACGCATCACGCAATCTGTATTCACGATTTTCAATATCCAACAAATCAACTTCTGCACCGGCCAAAGCCATAGAAGACGGTAAAATATGCAATCCTTGCACCGCAGTAGACAATATATTATCTGCCGCATTTGCAGTCCCCATTATAACGCCATAAACACTCTGACGATGTGAAGCACGAACAAAGCCAAGTCCTGTTCCGGCATTTCCCTGTGGGTCTAAATCTATTAAAAGAACTCTTTTTTTAATTGCTGCCAATGACGCGGCTATATTAATCGCAGTTGTTGTTTTCCCAACACCACCTTTTTGATTTGCAAAAGCTATTATTTTCGTCATACTTTCCTTCCAAACAAGTATTAAAAATTTCTAACAAAAATAGAATATAAAAAACACACCACACACGTCAAGAAAATTATATTTAAAAAAATAAAAATATACTTAAAACAATACATTATCCAAAATTTCATATGAAATAAAAACATTATTACATAACATAATAAAAGTACAAAAACCGGCATTTTAATAAAAAACAGCTAAAAGCAATAAGTTATATTTTGTTTCATATGAAATTACTGCACATTTTCAATAATTATTATAAACCCATCGCCGGTTTTTGACGGAATCAATTTATAATCAAACTTATACTTTTTTTGTGCCGTATCAATTTCTGTTTTTATTTCCCGGCCTTTTAATAAAAAAAGCCGGCATTTTGTTTTAGCAACATAATCTAAAATTTTTACCAATGGTGCAAACGCACGCGCCGTAAACACAATATTTTTATTTTTTCGGGGCAGGGCAGCCACATAATTTTCCACGCGTCCATTATAAATCGTCAAATTATCCAACGACAAAGACATTTTAACCGCATTTAAAAACGCCGCTTTTTTACCGATAGATTCTATACAAACAACATTCCATCCAAGTATTGCAAGTACAACCCCAGGAAAGCCCGCACCACTGCCCAAATCTATAACATTAACATCTTTAGGCAAGACGTCAGCAAGCTGCGCCGAATCAGCAAAATGCCTGTTTTCAATGTCATTTAAAGTGCTGGGGGCGACCAAGTTTATTCGTTTTGACCATTCGCGCAGCAATTGTGCATATAAAATAAATTTCTCTTTATTATTCATAAAGATTATTGTAGCATAACTTTCACATGAAAAAAGCAGAATCTTTATTTACAGGCATTGCATTGGTTGCCGTTATTGCAGTAATGGGGGGTGCCTTATGGTACCACAACCAAAAAGACAATGCATCGATTAACAATATTTATCCAACAACTAAGTATGGTGCATTTCTTGCCGCACAGCATGCTATTTATGTCAATGACTTTGAAAATGCTGCTAAATTCTCGGCAGAATTAAAAGACGTTAACTATACAATTGTACAAAATACTAAGTTTATTTCAGAATTTCTTAGCGGCAAAATGCCAGAAGAGGTAGAAATTCTAAAAGACGAAAAAGCGACAGCTTCTCGTCTTATTTATGATGCTTACCTTCTGACTAAAGACAATTGGAAAGAATTGTATAATCGTCATAAAAAAGATGAGTCAGCACTTGCCGCACCACTAAGAATTTGGTCTTCTGTTGCGACAGAGCACGAAAAAGACGCATTAAAATTTATAGACGATTTGCCTACAAATAACTCTTGGAAAGATTTTGTGCGTGGTCAAATCTATGCAGAAAAAGGCGATGCAGAAAAAGCAGCAGAATATTTTGCCAAAGTTCATGTAGATTTTATGAATATTAACGACTACTTATATGTAATGTCGTTTTACCGCCACAATAATATGACAGACGCAGAAAACGCATTACGCGACAGTTTTATTGCGCGCCCAGGTGGTATGTTCATGTCAGATTATAACAATGTACCAGATTGGTCTTTATATTCTGGTTATAAGAACGCGCTGGCGTTTAGTTTAATTCAGAACGTTTCGCACACACAAATAATGATGTATTCTGACTTGGCAATATTATTACTACGCTTTGCACAAATTACAGGCCCCAGTTTTGACGCAGAAAATGATGCAATAAATTATTATCTAGGACAATTCTTTTATAATAATGCAGGTGATTACAAAAAGCATTTTAAGCAACTTGAACCAGAAAGCCCTTTCTATTTGTTTTCTGTTCTACGCATTGCAGAAAAAAACGGGGACATTCGCACTTTGGAACGTGCTGTAAAAAAGAATCCGCTTTTTGTTCCTGCAGTAAATAAATTAATCGCTTATCATATACAAAACGGCAATAAGCGCCATGCTTTAAAAATTATAAATATGGCATTGGAACACGAAAATTTGAACGAAATAGGGCGTGCTTTTTTCTTAAAGAGCAGGGCACAAATATATTACGTTTTTGACGATTTAGATAAAGCGCAAGCAGACCTACACGAAGCGTCCGTTGTTTTACCTTTAGATAGTGAAATACTATCTTTACAGGCAAAAATATGGGCAGCGCAAAACCGTGAAATAGAAAACGCATACGATTACGCAATGATGCTTGTGAAGCAAAATCCGACAGATATTTTTGCATGGGATACCCTTGGATACGTTGTTGCAGTAAGGGAAAGCCCCGAAGAAGCACTTAGCTTATTATCACGCGTTGGTGAAATTGCTATGACTTGTTCATCTTTGTTTGAACAGTTGGGCGATTTATATATGAAAACAGGAAATAAAAAACTTGCACGAGATGCCTATATTCGTGCAATTGAATTATCAGACGATGGTTTAACAATTGTTCCAGAACTTAAAAAGAAACTAAGGAAAGTAAAATGAAAGTCGGTATAATAGGGGCAGGGGCGTGGGGAACTGCGTTATCTTTTATCTCAGCACGTGGTGGCGCAGATGTTATATTATGGTCTTATGACGGTGAATATAAAAATTTTGATGGTGTTGAAAAACCTAATAACTGGTCTGTTACATCAAATTTATCTGATTTACAAGATTGTGATGCATGGTTAATTGTTACACCTGCCGCATATTTTCGCGAAACAATTAAAAAAGCAGCGGCTTTTTATAACAATCAGCCAATAATTATTTGCACCAAGGGTGCGGAAAGTTCTACTGGCGATTTTATGTCAGAAATAATAAAAAAAGAACTGCCTGCTGCTGTTAATTTTGGCGTATTATCAGGTCCACAATTTGCGGCAGAAGTTGCACGTGGTGTTCCAACGGGCTCTACACTGGCGGGAACAGAAATCGCAATCAATGCAGGCAAACAAATATTAAATAAATTACATTTAACCACCAGCAACGATGTAATAGGTGCAGAAGTATGTGGCGTTGGAAAAAATGCTGTTGCCCTTATTTGTGGGTATAACTCTGTAGCATCTGGCGGTGAAAACGAACGTGCAATGATATTTACTCTTGCATGGAACGAAGTTATGAACATAGGATTAGCAAGTGGCGCACAGATGAAAACGTTCTTAGATTTGTGCGGAATAGGCGACTTGTTTTTATCAGCGACATCCGCAACCAGCAGAAACTTTGCTGGTGGCATGGCAATAGCACGCGGTGAAAAGCCAGAAGGAACAGTAGAAGGGATATTTGCGCTGCATGGTCTTATAAGACGAGCAGGGGCATTAAATGTTGATACACCTATATTAAAAGAAATGTTAAAAAAATTAAATATATAAAAAACCGGCAAAAGCCGGTTTTTTTTTACTCATGTCTCAGACTATCTATTGGGTTTAATTTAGCCGCTTTTCTAGCTGGCACAACGCCAGATGCAAGACCAACAACAACCGCAACCCCCACAGAAACAACTACTGGCCACGCACTAAACGGAACAGAATATCCAAGAACGAATCTACCGATTCCTTGTGATAAACCAACACCTAATAGCATACCTGCAATAGAACCGATAAACGAAATCAATATAGATTCGGACAAGAATTGCGTTATTATATGTCTTTCACGTGCCCCGATTGCTTTACGTATACCTATTTCATGCGTACGTTCTGCAACAGATACAAGCATCATGTTCATAATACCAATTGAACCGACCAATAAAGATACTGCGGCAATTGCAATCAATAACATTGTCATATAGCCAGTAACGGTATTCATTGCCTCCATAACCTGCTTCATATCCATAATTTGAAAATCATCTTCTTCATCATCTGCCAGTTTATGTCTTTCTCTTAGCAAAGCAGTCATTTGCTCGATTGCAAGGTTGTTATCCGCATCTGCATAAAGTTTCAACGTAATCATATTTACAGAATTAGGAAAACGACTACCTTGCAAACGTTTCTTTAATGTCGTTATAGGTATTATAACCATGTCGTCTTGGCTGCCCATAGCAGAATCACCGCGCTCTTTGGTAACCCCTATAATCACAAAAGGCATGTTCTGAATACGAATTACCTCGCCAACAGGGTTCTCTGGCATTTGCAATTCTTCTGCTGTTTGTGGTCCAATTACAGCGTATGTAGATGCATTACGAACTGCCGACTGATCAAAAAACGTTCCGTACTTCATTTCCAAATTCTGAACAGTCGCATAACCTGGATACGCCCCGACCATAGAAGAGGACCAGTTTTGGTTACCATAAATTACCTGCGCTGCTGCATTTTGTACGGGGCTGGCCGCCGCAACATCTGGTAATTGCGCAATAAATTCTGAGTCTTGAATCGTTAATGTTTGACGATTTCCTGTTCTAACGCCGGCACTTTGTGCTGCACCAGCACGTATCATTATGGTATTTGTACCCAGCGAAGAAAACTGGTCATTTATCTGCTTGGATACAGTTTCACCAACAGCGACCATTATAACAACCGCCATAACACCGATAACAATACCAAGAACTGTTAAAAACGAACGAATCTTATTTCCACTGATGGACAACCAAGATTCTTTTAAAATGTCATTAAATGTCATGTTTATACCTATTTTCCTGTATGTTTTAATAATACTTTTTCATCTTTTGGGACTTTGCCATCGTATGTTATTCTGCCGTCATAAATATGTATTAAACGGTTAGAGTATTGCGCAATTTCAAATTCATGAGTAATCATTACAATCGTTATACCCATTTCTTCGTTTAATTTCTTGAAAAAAGTCAGAATTTCATTACCCATTTTACTATCCAAAGCCCCCGTTGGTTCGTCCGCCAAAATTAACTTTGGATTACCCGCCAATGCACGTGCAATTGCCACACGTTGCTTCATACCACCAGATAATTGCGTAGGTAAATAAGATTCAAAATTTTCTAACCCTACACGCTTTAACATTTCGCGTGCACGATGCAATCTTTCTTCCATAGGTAGCCCACGATACATCAATGGCAACATTACATTGTCTAAAACACTTCGCTTTGAAAGCAAATTAAACTGCTGAAATACGAAACCAACATATTCATTTCTAACTATGGCTAATTCGTCCGCAGAAAGATGTGTCACATCTTTACCATACAGTTTATATGTACCACTTGTCGGAGTATCTAATGCACCAATTATATTCATACACGTAGATTTGCCACTGCCAGATGGTCCCATAATAGAAACGAATTCACCTTGATTTACATCAAATGTGATATCAAATAAAACCTGTTGTTCGCCCCCCATTTCAACAGGAAAACTTTTACAGATTTTGTCCATTGATATTATGTTTATTTGTTCTTTATTTTTCTTCATAAACCACTCTCTCTTTACGAAAAGATTATATCATTTGAAACAAAAATTTTTATAAAAAATAATTAAAAACCGGTTTTCACCGGTTTTTTGTTTTTACCTTGGTGGACCCATACGTACACTTGACGAAGACGAAGAAGTTTGACCATATCTGCCAATAATGACTCTATCCCCTTCTTGTATATCATCAGAAATAATTTCTGTTTCTGTCGCTGTAACCAGTCCTTTTTCATATGGCACCAGTACGACCGTCTGAACACCGTTTACATCACGCAGAATTGCTAAATGAGTTTTTGGTGTTGCTTCACCTGCATCCTCGACAATACCGTCAAAGCTGCGTAAAATAAGAGCAGAATTCTGAACTTTCCAGATATCATCCTTTTCTGATATCAATATTGTAACAAAAGCAGTCATACCAGGTTTTAAACGCAAATCGCTGTTATCTACATCAATAACAACCGTATAAACAACAACGTTTGATGTAATTGTTGGCGACAAACGAATCTGGCGAACTTCACCTTCAAAAGTTTGTGTTGGATATGCATCAACAGTAAATGTTACTTTCTGACCTTCGGTTATCATACCAATATCAGCCTCTGATACAGCTGTTTCAATTTGCATTTTTGATAAATCTTCCGCAATTGCGAATAAATCAGGTGTCTGGAAAGACGCCGCAACAGTCTGTCCAACGTCAACCTGACGTGAAATTACCGTACCGTCAACAGGTGAAGTAATTGTAGCATAGCCTAAATTCGTAACGGCTCTATCATACTGAGATTTCATACGATTTACGGTCTGCTCCGCCTGTTCATATGTTGTTTGAGATTGTTCTAATTCCGCACGTGCAATAAAACCGTCATCAAACAAAATCTTATTACGTTCATATTCACTTTTTGCATAATTGCGTTGGGATTCGGCGCTTACTAAAGAAGCATAAGCTTCATCAACAGACGCTTGTAAAACAGACGGTTCTATTTTTAATAAAACATCACCCTTTTTAACTTGCGAATTATAATCTACAAAAATTTCTTCAATTGTACCGCTTACCTGTGAACCCACATTAATTGTGTTTAATGGCTGTATTTCACCAGTCGCAGTCACAACCTGACGCAAATCGCCACGAGTAATGGTTGCTGTTGCAAAACCAGTATTTTGTGCACTATCATTACCACTCATAAAATAAACGATACCGCCAGCAACTATTACAAATAATATCAGCCACCATTTACGGCGTTTTACCCAAGACCATAAACCCTTTTTAGTTTGTGCATCTTTATTCATTTTCTTCTTCCTCCATTAAACCGTCTTTTATATCTCCTATTGCCAAAGCCAACGCCGCACGTTTAGTGAATAAATCGTACTTCGCAGCATTATTCTGTTTATGTGCATCTGCCAAGTCTGCCAAAGCAGTCTGCCAATCTAACATTGTTGCTTTACCAACTTTATACATGCCTGCCGTTACATTTTCTGTCTCTTTTGCAGACGCCAGCAAAGTCTGTGTTTGCTTTAACACTGTCTGCGCAGTTTTATAATTCTGATAAGCAGTAAATACGTCTAAAACAGCCGCGTCTTTTGTGGCACGTTCTTGCTCTTTTGCGCGTTCATAATTTGCCTGAGCAGAACGAACATTATAAACATTCGCAAAACCTGCAAAAATCGGCATAGACGCACGAATTCCTATACTACCACTAATATTATCTTGACCGGCATTAAATACATCTGACGGTGTATTATTCCAAGACAAACTTCCACTTGCAGATATGCTTGGTAAATTACTTAGAAACGCACTGTTTCTACGATGCCATGCGGCATCTTTGTTTGCAGAAGCACGAAGCAAATCGGGGCGCTTTTCTTCGGCCAGCGCAATAAGTTCATCTATGTTTTTATTTTCTGATTCCGTACCAAATTCTGCCGGCATATCTGCAATTTCTATATCCTGATTTGCAGAGAAAGATAATTTTGAAAGCAAGGTCCCTTTTGCAATTTCACGATTATTTTTTGCACGTTCTAAGTCCAAAATACGACTAGCCAATGTAGTATCCGCTTTTAAAACATCTGCTTTGGCAACAACACCTGCTTTATATTTTGTATCCGCAGTATCTTTCGCGGTTTGTGCAACAACTCTTAAAGACTCTGCCGTGAACACGTCTGCATCAGCATTTAATAATGCATAATACGCACCGATTATCCCATAAACGTAATTTTGAACCGATTCACTGTAATCAAAACCTGTTGCACGCCATGTTGAGATTAATTGATTTACATCAGACAGTCTTTTCCCGAAATCAAAAATCAGGTACGATGCTGAAATAGAAGCACTATACGACCAATCAGACCACTCTTTGTTTCTATAAGGTAAGCTTGCAGAACCCGAAGCACTAACGCTTGGCAAATATTGTGCATACCCGGCGTTTTTGCTAAACCTTGCGGATTCCAAAGACAAATAAGCCGATGCTGTCTCTGGATTTCTGCATAAACCCAATTCAATAACTTCTTGTAAAGTTAATTTACCTGCAGGAACCTCGTTCATAGACATACAATCTTGCATCGCCCACAGTTGTGTCGGCAGCAGACACAACAAACACAATAACTTTTTCATTAACACTCTCTCTATTAATTCAAGATATTATACCACAAATATAATATAATTTTTCTGTTGAATTACAATTTTTTTTTGCGTAGTATAGTTGCACAATGTTAATGGCCTGGTGGCAGAGTGGTTATGCAGAGGACTGCAAATCCTTGTATGCCGGTTCGATTCCGACCCAGGCCTCCATATTTTCTGATGATTGAAACAATAAGCCTTTCTAATTTTAGAAACCATATTACATGCAGAATAAAAACGCATGGTCATAAAAACGTCATAATTACTGGTCCAAATGGGGCTGGGAAAACAGCAATCTTAGAAGCTGTATCTATGTTGGGCGGCGACCGTGGTATGCGAGGTGCAACAATGTCAGAAATTGCCCGCTTTGACGGGGACGGCTGCTTTTCTGTTTTTGCGGGTTTAACCGACGATACAGAACTTTCCGTATATTTTCAACCAAATGACGCCAACAGGCGTGCAAAGATAGACGGCGATTCGGCCCCATTATCTGACTTATCCGCGCATATTCGTGTAATATGGCTAACACCAAAAGAAGATAGAATCTTCCTTGATGCGGCATCAGACAGACGGGCTTTCTTTGATAGGCTGGTTTCCAATTTTGATGCGTCACACGCGGGCAGGGTGGCAAGATTATCAAAGCTTATATCAGAACGTGCTTTCGCACTTAAAAACGGGGGCGATAAAAACTGGCTTGATGCATTAGATGTACAAATTTCGGGTGTTGCAGTTGCCGTTGCCAGTGCAAGAATTCAATATGCCGGCGAAATTAATTATTTTTTAGAAAACAGTGGTGTAACTGTTTCTGGTCTTGTTGAATCAATGCTAATTGGTGGCTGTAATGCCGCTGAGGCAGAAAGAAAATACCTAGAATATTTACAAAAAAACCGGGAATTGCTGGGCGATAAAATGATTCTGGACGGGCCACATAAATCGGACTTTGGTGTATTTAATAAAAAATTAAATCTGCCCGTAAACTTAACCAGTACAGGTCAACAAAAGACAGTATTATTAGATTTAATTTTAGCACACGCTAAACTTATTCATACCAAGACAGGTTATCAACCGCTTATACTGTTAGACGAAGCTGCTGCGCACTTGGATGCAGACGCAAGAAAGCGCTTATTCTTAAGTCTGGGGGCAGCAAATGCACAAGTTTGGGCAACAGGTTTGGATCCAAATGTTTTTGCCGATGTTCCCGATGCTGTATTTGTTGCTTGCAAGGACGGTATGATAAATAATATACTTGTCGCGGAGAACGCAAATGAGCAAGATTGATTATCAAAACTTATTAGACAACGCATTAAAATCTGTTGTAAAAGACGCCCTTATTCATGCTCAATTCAATGGGCTTGGGGACGGCACTCACTTTTTTATAACATTTAAGACACGCGCCCCTGGGGTGGTTTTACCTGATTTTTTACGTATCAGATATCCCGATATAATGACAATTGTCTTGCAATATTCTTATAATAATTTGCATGTATCCGACAAAGAATTTGGCGTCCAATTGACTTTTGACGGCAGGCCTTTCTTTATCAGGGTACCTTTTTCTGCACTTGTTGAATTCAAAGACCCATCTGTTGATTTTATGTTGTCATTTCATCCAAAAGGCGCTGCTGCTGCAGATAATGATATGGAATTACCACTGGATGAAAAGCCAGACTCTGTTCCTGATACAGGTCGGGTTGTATCATTGGATGAATTTAGAAAAAATAGAAATAAATAAAAAAACCGGCAAACGCCGGTTTTTTTATAAAGCTGTTCTTAATGATAATTTTACACTGCTGTCGGTATAATACACATTGCGAATATAATCGTATCCAAGATTTGCATAAACCACACCTAAATTAATACCTAGGTTAACTCCTCCTTCTATACCGAACTTGTTTTGTTCTTCACCCCGTATAACTTTGATTTCATAAGTATCAAACAAAACTTCTGTCCTATCACCAATATCATTATATGCTAAATATGACGCATTTAAATTAGCGGATAAGTTAAATATACTAATGCTTTTTGAATATCTTATACCCGGGTTTATTGTAACATAATCACTTTGTTCGGTTTTTATATGATAGTTATCACTATACTTATAGTCGTACGGATTCACATGTGTATATCGTGCGCCAACTTCTGCAACAAGCCCGCTTGTTATATTATATCCAACAGATAAATTAGCGTTATAACCATCTATTTTATTTTCCGCATTTAACTCGTTATATTCTGACACTCCATAATTAACAATACCGTTTATAAAAAACGCATTTTTTCTATATTGCCCATAAACAACACCGATATAATTAGAAACATCTGCATCAGACTCATTAAAAGATAATTTAGATTCATCAATATATACCCCGGCACCAACTTTAACAGAATCGCTGACCTTTCCGTCTGCCCCAAATACAAGCCCCATAGAACTACTTGAATATCCACTGTTTTCAAGTTCTTTAAGGTTATTGTAAACTGTCTGAGCCCAAATAGACCCACCAGATGTATTCAATCTATTTTGAACAGAATTAATTATCGTATTATTACTACTTAGCGCGTTGATAACATCAAACTTAGAATAGTTTGTACTTTTAGGTTCTAAACCAGATAACTGGTTTCTAAAACTTTCTGCCGCATCAGGCCAACCTTCATACGGCAAAAAACTATCCAGCTTATCCGGGGTTAACTTGCCCCAATCAAAATTAGCTTCGTAAGCAGCTTTATTTTGTCCCCCCATTCCATCAGAAATCCATTCTGTTTGAGATGACGTCAATTTACCACTTACCAAATCCCATGTATAATTTATATCTGATATACCAACCAAATTCCCTATAGGTGCGGTTGCTAAATCTTCTTGTGGAAAATAAGTATTACCATTATAAGTTAAAACCAAGCTTGATGCATATAATGGGGCAGACATAAACATAAAAAATAAAAAAACGGGGCAAAGTTTTTTCATATCTTCTCCTTTTATACTGGGAATATTATCAACAAAAAAACTTTTGCGCAATTTATAAAAAACGTATAAAAAACCGGCAAACGCCGGTTTTTATTTCTTTCTTTTTACAGTTTTCTTCTTTTCTGACTTTTGTTGCACTTCCTGCACATCTGCTTTTTCGGTTTCTTGTTCTTTTTCACCACGCAGATATGTTTCCAACCAGTGATTATCAAAATTTAATGTCTTTACATCTTTATTCTTTAATAATCTTTGCTGTAAAGGAATTGTTGTCTTTACACCTTCGATTACAAATTCATCCAATGCACGCGTTGCACGCATTATACACGCAGGTCTATTTGGTGCATGAACAATTAATTTTGCAATCATTGAATCGTATGTTGGTGGAATTGTATAGCCAGTATAAACCGCACTGTCTACACGTACCCCCATACCACCAGACGGTGCATATAGCGTTATCTTACCAGGATTAGGTATAAACGTTTCTGGATCTTCGGCATTTATACGAAATTCAATTGCATGCCCGTGTGGAACAACATTAGATTGTGTGTACCCCAATTTTTCACCAGCAGCAACACGTATCTGTTCACGAACAAGGTCAACCCCATAAACCATTTCAGTTACAGGATGTTCTACCTGCAAACGTGTGTTCATTTCTAAGAAATAAAACTTACCACCTTCAAACATAAACTCAAACGTACCAGCGTTTGTATAACCCATTTTCTTTGCGGCCGTCTTACAAATTTCTATCATATCATCACGTTGCTTTTGCGTCAGAATCGCAGCTGGACATTCTTCCATAACTTTCTGATTCTTGCGCTGCAACGAGCAATCACGTTCACCGAATATAACGACATTACCATGTTTATCACCCAAGACTTGAAATTCAATATGTCTTGGATGCAACAATAACTTTTCCATATATAATGTGTCATCACCAAAGCCAGATTTTGCTTCTTGCTTTGTAATCTGATACGCCGCCGGCATTTCTTCGGCAGACATAACAGGTCTTATACCACGACCACCACCACCAGCCGCAGCCTTTAACATAACAGGATACCCAATTTTTTCAGCCCAAGAAAGCGCATCTTCTAAAGAAGTAACTGCCCCGTCAGACCCCGGTACAACAGGCAAACCACATTCAATTGCAGTTCTTTTTGCGTTAACCTTGTCGCCCATTTTCTCAATCATTGCTGCAGACGGTCCAATCCAGATTAAACCATGCTGTTCAACCTTTTGCGCAAAGTCTGCACGTTCTGATAAGAACCCATACCCTGGATGAATCGCATCTGCGTTTGTTAACAACGCCGCAGTTAAAATAGCTGATTCATTAAGATAAGAATCTTTTGAAGGCCCTGGCCCAATACAAACAGATTCATCTGCCAACTGTACATGCATCGCGTTTTTATCAACAGTTGAATAAACCGCCACAGTACGAATACCCATATCGCGACACGCACGAATTATACGCAGCGCAATTTCGCCACGATTGGCAATTAAAACTTTTTTTATCTGAGACATTTTATTTATTCAATAACAATTATTGGTTGATCAAATTCAACAGCCTGACCGTCAGAAACTAAAATTTCTTTTACAATACCGTCTTTATCAGACTTGATTGGATTGAATGTTTTCATTGCTTCTATCAAAGCAACTGTATCACCAGCTTTAATCTGTGCACCAACCGCCGTGAAAGGTTTTGCACCTGGTTCTGGTGCAAGATATGCGACACCAACCATTGGTGATTTTAACGCATAACCATTGATTGCTTTCTCAGAAGGTTCACTGTTTGTATTCTTAGATTCCGTTGCGACTGGGAAATTCGGCATTGCAACTGCCGCAGCCTGCTGTTTTGATAAATGAATATGTTTACGATAAACACCAAAAAGGAACTGACGTTCTAGTTCAAGTTCTGTTATCCCCATTTCATCCATAATCTTAGACATGGATTCTACGGTTGCACGAAAAGACATTTTCTAATCCTTTATATTATAATCTTAATTTTTTCGTATTCGCGTCTGGAATTTTACCACAATCAAGATACTTGTCAAGGGACGGGGTCATAACCAAACCCACCCCCAGGTCTACAGCGCATTATACGGCGCACACCCAACCAAATTCCGCGCACAACCCCATACTTTTCAATTGCCTGACGCGTATATTCACTGCATGTTGGTGTAAAGCGACACGCCGCACGACCACCAATAATTGGCGAGACGCAAACCTGATAAACACGTATCATAGCGTTTGCAACTTTTCTGGATAAAACAATAAAAAAATTATTAGGACTTTTTTCCAATGTATTGCTTTTTAATATTTTTAAGGGCTTTTTTCATTGCCGCACGACCTTCTTCACGGGTCGCTGTAAGTATCGGTGCCCGAACAATAAAAACATAATCTAAATCGGACAACAAAAGCCCTTCGTTAAAGTATATCCAATCACGCAATAAGCGCTTTGCACGATTACGGTCAACCGCATGACGAAACATCTTCTTGGTTACAATCAAACCATAACGCGCATCACCTGGTATCTTGGCAATATTTGCACGGGCATAAAACCACCTAGTTTGTGAACCGATATCCGTACTTTGTGGTAAAAAATCTTTATGCAGCTTTATAGTATTTCTCATGCCCCTTATAATAACAAAATATGTTAATAATCAAACAAAAAAGCATAATTTTATATATAGGATAACTTGATTTTTTACAATTAAGGCTTTATAGTGCAAAAAAATCACTACATTAGGGGCGAAAAATGTATAACTGGCTGATGAAATTCTTTTCCGCCGACATGGCCATAGACTTAGGCACGGCAAACACACTTATTTATGTAAAAGGACGCGGTATCGTGTTGAATGAACCGTCTGTCGTCGCAGTTGCTGAAAACAGATTATTGGGACGTAAAGAAATCTTGGCCGTTGGAACAGAAGCTAAGCAAATGTTCGGACGTACCCCTGGAACAATTTCTGCTGTTCGCCCACTGCGTGATGGTGTTATTGCAGACTTTGAAGTCGCCGAAGAAATGATTAAATACTTTATTCGTAAAGTACACCACAGAAACCCATTGGCTGCCCCATTAATTATTATATGCGTACCGTCATGCGCGACGCAGGTGGAACGTCGTGCTATTCAAGAAGCTGCCGATGCTGCTGGTGCACGCAAGGTTTATATTGTTGAAGAATCAACTGCCGCTGCAATTGGGGCAGGGTTGCCTGTTGAAAAACCTGTTGGTTCAATGGTATTAGACATTGGCGGTGGTACAACAGAAGTTGCAGTTATGTCATTAGGTGGCATCGTATATTCAAATGCAGTTCGTACGGCTGGCGATCAAATGGACTTAGATATTATGGATTTCGTCAGAAAAAATAAGAATTTGTTAATTGGTGAAAATACTGCCGAAGAAATTAAAAAGCGCATAGGTACAGCAATTTCACCAAAAGATAAAGCCAACGAATTAACAATGAAAATCAAAGGTCGTGACTTGTTATCTGGTACACCACGTGAAACAGTTATAACCGAATCACAAATTGCATCTGCGTTGGCACAAACAGTTACAAAGATTGTTGATACAGTTCGTCAGGCGTTGGAATTAACACCACCAGAATTATCTGCTGATATTGCGGACCTTGGTATTGCAATGACCGGTGGTGGTTCATTACTGCGTGGGTTAGATGCGGCGATTCGCGCTGCAACAGGACTGCCTGCGTTCTTGGTTGATAACCCATTGGCATGCGTTGCATGCGGTTCTGGTAAAATGTTATCCAGTCTGGATAAAAACAAACATATTTTACAAACAATGTATTAAAAAGACCGGCAAATGCCGGTGTTTTTAATCAAGTTTTGCATATCTGTCGTCAAATTTAATTGAATAAAGCGGGGCAGGGACCGAAGAAATAAACATATTTTACAAACAATGTATTAAAAAGACCGGCAAATGCCGGTGTTTTTTTGTATTATTTGTTATTACCGCAAACAGAAATATTATATTTTGAAAATTCCCCTCTATCTGTCATTCCCGCGCAGGCGGGAATAGGGTCTATTAAATTTATATCGCAGATTTCAGATTAATGAAAAAAAACATAGATATATACTAATTAATTAAATAATTATTTTAGTCCCTATTCCCGCCTGCGCGGGAATGACAAAACACGCATTATCACCCAATAAAAACATTAGTTTTTTGACCCACGGACGCGGGAATGACAAATAAGATAATATATTAGAAAAACAATGTTTAAATTTTTACCATATTTTTTATATATTCTGTCAAACCAACAGCCAAATCATTCCATTCAGGATTCATTGTTTCTATTAATCTATACTTCCACGCACGATTCCATTTTTTTAATGCCTTTTCGCGTGCAATTGCATCGTGTATATATTGATAATGTTCAAAGTAAGCCAGTTTGTCAATATTGTGCTGTTTGGTGTACCCAGGTACCAGTCCCATTTTATGTTCAATTATTCTGCGTTCTAAATTATTTGTAACCCCGATATATGTTGCCTTGGCACGATCATTAAATAATATATATACCCAAAAGTTGTATTCTTTCATGTATTAAATACTATAAAATATAGTATGTGTATAACAACTGTTTTTATTTTATACAATTCATTGGGTGGTGGGTGGAATCAATAAACATTATTAATTGAAAAACTGTGGGTTTTTGTCGACCAATCACAATTTGATGATAACCATTTTCATCGGTATCAAATATAGAATATGCAATAAATAACGGCATATTACATTTTTGTCGGATTTGTTCTATTTCATTACCCAGTGTCATTTTACCCCCGATATTCAAAAATAAAACCACCAGAAAATTCAGGTGGTTGGAGTTTACAAACAATTCAATCAGAAATTGCGGTCTTATTCAATATATTCAGACCACTCCAACCAATTAGTTGGAGATATTTTTCGCCATCACTGGCGCTGATTGAATGGGTTTGTAAGCCCAACAACAGAACACCTGTTGCGGTATATATTATATCCACCCATAAACCACATATCAATTTATTTTTTCTGGTGTTTTTACTCCTTTACGTTAAACAAAAAACCACCAGAAATTTCAGGTGGTTGGAGTTTACAAACAATTGAACGAATTGCGTGCCTTATTCAATATATTCGGCACACTCCAACCAATTGGTTGGATTTTCGCCTGATAATCAAGCGCGTTCACTAGGTTTGTAAGCCCAGCAACAGAACACCTGTTGCGGTATGTATTATAACCACCCATAAATCATATATCAAATTATTTTTTCTGGTGTTTTTACTCCTTTACGTTAAACAAAAAACCACCAGAAAATTCAGGTGGTTGGAGGTTCACAACAATTGTCAAGAATTGCGACTTTTATTCAATATATTTAAAGTCCCTCCAACCGGGGGTTGGAGTTTTTTTCGTCCCTGCGGACGCTTGACAATAGGTTGCGAATCCCAGCGGCAGAACACCTGCCACGATTAGAATTATATCCACCATAATTTAATATTGCAATCTGAATTTTGTTTGATATAATTTGTGCGATTTTTGGGTGGTTAGCTCAGCTGGTCAGCCGCGTACGTTGACATCGTAGGGTCGTTGGCTTTCTGGACATAGCACCGAAAAAACATTGGGTGGTTAGCTCAGCTGGTTAGAGCGTTACGTTGACATCGTAAAGGTCGTTGGTTCGAGTCCAATACCACCCACCATTATAAAAAACTGAGAAAAAAGAAATGATGCGAATGTACAATTAATCTTACTAAAATTTCTGACGGGATTCCTGGGTGCCCCGTTGGGCACCTTTTTATTAAATAACAAAGGCATAAACATGACAACTGACAATAAACAAAAATATCTTATTACTTCTGCATTGCCATATGTTAATGGCGAATTGCACTTGGGGCACCTTATTGGGTGCTGGCTGCCGTCTGATATATATGCCCGCTTTTGTCGCGCATGTGGGCGTGATGTATTATATGTTTGCGGGGCAGACGAACATGGTACACCTGTTGTTGTCGGGGCAATGAAGGAAAAGCTTTCTTATATAGATTATTCTAATAAATATTACGAAAAACATTTACGTGCGGTTCGTAATTTTAACTTATCTTTTGATATTTATGGACGTACACATACAGAATTGCAGGAAAAATTAGTCCAAGATTTATTTTCTCGTCTTGATGAGCTGGGTTTGATTGAAGAACGTGAAACACTGCAACCGTTTTCTGTTGACGACAATATGTTCTTGGCTGACCGTCAGTTAGTTGGAACCTGCCCAAAGTGCGGTTATGAAAAGGCACGTGGCGACCAATGTGATAAGTGCAGTGCGACATATGAAGCAACAGAACTGTTAAACCCACGCAGCACAATATCTGGCAGCAGTAATATTGAACTACGCCCAACAAAAAATCTGTTCTTTTTAGCATCAAAGGCGCAAAAGCTTTGGGACGATTGGTTGACTACTCATTCAAGTGGTTGGTCAAAAACTGCAAAAAGTATCGCATACGGTTGGCAGAAAATCGGTCTGTTGGACTATTCTATTACACGTGATTTGTCGTGGGGTATTCCTGTAAATAAAGAAGGGTACGAAAATAAAGTTTTCTATGTTTGGTTTGATGCACCTTGGGGTTATGTTTCTATATCACAGGCAGCGAATAAAGACTGGGAAACATGGTGGAAAAACCCTGATTGTCATTATGCACAATTTATGGGCAAGGATAATGTTAAGTTCCATGCGGTTTTATTCCCTGAACAACAGTTAGCTTTGCAAAATAACTGGAAAACTGTTGACCAGTTAAAAGCGATGAACTTCTTGAATTTTGAAGGTGGTAAGTTTTCTAAATCTGAAAAGCGTGGTGTGTTCTTAGACGAAGCGGTCAGCATTGCGCCCGCTGATGCATGGCGTTATGCACTGATTGCGTCCGCACCAGAAACAGATGATACAGACTTTACTTTTGCGCGCTTTGCGGACATCGTCAATAAAGACCTGAATGGTATGTTGGGCAACTTTGTTTCGCGCGTTTGCAAACTGACTGATAAAAACTTTGGGATAACCGTTCCAAATGCAGGTGAATTAGATGCTTCTTTAACCGCACAAGTAAACGAAAAAATTGCAGAACTTACTGCTGCGCTGGATGCGTGTGAATTCCGTGCTGCTGTTGTTGCGTTGCGTTCGTTGTATGCTATCGGTAACGAATATATGACTGTTAAAGAACCGTGGGCGCTTGTTAAAAATGGAAACGCCGAGCAAGCAGGTGCAGTACTAAACGAATGCTTTCAACTGATAGACTTGTATGCGCGCGTTTCTGCACCGTTTATTCCAGCTGCTGCGGAAAAAATACAGCATGTATTTAACAACACGCACGACCTGTCTTGGCCAAAAGAATTTGAACGCAGAATTCAAAACGGCGAAGCTTTCACTGTTCCAGAAAACTTATTTTCCAGAATTGATGATGCGCGCGTTGCAGAGTTGACTGAAAAATATGCTAAAAAAGAAGACAACAATGTTAAACCTGTTGTTGCTAAAATAATCGAAGTAAAAAATCATCCATCACGTGATGACTTGCATATTTTAACGGTTGATGACGGTACAAATCATAATTTACAAATTGTATGTGGCGCACCAAATGTTCGTGTTGGTTTAATTGGCGTATTGGCACCTGTTGGTTGCGTGCTGCCGACAATGAAAAAACCGATATCCCAGCGCACAGTTGCGGGTACAGAATCTTTCGGTATGATGTGCAGTGCTGCTGAACTGGGGCAGGGCAATAATGCAGATGAAATAATAGAACTGGATAGTGATGCAAAAATAGGTAGCGTTTGGGAAATAAAATGAAACTGGTTCTGATGTCTTGTTGTGCACCATGCAGTGCGGGTGCAATAAAGCAATTAGCGGACGGCACTATACCTGACGTTGATGACTTTGTTGTGTTGTTTTTTAACCCGAACATTTTTCCCGCTGCAGAATATACAAAACGCCTGAACGAGCAAATAAAATATTGTGAATCTTTGGGCGTTAAATATGCTGTTGGAAACTACAATCACGAAGACTGGCGCAGTGCAGTACGTGGTTTAGAAACCGAACCAGAACGTGGGGCACGTTGCAGTCGGTGCTTTGAATTCAGATTTGAATTTGCACGACGCTGGGCAAAAGAAAATGGATATGACGCGGTGGCTTCTGTATTTGGTGTATCACGACACAAAGACCAATCACAAGTGGACAGGGCAGGGTACGATGTATTTCCCCACCCCCCGTCATCGCCAGCGATGACACCCCCCGCCCCAAGTACCTGGGGCGGTGGGCATTCTGATGCGACACATGACAAAAGATACACCCAAAGGGCGCTGGCGTTATCCCGATATTTAAAACGCAATATGACCGATGCAGAACGATTATTGTGGTATTATCTGCGTGGACGCCGTGATTATTCTTTCCGTAAACAGGCACCGATTGGCAACTATGTTGTTGATTTTTTATGCGTGGGTAAAAAGTTAATTATCGAACTGGACGGCGCACAACACGGCGATGCGCGCCACCGCACACATGACGCCGTACGCGATGAATTTTTAACCCAACATGGGTACCGCATCATTCGTTTTTGGAATGATGAAATATTTAAAAATATGGATTCTGTATTGCATGCGATATATTTGGCGTTGGAATGCCCCCCGCCGTCCATGTCCCGCGCAAACACTGTTTGCGTGGGTGGAAACACGGCGGGGGGTGGCGCGACACAGAATGTGACGCGACGGGGGGTGGAAAATATTCAATACATACCCATAAAATGGAACGAACAATTGCGGTGCGAAATTAATCGTGCGTCTGATTTTTATCGGCAAAAATACTGTGGGTGCGAATTTTCTATGCGACGCGACGCAGACAAAGTGCAAAATTCTGATAAAATTATCCCCATCAGATAATATTTGCGCATCGCACTTTTCAATTCTATAATTA
>CALXLG010000005.1 GCA_944389135.1 uncultured Alphaproteobacteria bacterium
GATACGAAGACACAGAAAAAGACAGTAAAAGTATATGCTGTTTGTGATGATGCCGCTGGGAAGACCGGTGGAAAAGAATATTGCATAAAAGATTTTTTTGAACCAACAAATGTACAAGTAATGCAGGCAATTGCTTTGGCAAAAGAATATGCATTGGTAAAAAATGGTCATACCATTTATTGTGGTGGTTCATATAGAAAATCTTGGAATGATGATTATATTAAATGTTCTGATGGTACGAATTTTTATGAATTTAGGTTTGATGATATATATGAAAGTTTTGACAGCACAATTCAGTATTCTATAAAAGATGCAATATGCAGAATGTATGGGGGAAAGCTAAAAGACTCTTCGGCGGCTTATTGCGATATAGATCAATACAATTGCTCGAAAATAAATACAAGTATGCAAAAGTTTGGATACTCTGCAGAATATGTAAATATTATGAATGGGGTAACTGGATGTAAAATGGGTTTTGATTCTAAAAGCGCAGACAGTTATGAGTTGAAAACAGCTTTTGGTATAGATAACAAAAAGTTCATTAATTTACAGCTGAAAAGTGGTGCAGATTTACATTTTTTCTTGAAAAGATATGTGGAAAGATCCTTGTCTGACCAAGGTGTTAAATTAACCAGCTTTTCTTGTAATAATAGCTTTAATACATATTATACAGATTCTATTTCTAACCTTAAAGATGATATATTGACCTGCAAAGTTAATGGTCAGCAAGTAGACTTTTTATTTGATGATATGAATGAAAGTATAAACATAACCTCTGATGGTGGGCAAGCAGGGTTGCAGTGTTTGGCAAGTGATGGTGGTGTTTATGACGGTAAAAATTGCCATGGGTTATCAAAAGAACAGTGCAGCGAGATGAATAGTAAAGTTCCTGGTGGAACACTATGGGATACAACGTTGGATACATGTATATTAAAGGCAGCAAGTGATGCAGAAAAACTAGATAAAATTACAGATATTGCATCTGGCATAGGGGTTGGTGTTGGATTGGCTGCTATAACAATTGCAACCGCAGGCAGTGCAACGACGGTGATTCTTGTGGCAACCAGTGCAACTTTAACTACTACTGGTGCGGTAATGTCTCAGAATGCACAAAAGACAAAAGAAGATGAAATAAGGGCTTTCCTTGCAAAAAGTACTAAGTGTAATTCTGCGTCATGTGCAGAAAGTACTTTAAAAGAATATTTAGAAGAAGCTGTGCAATATCAAAACGATATGACGGACGACAATAAAATCGCGCTAGAAGGAGAAATTGCTAGACTTATGGAGTTAATTCCAGGAAGTTCTAATTTTTATACAGATTTGATAGAACAAGCAATTGCTGATGGTGATGATTTATCTAATTATGAAAATTGGTCGGCTGCAGAAAAGCAAGCTTTTTATGGAAAGTTAGTCGGATTCATTGGGGCCGTTGTCGGATTAAGAGGCGTAAGTGGTATATTTAAAAGTATCCCAAATCAGGCTAAAAATGTGGTGGCAGTAATTGGTGGAAAAATAGACGTGCAGAAAATAATTAGTATTTATTCTACATATAAAAAGCAGGCAACGGTTGTAAAATCTGTTACAAATGCATCAAGTAGCACAGGTAAAGTTGTTGAAAATTTAACTGCAGCGCCAACTAATACAAGTGTTTCTACTACACGCCCGATAACACAGGCACTTATTACAGGTGAAGAAAAAGATAAAACAGTTACATCAAGAAATAATTTAATATAGAAAATTATTCATTTAAAAGTTTTTATTAATAAGAAACGCCCATCTGGGCGTTTCTTATCTAAGTCCTTTGGAACGACAACAGGCGGATGCAGCGCTGCGCCAATCAGAATATTGCTTGCTTGGGTTGCGTAAGTCCTGCCAGGCTTGCCACCCATTGCATTTTTTATTATCACCTGTTCCTGTACATTTTACATATCTGCGCAATGAACAAGTTTGGTCTGATATCTTGCCTGTATCTGTTGTACACTTGACAACAACATTTTGATTTCTTGCATCATTTTTTCCCAATTCTTTTGAAGACAGTAATTGATATGCGTTGGCACTGCCAATCGTTGCTAAAGTAGCTAAGACGATAAATGATAATATTTTTTTCATATTTGCGTCTCCTTTCTTTATTTATATTATAAGAATTTATAAATAAAAAAACAATGGGTAATTGTTCAGATAATTTAATTTTCACTGCTGGTTGACCAAGGTTGGTCATTCATAATTAAGTAATATAATTCCGCGTTTTCCGTGCCAGGATTCCTTATGACAGGACGGACGATATATATGTCAACGTTACATGCATATAAGTCTTGTTCTTCTTGTGTCTTTTCAAGATTATAATGAAATTTATCTGCAAAATCCATTGCTTGTAAATAGGCCGCGTCATCATCTGCTGGGTTTATATAGTCTCCTGCCCACATTAACCACATACCATAGTTTATTACGTTTTCTTGCCCTGTCAGGTCATCTGCGGAAAGTAAACACAATGGTTTGAATTCAATATTATTAGTGAAATCACCGGTACTAGTTTCTGTTATGTCATAGAACATACCGCCAGCTAGTTTTATCGCACCATAAATTGCCCCTGCCCCCGCTTCTAGCTTTGCCAGTGCCCCCAGATTACTCAGCGTTGATTGAAATAGCCAATCGCGTACTTTACCAGATTGCATACTGCTGCGTGCAATTTTGGCACCACTTTTTAATTCTTTGCCACCTGTTGTTGCAGATTTAACGTATTTCCACAATCGTGCAATTACGTTTCCACGCTGAGCTGGACGTAGCAAACGTAAATTTCTGCGGTATTGATTTAATGAGGTAAATGTATCCATTGCCTGTTTATATTGCTTTACATTATCATCGCTTTGTTCCATACGTTTCATTGTGTCAGCTAATGATTTTACTTCATCGCTTTTTCTGGCGTATGCTGCCGCATCTTTCGCTTTATCAATATTCTTTAATTCTTCCGCGGCATCTGTATATTTTTTTGTAGCTTTTACGTATTCAACAACAGAATCTGTTTTGCTTAATTTGCGTAATGTACCGGTTAGGTTTTTAAGCGTCTTGGATGCACGGGCCGATTTTGTTAGTCCCAACGCAACAGTACCGCCCCCCATCGTAAGAACTGTGATTGCAACGTCTAGACCAATTTCTAAATACGTTATCCATTGTAAACTGACATCGCCGGCCACATAATAATCGTTTGAGTCGTCTTCTATATTTACGGTTTCATGCATTGCAATATTTATTATGTCTTTATCCTCTGCTAGTGCGCTTTTACTGGTGCATCTGTTCCCTTTTGGATATATGGCGTCAATATTATCATTTATCCATTGCATAGAAATGGTATTGCTTTTCCCTTTACCGACAAAATTATCTAAACTGCCAGATTCAACGACCATTATCGCATACCAAGCAGGGTCTGTATTAGTCCATGTGGAATTGTCATTTGGTGCACCAATCCATGGAGATGGGTTAAGGTCTGTAATGTCTCTTTTTTGACTTAAACTGATTCTTTGCTTAAGAACTTTTGGTTGTGTTTCATAATTTACGACGATTTCACGTCCGCCTGGGAAAGTGTATTGTATTGGCATAAACTTGATAGTTTCATCATCTGCAAGCGTTGCAAATTCAGGACAAGCCAAAACTTTTTCTAAAACATCTTTGTCTTGAAAAGTTTCATAAATCCATTGTTGAATTCTTGTTTCTGTATCTGTTTCTGAAACCTCACTTCTTCGTTGCGCTAACGCATCTGCAAAAGCAGTAGTTGAACATGTTGTATCTTGTTGTAAAATTTGACTTTGTTCAAGAATTAATTCTTCTGCACAAAAAGCAGGTAGACTAAAAAGACCGACAAAACAAAGTGCAATGATTTTTCGCATTTATTTGGTGGTACTATTTGTTTGAGAATTTTGATATTTACCGCATTCTTGTAATATACGACTTCTTTCTGCTTGTATTTTCTGAACCAAAGAATCGTAATCATCAGCTTTGGGGGTTACACGTGTTCCATCTGATTTTACACATGTATTACCAGAGCGGGTATATCCGTTTATACAACCCCAATTCCAACAGAAATGTTCTGTATCTGGCGTATAATCAATGTATTCGTCAATTCCAGATTGTGGTAAGACATTATCACATATACGAATTTCGCATTCTGGCGCCCAAAAGTCGTCTTTCCATAAACCACTCCACCAACCGGATTTTTCCCCAGTCCAAGTATCACTTTTATTCATATTGCCTTGGACGCATTGGCGTACTGCTGGTTTGAATATTGCCTCGGTCCCATCTTGTTGGGTTTTGCTGCAGAACATATATTCACCAATATCTGCATATCGTTCACCCTGGTTAAATTGTGTATGACAACAAGTAAATTTGCCCGTAACAGGGTCATATAAACAATCTGTTTCTGAAAACAACTGAGAGCCTGCAACAAGCCCCCCCACCAGTGCACCTGATGCAACTGTTATCGCATATGCTAATTGACCAACCCCCACAAAAGCGTTTACCCCCGCTGCACCACTAGCTGCGGCTATTCCTCCACCAATAGCTCCTTGAACTACATCGCCCCAAGAATGTTCTTCTTGACCAGCTGTCGCATTTACAACCATGGCAGTTCCACTTGCTACGCCTAATGCAGCACCCGCAACTTTGCCGGCCTTGGATAATTTACTAGCAGTACTAGTTGTGTTTTTTGGCCCAGAGGTATTCCCAGGGGGATTCCCGGGGGTGTTTCCAGGGGTGTTGCTGGGGGCGTTCCCAGGAGTTGTGTTTGGTGTATTAGAAGTGACTTCGTTCCAGGGCTGTGGCATACCTTGTATGTTTATTCTTCTGCCTGTTACACCATCGCGCCAAGCTTGGTCAGAAATGCTCTGAACTGGTATAACACCAGGGTCGTTCCAATTTAATGCAGTGGCACAATTGGCATAAAACATAACTGCAATAATACTAACAGCAAAACGTCCAAGCTTTTCGTAGCGTTTCATTTTAATATTGCCCTTGTAATCTGTCTATGCAATCAACGACTGGCAGTTGGTTCGCACGACAGTTTTGTATTGTCTGTAAATCTTTGTCCAAAATCGCAATCTTATTCAGTGCTTCTTTACAATATGCTTCTTCGCGATTTACATACACCGTTGGGTCTGTTTCCATAAGCTTCTCAAAATTAAAATTTGGTATGACATATGCCGATTTGCCTGCATATGGCATATAGCCTTCTTTTAAAACTTGCTGTCTTTCTGTAAAGGACAAGTCCGCAAATGTTGTTGGAAAGTCCGTCTTTACAATTTTATTAGTACCTGCTGAATTCTGAGATTGCAGTTGTTCTAATTCTTGCTCTCGTTCTTTCATCTCAACCGCCCAATCAGGTGCCTGTTGTGGTTGTAAGATATTAAAGTTTACTTCTTGTTGATTAACGGAAGGATTCGCAACTGTTGCTTCTGGAAAAGCAACAACTTTCCCTTTTGGAGCTGCATTTGTATTATTCTTTTTATATGTTTCAAATTCTGTATCAATATATCCACTGCAAGGAGTTACATAATTATGCCCCGGAATACTTGCAAGTTGTACGGTTATAGTTGGTTTTGCGTCTTCTAAGCTGACCTCTAAACAATTGTTTCTGGTCGAGCAATAAGATGCAATCAGTGCACTGACAACACGTTGGCAATCGCCAGTATCAACATCTGTGCCTTGAATATAAACTGGTACAGGCATACGCTGATTATATGGTGCATCTGGATTCCAAAATGGGTTAGATGAATAGTTCTGTACGTTTTGTATTTGACCGTATTGTGAAAACGGCTGATTCGTTGTCGGAAATGTCGTTGCAGATGCAGCACCAGACAACATACTAACAATGAGTGCAAAAACAGGTATTATTTGCTTTGACATTCTCTATCCATTATCTCCTATTACTAGCAAATTATACCAAAAAGCTAACTATAATTAAAGCTAAAAATCCGCCAATTAAGAAAAACGGTGCAAACGGTATAAAGCGTTGTTTTTTATATATTCCCCATATTGTTCCAGTTAAACAAGCTATTATTAAAGCTATGGATAGACCCGTCGCACCCAGCCATATACCACCAGTGCCAATTAATTTTATGTCGCCCATACCAATAGGTGTTGTTGTGTCAGTGCTTTTTCGTCTGCGTATTATGTCAAAAACAAACCCTATTAAAGCTGCAATTATATATCCAAAAGCACCTGCAACGGCGCTTTCTGCAGATGAAATTGGCCAAGGAAAGAAGTTAACAATAAGTAAACCTATAAGCAAAAGTGGAAATAAATATGCGTCAGGAATAATTCTTCTGCGAAAGTCCGCAACAGAAATTAACCATGCGCATAGTAAAGCGCAAATTAATAAAAGTATAAAAAATATATAAAAAATCATATTTTTACCCCTTGCCTTTCGATTCGAAACTATGCTACAATTATATCAGTATATTTAACAAGGGTTTTTTAATATGAGCAAGGGTTGGGATAACGCAACATTAAAAAAATTAAAGGCTTTGACTGGGAAAGGACTGTCTACGTCAGAAATTGGCAAACGTTTAGGCATGTCTAAAAATGCTGTTGTAGGTAAGCTAAATCGTATGGGGTGGAATTCTAAGGCAGGTGGCGTTGCAGCAACAGAAACTAAAAAAACATCTAAAAAAACAGAAGACAAGAAAAGTTTGGTAAAAAAAGTTGCCGAAAAACTGCAGAAAAAGAAAGCTGCACCAAAAGTGGATGCAAAAAAAGTTTTACCAAAGAAAAAAGTAGAAAACAAAAAAACTGTCGCAAAAGCAGAAAGCAAAAAAAGCCCAGCAAAAGATACAAAAACGTTGAATAAATCTTTGGCAATGCACCAACGTATAATTCAACATTCGTTGGAAATGGCAAATTTGAAACCGAATCAGTGTCGCTGGCCAATTGGTGATCCTGATTCTGAAAATTTTCATTTTTGTGGTGAACAGGTTTTTGTTGGGAAACCTTATTGTTATGAGCATTGTAAACAAGCGTATCAGTTTACACCACCTAAAAAGAAGTAAAGTGCGGAATTAACTGAGAAAGTGAGAGGGATAAATATATGTCTTACTTGACACAAAAAGAATATAAAATATCAGGAAACGACTTTAAGGCGTTTTATGATGCAGCTGGTAAGTTGGTCTTTGTTATAGATGCAACGATTGATGACAGAAAAAATAATGTTCTTTTGGTTATTAACCCTGTTGGTGATAGAAAGTGGGATGATATTTTATCTAATGATTATGGCGTTGCATTGGAAACAATTCGCCCAAAGAAAGACAATAAATATCAAAAGCTGGATATAGAATATAGCGGTTTGGCTGTTTATGATGATTTAATACATGCTTTTGAAGATGGTGAAGATATTAATGGTTTGTTAAACGATTTGGTTGTGTTTCGTGATGCGTCCATTCGTCGTTCTGCCCAAGAACGTTTGGAAATTGCAGAGCAAAAGGCCGAAAAAACACGCGAAACGATTGAGAAAACTAATGCAACAATTGCTGATTTGCAGTCCAAACTAAAGATATTACGCACCACATTATCGCAGCAAAGAAAGCAAATTGGAAAAGAACCTACAAAAAAATCAGCTGCTAAAATTCTTAGAACAGAGGCGCAGATAGATGCAACAAACGAAAAATTGCGTCGTGCGAAAAAAAGGCTAAATAATGCACAACGTAGATTGGTTGTTGCAGAAGAAGATGCTGAATTGGCTCGTGAAATTTTGGCTCGTAAACCTATTACAGGGGGAAATGTAAAAAGTCAGAGTAAACCCAAGAATTTGCCAGCTGTTAAATCTGAAAGTGATGCTTTGGTGGTTAAGCAGTTGGTTGAGGTTCCTGAAAAAGAAGAACCACAACCAGAAGAAGAATTTAAACCTGTAGAAGTGGTCAAAAAAGAAGATTATCAGGAAGAATATACTGGTACAGAAGAAGCAGAGACAAAAACAATGGCAGAAGAAGAAATTCAACCTTTATTTGATAAAGATCCAGGAATTATAGACGAAGAAATTGCTTTTAAGCCAATTTCTTTTGGTGATGATATAAATGTATCAGATGAAGAAGACAAAAAAGCAGAAAATTATGAAAAATCTGTTCCAGAAGAAAGTTTTGCAGAAGAACTTTCTTTTACGCCTCCTGTTGCAAAGAAGGAAGAAATAAAAGAAGAAACAGATTTTATTGCACCGATAGATATAAAACCAATTGCAGATGTTCAAGATACATCGGAGAAGACACCTGTTTTAGATTCTATCAAGGCGGTAGATTCTATTCAGAATAATTATTTTGATATCAAAGAGGATTCTGATAAGAATTTAAGTGCAGAAGATTTTATGCGCCCTGCCCCAATTGTGAGCGAACAAGATGCGGCGCAGAAAGATGATATTGCGGTTGCGCCTGTATCATCTGATGCAAGACCTGTGTCGCCTATAACTGGAAATGCTGCACCTGTAACCCCAACACAACGTAAACCGACAACTTTATATTATGTTATGTTGATATTGCTGATAATTTTGTCTGTGTTCACTTTATGGCTATATCAGAAAAATGCTGGGGATAAAACACCTGATTTAATTGCGCCTGTTGTAACCCAGACAGAAGTAATTGATAATACACAATCTGTTAGTGAAGACGGTTTAACAGAATCTCCTTTTATTCCTGCTGTTCCAACACCAGTTGAAGAACAAGAACCTGTTCAGGAAACTGTGGAAGAAGTGTCTGCTGTGTCTGAAACATTGACGCCTGCACAACCAGAAGTTGTGGAACCAGAACCAGTTGTCATAGAACCTGTTCAGGAAGATGTAGTCGTTGAAGAAGAACCTGTTGTGGAAGAGACAATTGAAGAAACAACTGTTGTACAGCCTATGGTAGAACCTGTTGCGCCACCATATGAAGAGCCTGCCCCTGTTATAGAATCTGAAGAAGAAATTATTGCAAGTAAACCTGCGTATAATGTCTCTCAGAACGAGAAAATGTTTGTATCGGGTTCGGAATATGATGATAGTACTACTTACGTAAATGAAGAAGTTCCGTTATGCCCAGATGGCACAGAACCTGACTTTAACGGTTGTTGCACTGGCGAGGTTTATACAGATTTAGGTGCGGCAGGATTTAATTGTTGCCCTGTTTCTGGAGGAGACTGTTTCCCACCGTTGTTTTAGGAACATTACGTAATAAAAAAACAACCGCCTAAAAAGGCGGTTTTTTTTATTGTTTCTTTACATTTTTTCTATAATTACAATAGCGGCTGAGTAATCATCTTGGTCTGTTATAGATAGATGAACTTTTGCATCTGCGCCTGCTAATTCTTTTAGAGCCGCTTTTGCACCACCTGCAAGTAGTAGTTCTGGACGCCCTGCATCATCATGAATAACAGATACATCAGAAAAAGCTATATCATCACCAAAGCCTGTTCCCAAAGCTTTCAGGCATGCTTCACGTGCAGCCCAGAAATTAGCAAGATGCTTTTCGGCGTTTGCGTTATCTGTATCTGCATATTCAAGTTCTTTTTTTGTAAATATGCGTTGTTTTTTAAATGCAGACCAATCAAGAAACCGGCCACACTCTACCAAATCAATTCCAATACCAACTATCACGGATATTTCCTCCCATAAGACTGGTTAAACTGATATGCGAATACTAGTCATTTTTTTCCGATTCGTGCAAGCAGAAAATATATTCTTGCAATTATTAATTTAGAATTGTATAAATTGCGTACGTCGGGGTGTAGCTCAGCCTGGTAGAGTACTTGCATGGGGTGCAAGGGGTCGCAGGTTCGATTCCTGTCACCCCGACCAAAAATAAAGAAACGCCCGCAGTGGCGTTTGTTTATTTTTGTATGGGTATTACGGAAATCAACATCGCATACGCAGTATGCCCAGGTTCGACAATGAGTAGATTTGACAAGCGTTGCGCAGTCAAATCGTTAGGAATGCCCCACAGCCGGCACCATTTTGTGCCGTGCGAGGGAATCCTGTCACCCCGACCATTTTTTATAATTAATTTTATCACGTGACAAACATATAAATAATTGGTTTTTATTCCTTAAAAAAATTGATTTTTTTCATGTTGTGAATTAATATATTTCTATAAATTTTAGAGGCGGAAATATGTTTGTAACAGAAAAATTAAAAACATTCTCTTGGGTAAATGTTGGAAATCCAGACCACGAAGACTTTGAAAAATTACAAACAGAATACAAAATAGATGAAGATACTATATCTGACATTCTTGACCCTGATGAACAACCCCGCTTTGAAGTTGAAGATGATTATAAGGTTATTATCGTTCGTTTCCCTATTATTAATCGCGAAATGGATACTTTGTGGCATACAGAACCATTATCAATAATTTATTCCTCTAACCGTGTTATTACAGTTTGTCGTAAACGCTGTGATTTGTTAGATAAATTGAAAAAAGCAGATAAAACATCCCGAGAAGAGTTTATTCTAAATATAATATACTATATTGCTGAATCCTATCTGCGTTCGTTAAAAGAGCTTAATAAGCGTGTTATTGATTCCAAAAAGATTTTGCTTGAACGTGTTCGTAAAAAAGAGTTGTTGGATTTGTTAGACGTAGAAAATAGTTATACCTTGTATATGGCGGGTTTAAAAGGAAATGTGGCCGTGTTGGATAAACTTGAAAAAGTTCGTGGTTTTGTTAAGACCGAAGAAACAAAAGAGCTTTCCGAAGATGCCAGAATAGAATTATCTCAGGGGATAGAAGTCGTGACGTCATACAGTAAAATGTTGAAATCTATAAAAGAAACTTTTGAAAGTGTTATTAATATGGATTCAAATACTTACATTAATCGTCTGACTATGTGGAATATTATATTAGTGGTACCGACTGTTATTGTTGGGTATTATGGTATGAATGTCCGGTTGCCTTTTGCTGACAATGCCCAGATTGCCACTGCTATATTTGTTTTGATAATGGTTTTATTATTGGGATTTGCAATGTTTAGTCTTATACGAAGAAGAGTTTTTTAAAAATAAAGCGCCATTAATTTGGCGCTTTATTTATTCTTTTAGTGCCGATAGTATTTTTGAAAAATTTTCGTTTAATTCTCCTTGAACATTTACAGCAGAATATTTTATATTTGGCACTGTTGATAGCCATTCTATAACTGGTAAAGTCGTGTTCCAAAATATATCTAATCTATGATTAATTGCTGTTATGCTGGCATCGTCCGCACGACCACCACCTTCGCGAATACGCTTTTGTATTCTTTGAATCATTATTTCTTTTGGTACTTCCAAATAAATTACATGTATGTTGAATTTATCAGCAAAAGAGTTTACTAACCATTTTGCTTGTTCAAGTGTACGTGGAAAACCGTCTAAGATTATATCTTTATCTGTATTAATTGCAGCTGCAACTATCTTAAGCAGGTTTTCGTTTGGAACCAAATCCCCGCGAGTTATTATTGCAGCGATATCTGCATCAGTTTTTGCCGCACTGCGCAACAATGCACCTGTTTCAATATGTTTGAAATCGTGCTTTTCGCATAACATACGGGCAAATGTACCTTTGCCTACACCCTGCCCGCCCATAAGAACAATCATTTCTTTCATGCAATTAATTATAACATAAAAAAATCCCCAGACAACTATATCTGGGGATAAAATAAGAATTTTTATTCTTATTTTTTGCTGTTTTCAATCGCAGCACCAAGAATATCACCTAATACAGAGCCACTGTCTGCCTGATTAGAATATTCTTTTACAGCCTGCTTTTCCAACGTTACTTGTAACGCACGGATAGACAATTTAACAGTGTTGTTATCTACTGATACAACAGATGCTTCAACTGTGTCACCAACGTTGTATTTGCTGGTGTCTTGTTCCGCTTTTTCACGTGACAAGTCTGTACGGCGGATAACGCCTTTGATATTGTTTGGTAAATCCAAAATCAATTCGTCAGGTGTTATTTCGGATACTGTACCAGAAACAACCGCACCCTTCTTTATAGATGCTGCGTTATTATCCGCACCTTCGGTCAATTGCTTGATACCCAATGTGATGCGTTCTTTTTCTGGATTGATATCCAATATTTTTGCTGTAACTTCTTGGCCACGAACGAACTTTTTCAGTTCTTCTTCGTCTAATTTGTTCCAAGACAAGTCAGATATGTGAACCATACCATCTAAGTCTGGTGTCAATGCAACGAATAAACCAAATTCAGTTGTATTTTTGATTGGTCCTGTAATAACATCACCAACTTTGTGTGTTTCAGCAAATTCTTTCCATGGATTTGGTTGTAGTTGTTTATAACCCAAAGAAATACGACGTTTATCTTGGTCTATGCCCAATACAACAACGTTGATTTCTTGACCATTTTGCAGAACTTTGCTTGGGTGAATGTTTTTATTTGTCCAAGACAATTCAGACATGTGTACCAAGCCTTCAATGTTATTACCCAAATCAATGAAAGCACCGTAATCTGTCAAAGAAGATACTTTACCTGTTACGGTATCACCTACGTTAAATGCACGAGATGCATTTTCCCATGGGTCTTCTTCCAACTGTTTTGCGCCCAATGAAATACGATGAGATTCTGGGTCAAATTGGATAACTTTGACTTTGATTTTTTGACCAACGTGTACTAATTCACGTGGGTGATTTACGCGTTTCCAAGACAAGTCTGTTACATGTAACAAACCATCAATTCCACCTAAATCAACAAATACACCGTAATCTGTGATGTTCTTTACTGTTCCTTCAATTACCGCACCCAGTTCAATGTTCTTCATTGCTTCTTTCTGTGCAGCAGCGATTGTATCAGCCTGAATAGCACGACGAGAAACAATTGCGTTTGTACGCAAAGCATCCATTTTTAATACACGGAACTTGTCTTTTAAACCAATCAAAGATTTTGCATCACGAACTGGTTTGTGGTCAACTTGTGAAGATGGCATAAATGCAAATACGCCATTGATATCAACTGTATAACCACCGCGAACAACGTCGATAATTGTACCTTCTGGGTCAATACCTTCGGCAACTGTCTTTTCCAATTCTTTCCAAGCTTTTTCAGCACGGGCTTTTGTATAAGACAGAACTGCTGTCCCTTCGCGAGATTCATAGCGTTCTACAAATACATCAATGATGTCGCCAACTGATGGTACGGACGCACCGAATTCTTTTAATGGAACGCGACCTTCTGATTTAAGACCAACGTCAACCATAGCGAAATCACCACGGATGTCTTTGACAGTACCTTTTGTTGCGTATCCTTGCAAAGTTTCTTGTTTGCCATAGTTTTGATCAAACATCTGGACAAAGTCTTCACCAGATACAGGATTAAATAAATCTTTGGATAAATCTTTCATAATAGAAATTTCATACAAAGCTTGCCATCGCCAATTATTTTATTTAGAAACAGCGAGGTCTTGTGGGGTTAATCGGATTGATAATGCGCCCACCCGCAAAATCGCAGTGATTATAAAGCATTATTTAGAAAAAAGCAAGATTTGTTTTGTACTTTATTAATGTTAAAATAAAACCGCTTTCGCGGTTTTATTTATCTTACTTTTTGTGCAGATTTTATTATTTGCATAACTATATTTTTCGGCACTGTTTGAATTGCATCTGCTGGAATACCAGAAGCGCTAGAATTATGATATACTTTCAGAACTTCTGAATAATATATTTTCTCTGGATTTATTATATTACCTGCAGAATCTATTATTGAGTGCAGTTTGTCTTGTTCAAAAGACCAAGATAAATCCATAACCAACCCCGGGTTAACCCCGTTAATAGGTAATACAATTCTATCAGGTGTGAATGGCAGTGAATATTTTTTATGGATTTTAATATATTCTGGCAGTTCTTTGAAATTACGTTCCATAGATGGTTTATATTCATGTATTTTGCCTGATAAAACATAATCTTGTGCCGCCAAAGAAGTTCGCTTGATAAGTTCTTCGTGGCTTTTGTAATAATTTGGGCTTATTTTTTGCAAGCATATTGTGCGTAGTTTAAATATTGGTGCTAATTTTGTTTCCATTTTGATACTCCTGTGGAATTTTTTACAAGATAAAAACGCCCTGTTGGGCGTTTTTATTAACGTACATCGGCTTGTTTGAATAATTCTTCTGGCTTTACCGATTTTTCTTTTGTTTTTACATGGCTTAACATTGCGTCTAATGCCTTGCGTTCGAATATCATACCACGCAACATCGCCAAAGCATTTTGGTTCTTGTTATAGAATTCAAATACTTGCTTTGGGTCTGGATAACGGGATGCTTCTGCCCAAACAGCTTGTTGTAAGTCATCACGAGATACTTCAACCTTGTTTTGTGTTCCCCATTCTGCAAGTATTAAACCAAGTTTAACACGACGTTCCGCTTCTTTGCGTTCTTTCTTTTCATCCCATTTATGACCTTCGTCACAATCTTTGTCGCAATTTGCATGTTGACGGTCGTGTTCTTGCTTTGCCATATTGTATTCTTGTTCAACCAATGTTTCTGGTAAATCCAATTTTACCTTGTCAGCAAGAATGTCTAACAATTCATTGCGCATTTCACGTTTTGCAGCTTCTTCATATTGTTCATTTATAATTTTACGAATATGTTCACGTAAAGCTTCAACGCTTTCTTGCCCGACTGTCTTTGCTAGTTCATCGTTTAATTCAGGTAATACATGCTTGCGAACTTCATGAACTTTTACCGCAAAACGAGCGTCTTTCCCAGCCAAGTTTTCTGCATGATAATCTTTTGGGAACTTTACGTTTACATCAAATTCATCGCCAGATTTATGACCGATAATTTGATCTTCAAAGCCAGGTATAAAAGCGCCAGAACCCAAAATTAAGTGATGCTTTTCTGCAGCGCCACCTTCAAAAGCTTCATCCCCTAGGAAACCTTTGAAATCAATAACTGCTGTATCACCATTTTGTGCAACATAGTCTTCGCCCTGCTTTTCCGCAACGCTACGACCTTTACGTATGTTTTCTAAAGCTTTTTCAACTTCTGCTTCATCTAACTTAGTTGTCTTTTTCACAACTGTAAACTTTTCAAGGTCTATTTCAGGTAAAGTCGGTAAAATATCAAATTCTAAGGAATATTCTGCGTCTTTACCAATTTCCCAACCCGCTAAATCTGCTTTGGGCGCCCCAGCTAGACGAATTTTCTTTTCGGTAATAAAGTCATTTAAGTCTTTGTTCATAATTTTATCGATTGCTTCGCCGTATGCTGACGCATTATATTTTTGACGCAAAACAGATAGTGGAATATGCCCCGGGCGAAAACCTGGCATTTTTACCTTTTTCCCATATTCTGTTAAAATTTCGTCGGCAACGGATTGTAATTCTGCTGCTGGTATTACGCCGTTTACAGAGTAATGTAAATCTTTGATTTTTTCTTTTTTAAACATTTGTTTTCCCCTAAAAAAGTATGAATTGCTGTATGATTATACACAGATTTTTTATAAACGCAATACAAACTTGAATAAGTTTTTATGCATAAGAAAAAATCCGCACAAAGGCGGATTTTTTAAGCTTTGTAAACAATTAACGTTTACTAAACTGTGTTGAACGACGTGCTTTGTGATGACCAAAGTGCTTACGTTCTACAACACGACTATCACGAGTTAAGAACCCTGCGGCCTTCAAAGCTTTACGTAGTTCTGGTTCTGCCTTTTCAAGTGCTTTTGAAATACCGTGTTTAACAGCACCTGCTTGACCAGACAAACCACCACCCATAACAATTGCGTGTACATCATATGCACCTTCGCGTTTTGTAACACCAAAAGGTTGCGCAATTATCATTTGTAATACTGGACGACGGAAATATTCATTTACAGGAATACCGTTTATAACAACTTCACCCTTACCCGCGATTAAATATACGCGTGCAACAGAATCTTTACGTTTACCAGTTGCGTAAGTCGCGTTAGATAATTTTACTTCTTTTGCAACAGTCTTTTTTGCAGCGGCTTTTGCAGGGGCTGCTTTTTTAGTTGTTTTTACTGCTTTTGTTGCAGTCTTTTTTGCTTCTGTCATTATTCGCCCCTTTTGTTTTTACGATTTAAACCAGCAAAATCAATAACAATTGGTTTTTGTGCTTCGTGCTTGTGTTCTGCACCCGCATATACGTGAAGTTTTGTCAAACGTTGATTTGCCAAAGCAACTGCTGTACGACGCCCCATCATACGTTTAACCGCGTTGAAAACCAATTTTTCTGGTTTTTCTTCACGCATTTGGCCCAATGTACGTTCTTTTGTGCTGCCTGTCCATAAAGAATGCCAAAAGAATTTTGTTTTATCTGCTTTTTTACCAGACAAAGCAACTTTATCAGCATTGATGATAATTACATGGTCGCCACAATCCATATTTGGTGTCCATGTAGGTTTGTTTTTACCACGCAAGATGTTTGCAGTAAATGCTGCCAAACGACCCAACGTGCAATCTGTTGCGTCAATCAGATACCATTTGGCTTCTAATTCGCATTTTTTTAACGATTTTGTCGCTGCCATTTTTATTCCTTTTTAATTTTTTAGCGGGACTATTATGCCCCGCCGTACCAGAAAAGTCAAGAAAAATCAGTACGGTATTATAATACCTTATTAGATAGGTAGTACAATTCTTACTTTTAAACCACCCAAGTCGCTGTTTTCTAAGAACATTTGACCACCATGATTTTCTATAGCCGTCCGGGCAATTGATAAGCCCAGCCCAGTGCCACCTGTTTGCTCGCCACGGGATTCATCAAGTCTAACGAATGGGCGTAATGCGTCGTTCTTTTTATCATCTGGAATGCCTGGTCCGTCATCTTCTATTATGATTTCTACCTGTTCGTTCAAGTCTTTTTCTGTTATTTTTATTGTGCTTTTTGCGTATCTGGCAGCATTTTCAATTATGTTACCAAACGCACGTGCCAGTGCCATTGGACGCGCATAAAATTGAACAGGTTCTTCGGGGAAATCTGTTTCAATATTTTTTGTTGGTGCTGCATCACGTGCAATACGCAATAACATTGCTGGTAGTTCGGTTGTTTGCTCTATTTCTGGCATTTCACCACGTGCAAACGCTAGATAACCATTTACCATCTCGGTCATTCTATCAATATCATGCAACAGGTCGTCTTTTGAAGCAGAACCGGTTTCCACAGCTAAACGCATACGTGTAAGTGGTGATTTTAAATCGTGGCTGACCGCATTTAACATATCTGTTCTTGTTCTATTATAGCGATTTAGCCGTTCTTTCATTGTAATCATAGCTGTTGCCGCTTCTCGGATTTCTTTGGAACCTGTTGGTTGGAACCCTGGGGCATCTAAGCCGCGACCAAATCGTCCAGCAGCCTTCGCTATTCTGCGAATACTGCGCGTGTGTATTATTATAAATGGCGTTATTAATATTGATACAATTAATATTGAACCTATTAACCAGATTATAAACACTTCTGTGCTTGTTGAATAAATTCTGTATAAAGATGTCCCAAAAGTCGCAATTTTTCCGTCGTTTGTTGGCACGTCAATAAATACAAGTCTTTTGCCTTTGTCTATGTATATTTGTGCAGGTCTTTTTAAGCGGTTTGATAATTCGGATGCTAGCAATCCTGCTTCACGAGACTCGTTATCATTATTTTTCGGTCTGTTTAGTTTTTGGTTTATGGACACATTTATACCGATGTCGCGAGCCATTGATTGCACAGCACTTTTTTCGCCATTGTCCATCAAGTTCATCATAGTGACGATTTCACCAGAAAGACTGCGGGCAAGTGTTGCATGAACGCGCGCCCAGTGATTGCCAAAGAAAACGTTCGCAATTATAACCTGCGCGATGATTAGCGGAATAAGAATCATTAATATTGTGCGCCATAAAAAGCTGCGTGGTACAAGTCTCATTTTTGACCCTCGTCTATGTTTGTATCAGCGGGTTGTGTTTCTATCAATTTATAACCGCGCCCCCTGACTGTGATTATATCTATGTTTGATAATACAATATTTATTTTATTGCGCAAGCGTTTTGCAACCATTGGTGCCGCACTGGAAATGTTCCCTACAGGACTTATTAGCGCAAGCAATAATTTCTTTTCTTCACCAGACAGCGCTAAAACCTTGGCATCGTTGTTTTTATCTGTTAAGAAAAACTCATCATCAATAAAAGTCAACCCTTTTGGCAGTTGGCTGTTAGTAATTGGTTGCTTTTTTATAATGTTGTTCAGACGTAATACAAGTTCCTTTAATTGAAAAGGTTTGGCAAGATAGTCATCTGCACCGTTTGATAGACCATCTATCGTGTTTTCCGGCCCTGTCATAGCTGTTAACATTATTACAGGGGTGTTATTTCCGTTCTGGCGCATCTTTTTCAAAAAACTTAGTCCATCTTGTCCTGTCATCATTCTATCTAGGACTATGGCATCAACTTTTATCTTGTCTAATATTTCTTGGCCTGTTTCTGCCGAATTTGCAGTTAATACATAAAAATTTTCGTTTCTAAGCCCGTGCGCTAGCGTCTTGCGCAAAATGTCATCATCGTCAATAATTAAAATTGTTTTGTTCATATCAAATTAAAAACTTTATGCAATATGAACCACGTATAAATTTATTTTGTTAGTGGTCCAACTGCATATTCACCTGGTTGAATAGTACGCATTGCATTGTTTGGGCCCTGCATATCTTCTTCTATATCAATTGCCGCACGGAATTGCATACCACCAGTTGTAAATTCTGTTTTAAATAAAGCATATCCTGTACCACCACCAGTCGTTGGACCTTGCATACCCAGTGAATAATAACCACCCAAAATTCCATAATCTAAATCAATGTAATCAATGCTTACTAATAATGAAACATTACTCATTCCATCACTGGTCATATTGCATGTGAATTCGCGGTTAGAAAGTGTCGCTTGGGAATTAATGGGAACCATTATATCCATAACTGTTGGTTCACATTGTCTGTCAATGCCGTTAACTAAAAATTCATAAGTCATTCCAACGGTTGCTTTGGAAAGTCCTGTTGAAACATTTACTTGTGATATTGTTGCCTTTGGTATCTTTACCAACGCATTTGCAATTCCACTGCGTACAGGAAAAGATATCCCTGATTGTAAACAATCACGAGAAAATGGGTCCGCTTCACAAATATATAAACGAGAATGCGCATTCATCATAAACATGTTTGCCAGACTGTTAAATAAGAACGTTCTGGTAATTCTGTCGTTTAGACGTGTGCAACCAAAATTTCTGCATATTATCATTGGTCTGTCTGCAAACATTACGCCAGGATGCAAAGCGACCTCTTGTTCACGAGCTGCGATTATATTTTGATCATAATCAATACTGTCTGCCCGTTCCATAAATTCTGTTTCCGGAATGAAATTAGGGTCGTCTGGATATGCATAATAAGATTGAACAGGTGTTTCTGTGTATATAGTCTGAAAGTTATCATATACGATGTTTTCTGTTGCAGCAATGGCGCTTGTTGCCAAAAAAATTGAAAAAATTGCCATAAAAATTGGTCTTGCCATATCGAACCTTTTTTTCTCTCTGTTAAATCTTAGAACATTCTGCGCCCCCCTGTCAAAGCAAAAATATTTTTATTGAAAAATGTATTCAGTTTGTTCTATAAAGTAAAAGACGATAAAAATACAAGGATGGTGAATAAATGGTTGATATAGTAATTGCTGGTGAAGCTGGTAAACTGCATGCGGTTTATCATAAGTCTGCAATGCCTGCAGCGCCCTTGGCGGTTGTGTTGTCTGGGAACCCAAGACAAAAATATCATATGAATGATAGAGTTTCTTATGCTATGTTTCGGGCATTTATGGATATTGGTTTTTCTGTTTTACGCTTTAACTATCGTGGTGTTGATGATTCAGAAGGTGCAATTGGAACCACGTCTGAAAATATGCTGGATATTGCAACTGTTATAGATTGGATTCAAAATAAAAACGAAGATAGTGATAAAATATGGTTGGCGGGCAATCAGCTGGGGGCATGGTACGTATTGCAGGTTATGATGCGCAGACCAGAGGTGTCTGGATTCGCTCTGGTATCCCCTGACCCGTCTATTTCGGACTTTTCTTTCTTATCACCACGTCCAAATCGTGGCTTGTTGTTGCAAGGTGCAGCAGAATCTGATGATGCAAAAGCTTTTGCAACACATTTAACGCAGATACTTAAAAAGCAAGCACAGATAGATTTAGAAACTATACGCGTAAAAAATGCAGACCAAAGTTATGCACAACCTGCTGATTTGCGTCAAATGTATAACGATTTAAAAGCGTATGTTGGGCGCGAGAATGCGGAAAACAAGCTATTATAAGGTATAAAATTGCAAACAAACGATAGATTTTTAAATCCAAATATACCAGATGAAATGGCGGCTTCTATCAGACCGCATGTATTGTCTGATTTTATAGGACATGACAGTTTGAAACAGAATTTATCTGTGTTTATATCTGGTGCGAAAGCTCGTGGCGAGGCAATGGACCATGTGCTTTTATATGGTCCCCCAGGGCTTGGCAAAACAACCTTGGCGCATATTGTGGCCAATGAATTGGGAACGAATTTTAGGGCAACTTCTGCCCCTATGCTTACGAAACAAGGCGATTTGGCTGCTATTTTAACTTCTCTAGAGCCAATGGATGTCTTGTTCATTGATGAAATACACAGATTGCCAACTGCAATAGAAGAAGTTCTTTATTCAGCAATGGAAGACTTTAAGCTTGATATTATGCTTGGTGAAGGCCCCAGTGCAAAAAGCGTAAGAATTGACCTGCCCCCGTTTACACTGGTTGGTGCAACAACACGTACTGGTTTGTTGTCTAATCCGTTGCGTGATAGGTTTGGAATAGACTTAAGGTTGTCTTTTTATTCACCAAAAGATTTGGCAAAAATAATAATGCGTAGCGCAAATATTTTAGGTACGCCGATTGATGAAGTTGGCGCAGAAATGTTAGCGCAAAGTGCACGCGGAACGCCACGTATAGCAAATAGATTATTAAAGCGTGCGCGTGATTTTGCAGCGGCATTAGGCAAAGAAACTATTTCATCGGATACAATAAAGACTACCCTGTATCAATTACATATAGACGGCTGTGGGTTGGATGAAATAGATCGTGAATATATGAATACAATTGTACGGCATTATGCTGGTGGACCTGTCGGAATAGAAAACTTAGCAGCGGCTTTGTCGGAACCGGCGGATACCATAGAAGATGTGATAGAACCCTATCTTATGCAACTTGGGTTTATTCAGCGTACACCACGTGGAAGAATAATAACTGATGCAGGTTATGCTCATTTAGGTTTACAAAAATGAAAATTCATAAATTTCCTTTTTCTGTCGCGTATGCAGATACAGATGCTGGTGGTATTGTGTATCATGGACGTTATATCGAGTTTGCAGAGCGTGCGCGTATGCAATGGTTGCATGGCATAAAGTTGCTTGACGGCGATATTGGTTTTGTTGTGCGTGAATTAAACATTAAATATCTTCGTCCTTTAAGATTGGGCGATGATTTTATTGTAGAAAGCAGAATAACTAAAGTCGGAGCCGCTTCTTTGTCTGTAGAACAAAAAATTGTGAAAGATGAAGAAATTTGTGCTATACTTTATGCGACTGCAGCGTATATTGGGGCAAATTTACGCCCTAAGCGCATACCAGATTTTATAGTTTCAAAAATAAGTTAAAAATAAAAGGTGTAAAAAATGGGAAATACGTTTTCTTTGGCAACGTTATTTACTGGGGACGTTATGACTTTGTTCATATCCTTGGTTTTGGTGTTTGGCAGTGTTATGTCTTGGGCGATAATAATTGAGAAAATTCGTCTGTGGCGTTTTCAAAAAAGAAACCCTGTAAAAATAAAAAATGGGGATAATTTGTCTGTCATAGCAGACAAGTTAATAAAGCCTTTTGATAGAAATTTGTGGTTCTTGTCAATGGTTTCTTATGTTGCGCCTTTTATTGGGTTGTTTGGAACAATATGGGGGGTTATGGATTCTTTTGCGTCTATTGGTGTAAATCAATCGGTTAGCATTGGTGTTATTGCGCCAGGCTTGGCAACTGCTTTGGGTACGACTGCTTTGGGCTTGATTGCTGCAGTACCTGCTGCAATTGCATATCAGTATTTTATTAAAAAAGCCGATGATTTATATGATAGTCTGACGGAAACATGTAAAGAACTGAAGTGTAAAAAATAATTAAAGGAACGATATTATGTCGCGTAGAAGACAACGTGGGGCGGATGCAAGCATTTCTTTGACGCCAATGATAGATATCATGACTGTACTATTGGCTGTTTTTATGGTCACAACGCCTATGTTGACAACTGGAATTGATTTAGATTTACCACGTGCGGGAAATTCCGCACTGTCTGGTAATGACCATGCTATTCAGATAAGTGTTGACGCAAATGGTCGCTATTATGTCGGTAAATCAGAATTGGGCTTAGAAGATGTTGTTAAGCGTGTAATTGCGATGCGCGGTGAAAATGCACAATTAACCATAATGATAAACGGTGATAGACATGCCGACTACGGTGCTGTTATGGCAGTTATGGGGAAGCTTAAAGATGTTGGCTTTCAACGTGTAGGTTTGCGAACACAGGTAGAAAAATAATATGAACTTTTCAGATAGATTTTCTTCAGAAAATTTATTGATGTCTGTTTGTGGGCATTTGTTTTTGGTTGCCATAATGATAACGTCTTTTGTCGTGGTGGTAGATAGAGCTAAATTGGTCGCACCAGATAGAATTGAAATAATGGAAATAGACTTAAATTCTGTAAAAGTCAGTGGCGATGAAAGTATTTTGTATAATGTAAATGCAGATAAAGAGCCAGTTCCAGAAACAAAAGAAGAAATACAAAAAGAAGAAAAAGTTGCGGAACCAGAAAAAGAAATTGAACCAGAACCAATAGAAACACCAAGCTTGGTTGAAGAAAAAAAAGAAGAAATCAAAGATTCCGACTCAAGCAAAAAGGAAAAAGTGGAAGAAATAAAGCAAGAACCCAAGAAGAAAAGAACGGTTGTTCGTGTTAATCGAGAAGTTGTGTCATTAGATAGAACATTAACTATTTCTGTGGTTGATGCGTTGCGTGTGGCAATGACGCGTTGTTGGGTAATAGATAAGAACCGTCCAGACATAGATAATATTCGTGCGGTTGCACATTTAACAATGCGCAGAAATGGAACAGTTAGAGATGTTTGGTTTGAATCTGCAGCACGCGAACAGACTGACCCTGCTTTTGCATATGTATTACAAACGGTTCGTCGCGCAATAGATGTTTGCCAACCGTTTAGGATGTTGCCTGTAAATGAATTTGATAAATGGGAAAAAATTCAATTAACTTTTTATCCAAGTCAAGGTAAGGTAATGTAAAAAAACGCCAATTTGGCGTTTTTTTAACAGAAGCACTATAAGCCGGATTCTGTTCTGCCAAGGTCCAGTTTGTTCAACCAAACCAAGGTAGCGAGCATAATTAATCTGCATAATGTGTTACCACAAGATGTCAAGCCTTCTACCCGTTCCCAACGAGGGACTGCGTATAGGGAACCTATTTGAAGTTGCTGCGCATAGAGATTGCCCGTTTCACTCGAATTAAATCGTTTACGTCACTGTTGCTCTAATCGTCGGATTACTCCGCTCGGTAAATTAGCCGATATGCTGTCCCAAGCAGTCCGGACTTTCCTCCGCCTAATATAAGACGGCTATGCTCTGTGCTTCTGTTGTGCGAAATTTTATCAGTAAAAAAATATTTTTCAAATAAATTTAATTTTTTTCACTTGAGGCATATATGCAATATTTTCTAAGATAAAGGGTAAAAGAGAAGGAGTATTAAGGGGAAATGCGCAAAATCCTTGGTTTTCTAGCGTGTTTGTTAATGTTAATTACAGCAGGTAATGTACTTGCTGCTGGTTATACATGCCCTACTTATAAGAAATACACCAGCTGTAAATCTGGGTATTATATATCAAACTGCCCTACTTCATCATCTAGTTGGACAGGGCAAACTATATCAAGTAGCAGTTTAACAACAGGTAATTCATGTAAAGCCTGCCCTACGGGATATACTTGTTCTGGCGGTTTGGTGTGTCCAAAAGCAAAGACAGTAACTTGTTCTGCGGGTTATTATTTACCTGCTAATGCTACTTCTTGTTCTGCATGTGGTGGAAATAGGTATTGGTGTCCTGGTGGAACATTTACACCGTCTAGTAGTGCACAGGGACGAAATTCTGTTACTTCTGGTTATTATACTACTGGTGGAACGCCGACAACCCGTACAGGACAATCAGCCTGTGGAAGTAACGCATATTATTGTACAGGTGGTGTAAGAAACCGTGTAAGTAGTGGTTATTACTCTACTGGTGGAACATCGACAACCCGTACAGGTCAGTCACAATGTACAGGTGCAACGTATTGCAGTAGTGGTGTAAAAAATAATTGTCCTGGTAGCTATACTGCGAACACAACCGCAGGAAAGACTTCGGCAAGTCAGTGTCAAATAAGCTGTGCTGCAGGAACACGAGTTGCAACAAAGAATGGTTCTTGTACAACGTCTTCTGGGGCTTGGTTTAGTTCGGCAACAACAACGAATTATGGACAAGTTTCATTATATAATTTCTGTCCTAAAGGTTTTAACTCCTCAAGTACAAGTGCTTCTGGACATGATGCGTCAACAGATTGCAAAATAAGTATTTCTGGTGGAAAATATATATCTGCTAATAATATGCAGGCAAGATATGTGAAATTATGGTCTTCTGGAAATACAACGAATACTTTGACTCATGTTGTTGAAATACAGGCATTTGCATCTAGCAATGGAACTGGTACCAATTTATTATCAGGTAAAGGTGGAACACGAGGAAGTAATTTAACCAATGCAACAAATGGTAGTTGGTCACGTAGTGCGTATGCTTCTGGTACAACAGGGGATTTAGATTTGATTTGGGATATGGGTAGCGTTCAAACTGTCGGGTCAATAAAGTTTGCTATGTATACGGATGGTAGAACTTATAACGATGTTCAAATCGCTTTGTCTACCAATGGTACCACTTGGACAACTGTTTTGGGGCCAGTAGACATAATTACTCAGAATTTAATGACTGCATCTCCTCATCTGTTGGTTGTTGCCCCCTCGCAGCAGAATTCGTGTCCAGCAGGAACGGCTATTTCGTCCAGAACAAAAGCTTTGTTAAGTGCTGCAGGCAGTTGTAGTGCTTGTACTGGACGCACAAAGTATAGTGCTGCCGGCGCCAGTTCTTGTAGTACAGTAAGCAGTGGATATTATACAACAGGATGTAATACAAGTGGTAATAATTGTACGGGTCAAACTCAATGTACCGGTGCAACATATTGTGCCAGTGGTGTAAAAAATAATTGCCCATCTGGATATACCGCGAATACAACAGCTGGTAAAACTGCGGCGAGCCAATGCCAAATAAGTTGCGCAGCTGGTGCAAGAGTAGCAACTAAAAATGCTGCCTGTACGTCACCTGCCGGTAATTGGATAAGCACTGCTGCCACAACCACTAATTATGGGCAAGTTTCTTTGGTAACTTATTGCCCCGCTGGATTTTATGCCGCCGGTACTACAGCAGCAGGACATAATGCCGCATCTGATTGTACCGTTTCTGTATCAGGGGGGTATTACATACCGTCTAATACGATGAAGACAAGATATATAAGAATGCAGTCAGGTGATTATCCTATGTATGTTACAGAAATACAGGCTTTTGCTGCAAATAACGCTACGGGAACAAATTTGTTGCTTGGTAAGGGCGGTATAGCTGGTTCTAATTTAACTAATGCGACCAATAATAATTGGAACCCTACAGTATATGCCTCTGGTACAGACTTGATTTGGGATATTGGTAGTATTCAAACTGTAGCTTCTATTAAATTTGCTTTGTCGAGTAATGTATCAACAAATTCTCCTGAAGTTGTAATAGCTTTTTCAGAAAATGGTAGTGAATGGACTATGGTAATGGAACCAACAACAATAACGCCACGTTCTGGTGTTTCGCAGTTGCCAGGAGAAATACTTATTGTTGCACCTAGTGAAGAATTAAAGTGCTCTGCTGGTACTTTCGGTGCATCAAGAACAAAGCCTTTATTAAATGCGGCAGATACTTGTACTAAGTGTACAGGTGCAACCTACTCTGGTGCTGGGGCGTCGGCTTGTACTAGTTGCCCTGCACAAACAAGTGGTTGGACAAGAGCAACTGGCACTGGTTGGACTTCGTACACATCTTGCTATCAAACGAAATCGGGTACGGCAATAAGTTCATATTGTAGTTCTGGCACACTTAAGCAAACCGCAACAAGTTCAACTACTTGGGGTGCTACAACAATATCATCTGCATTAAGTGCAAAAGCTGGTGCATATGTAAATGGTCAAACATGTAGCCAATGTACGTCAGGATACTATTGTACAGGTGGAACAACCGCAAGGAAAGCCTGCTCAACTCTGGCAAATGGATTTTATCCGAACAGTGCTGCAGGTTCTGATGCAGCAACAGATTGTTATACAGACGACTTAAGTGGGCAATATATTGCAAGTGCAAAGGCAACAAGCGCTACTAACTGTGCAGCTGGCACATATAAAGGTAAAAATAATGTAAACTATGGCTCTACATCCAGCTGTAGTGCATGTACAGGTGCAACTTATTCTGGCGCTGGCGCATCTTCTTGTACAAGTTGTCCTAAAGCTACTAAGTATTTGGATAGAGTAACCAGCTATTCGTATTGGACAAGTGATGGTGTTCATGATGACAGGTATGGATGCAGAGCTTTTATAAAAGAAGATGATCCAAAAGGCAATTATACTATGTCATGTTCTTTATCTAGTACAAACGAAGACTATGGGGTGTTGGGTAGTAGTCTACATTGTATGGCATCAAGTATTAGCAGTTGTATAGGTGGGTATTATGCACCAAGTGGTACAAGTAATACTTGGGCAGAAAGCGTTGAAGCTTTAAAAGACGTTGTTTGTGTTGATGCAGGAAAAGGTTATTATTCACCAGAAGGAAATATAAACAGAACTCAGTGCCCAACTGGTTATACTGATGGTAATGCCGCAACTGCAGAAAGTGGTTGTAAAATGAGTGTTGACGCAGGAAAATATGTGGCAAGCGCAAAGGCAACAAGCGCGACGCCATGTGCTAATTGGACATACAAGGGGGCTCATACAGTAAACTATGGTTCTACATCCAGTTGTACATCTTGTCCTACATTAACTAGCGGGTGGACAAAAGCAACAGGTACTGGATGGACTTCGTACACATCTTGCTATCAAACGAAATCGGGTACGGCAATAAGTTCATATTGTAGTTCTGGAACACTTAAACAGACTGCAACAAGTTCAACTACTTGGGGAGCGACAACAATATCATCTGCATTAAGTGCAAAAGCTGGTGCATATGTAAATGGTCAAACATGTAGCCAATGTACGTCAGGATACTATTGTACAGGTGGAACAACCGCAAGGAAAGCCTGTGTTATAGGTTCTTATAGCGCGGCAGGTGCATCTAGTTGTATTGCCTGCGCAGATGGAAAAACAACAAGTGCCGCAGGTAGTAAGTCTTGTAATGCAACCTGCTCTAATGCAAATGACAGTGATGGAGATTCTGCTGTTAAAGGTTGGGTTGATACAACGTGGAATACGAATAATACTGTATCAAATTTATGTAAGGCCGCGTCTTGTTTGGGTGGCGAAAATGGGCACTACCTAGATAACGGTAATTGCCCGCGCTGTGATAGTTTTGCGAACGGCTTATATCCACGCAGTTCTAATAGTGGTACAACAAAGGGACAAGAAGCATGTTTCTTATATACTGCGGATATACCTGGAAAGTATATTGCATCTCAAAGAGCAACCAGTGCGACTTTGTGCCAAAAAGGAACTTATTCTGCAGGTTCAACGTCAAGAGTTGTTCATTATGGTGAAACGTCAAGTTGTGATGGGTGCCCTGATAATACATATGCAGATGAACAAGGTTTAACAGCATGCAAATCGTGTTTGGAAAACTATACAACTTATGGTGCAAAGACATCGCCGTCTGCATGCAGAATATTATGTCAGGGTGGTTCGTATCTTGCGTCCGCTAATGCTACGCAGTGTTCCAATGTAGGTTCAGGATATTGGGCGCCACAGGCATATGTTACACAAGGTAATGTTGGTACAAGAAACAGATGTGCAACAGGTTTAACAACAATCGGTTTTGGCTCTGGTGCAGATGAAGAAGACGATTGTGGTAGAATACTTCATATTGGAGACGGAAAATTATACTTAAGAAGTACGAAAAAAACAGATTTAGCATTGAATGTAAATATAGGGGGGACCACTTATTATGGCAATATGTCCACAGAAGATAAATTTATGAGTGACGGAATAGAAAAAAGCTTAAAACTTAATGTAAACGGAACAATATACTCTGTCTACGATGATAGTGCAGATGCCTTCTTTGGTGGTGGTGAAACAGGCATATCTATAAGCCCGAATTTAGCTGCAACAACGATAGTTCCTGCATCGTATAATAACGCGTCAGGTTTAAGCTGGTCCGCAACTTTATCTGATGGTACAACGGTGTCTGGTGTTGGTGCTTGTGATGCAACAACCGCAGAAAATGGAGATGTTTCAGCAGATGGATTTTCGCCAAGTGGAACAGGAAGTGGTTGTTGGTGTAAAATTAATTCGCCGGCACAAGGTGCCAGATATGTATACGGAACAACTAATTCGTCTTGTTCTACTAAATGCGGATATTTCTGTGCTAATAATATGAAAGGCACCAGTGCCAAGAACATTACATATCGTACGAATTTGTATACAACCGCAGGAATATCAGTTCAATAAAAAAGCGCTAATTATATAATTAGCGCTTTTCCCCTTGATGTTTTGCAGCAATAAGTGCTGTCTTTAAAGATTGTTCGGCAATTTGTCGTAATTTTTGGGCAAATGTTCGCATATTCATGGCGTCTGCCACGCTGTCGCCAAAAATCTGTGCAATATACTCTATTTGTGTGGGTGCAATTACAAAAACATCACTGGTTATATTAGAAGGACTTAGACGATAAACATTTTCTCTCATTATGCAAAACCTCCCTAAAAATATAAAAAATCAATTTTGATACTTGTTTGTTCGTTTGTTTGCATTATATCATAAAGTATCTTGACCGCAAGCCGCAAAATTGCTATACCAATCAAGAAAAGATAAGGAAAAAGTATGTTAAAAAATATAATTGGAAAAATTCTGGGGTCTGCAAATGACAGACTTGTAAAGTCTTATGACAAAACTGTGTCTTTAATCAACGACTTAGAACCTAAATATCATGCAATGTCTGATGAAGAGTTGCGTGCACAGACTGATGTATTGCGTAAGCGTATTGCAGACGGTGAAAAAGAAAAAAATATTTTGCCAGATGCTTTTGCTCTTGTTCGTGAAGCGTCAATTCGTTCTATTGGCTTGCGTCATTTCAATGTCCAGATGATTGGTGGTATGGTTTTGACAAACGGTCAAATTGCAGAAATGAAGACCGGTGAAGGTAAAACTTTGGTTGCGACTTTGGCGCTTTATTTGAAGGCTTTGTATGGTAAAGGCGCACATCTTATTACTGTTAATGATTATTTAGCTTCCCGAGACGCAGAATGGATGGGGCAAGTTTATCGCTTTTTAGGTATGTCTGTCGGTATAATACAGCATGATATGACCGATGACGAACGTCGTAATGCATATGCTTGTGATATTACATATGTAACGAATTCAGAACTAGGTTTTGATTATTTGCGTGATAATATGAAATTCTCAAAATCTCAGCAGGTATTACGCCCGTTATTCTTTGCCATCGTTGACGAAGTTGATAGTATTTTGATTGACGAAGCTCGTACCCCTTTAATTATTTCTGGACCGGCAGAAGACACCAGTGAGCTTTATGAAAAAGTTGACGCGGTTGTTGCAAAACTAGGACCAGATGACTATAAGAAAGACGAAAAAGATAGACATGTTACTTTGACCGAGGCTGGTGTTGATACCGCTACACGTCTATTAAAAGAAGCGGGTTTGCTGGTTGGTGATAACTTATATGCGTCAGAAAATGCGGCACTTGTTATGCATATTCAACAGTCTTTGTTGGCACACCACTTGTATCAAAAGAACGTTAATTATGTTGTAAGAAACGGTGAAATTCTGATAGTTGATGAATTCACTGGGCGTGTTATGACAGGACGTCGCTTTGGTAAAGGCTTGCATCAGGCAATTGAAGCAAAAGAACATGTAAAAGTTCAGCCTGAAAATCAGACAGTTTCTAGCATTTCTTATCAGAACTTGTTCCGTTTGTACCCTACTCTTTCTGGTATGACGGGTACTGCAATGACAGAAGCGGCAGAATTTGAAGAAATTTATAAGTTGCGTGTTGTTTCAATTCCTACAAATCGCCCGGTTGCACGTATTGACCATCATGACGAAATATATCGTAATAAAGAAGAAAAGTATGATGCGATTATAAAGCAAATTAGCGATTGTATGGCAAGAAAGCAACCTGTTCTGGTTGGTACCGTTTCAATTGAAAAATCTGAAGAGCTGGCGGCAATTGTTCGTAAAAAACTTGGTATAGAGCCAGCAGTTCTTAACGCGAAACATCATGAATCTGAAGCAAAAATTGTTGCACAGGCAGGTGCACCAGGTGCTGTAACAATCGCAACTAATATGGCTGGTCGTGGTACTGATATTAAATTGGGTGGTAATGCAGAAGATTTAATTGCTGCGTTAAGCCCAGAAGACCCAGATTTTGAAGCTAAGAAAAAAGAAATCTATGAAAAAATAGAAAATAATAAAAAGCAGGTGTTAGAAGCTGGTGGTTTGTACGTAATTGGTACAGAACGTCATGAATCACGTCGTATTGATAATCAGTTGCGTGGTCGTAGCGGTCGTCAGGGTGACCCAGGTGATTCTAAATTCTTCTTGGCGTTGGATGACGATTTAATGCGTATATTTGGTGCAGCGCGTCTTAACGGTATGTTAACCACGTTGGGCCTAAAAACGGGTGAAGCTATTACTCATCCGTGGATAACGAAAGCTCTTGAAAAAGCCCAGAAACGCGTAGAATCAAGATACTTTGAATCTCGTAAAGAATTATTAAAGTATGATGACGTTATGAATGAACAGCGTGGTGTAGTCTATAAGCAACGTGATGATTTAATGACGTCTGAAGATTTAGCGCCGTTGGCGAAAGAAATGATTGGCGACGTTGTTGAAATGATTTGCGAAAATAATATACCTGAAAAATCTCATCCAATGGATTGGAACACAGAAGGTATTCATAATGCAATGATACGCGTCTTTGCCTTGGATATAACAGATATAGAAAAATGGAAAACAGACGAAACTATTACAGAACGTAAAGCGTATGAGTCTTTGTTGGCTTTGGCAATGCGCAGATATAACAATCAGGCAGAAAAGTATGGTCCTGAATTAATGCAGATGGCGTCACGTCAAATGATGCTGGGTGCCTTAGATTCTGTGTGGAAACGTCATTTGCAGCAAATGGATTATTTGCAGACAGCAATAGGTTTGCGTGGTTATGCACAGAAAAATCCTTTATATGAATACAAACGTGAAGCATTAGATTTATTTAAGAACACAATAAATAATTTCAAGATAATGTCTGTATCTTATATTTCAAGAATGGAGCTGACACGCGAAGATGTTGCAGCAACAGAAAAAGAACGTGCACAACATGATGCGGCGTTAAATCAGGCCGGTGAAGCACGCAGAAATGCGCCCTGTCCGTGTGGGTCTGGCTTAAAATACAAGCATTGTTGTGGAAAACTTCATTAATGTGCGGGGGTAAAAATCCCCGCTTTTTTTATAAAAGCTGTCAATAAAAAAATCCTAAAAATTTTAAATATAGGGTTGCGTTAGTTATGGCTTTTTTGCTATCGTGCCGGCATGGGAAATAACTTTGTTCATCTTCGTACGCATTCTAGGTTTTCTATCGGGGCAAGTACCCTAAAAGTAAAAGATATACCAGATTTATGTAAGGCCTTGAATATGAGTGCGTGCGCACTGACTGACACAAACTTGATGTCGGGATGTGCAGAGTTTTCTGATGTTATGCCTAAAAATAAAGTTCAGCCAATAATAGGTATAGAAATTACGTTGAATCAACATAATGTAGACCCAAAAATACTAAGAATGTCTGCCCTTTCAAAAATTGTTTTGCTGGCGCAAAATCATGAGGGGTATTTAAATCTTTGCGAGTTGAATCGTATAATGTATATGCGTGAAGAAAATCATCACTTGGGACCATATATTACATTTGACGAACTAGAATTTCATAACAAAGGTCTGATTTGCTTATCTGGGGCACATACAGGACCTGTTGGGGTTGCTATATTAAATGGTCAACAAAATTTGGCGGTTTCTTATGCAAAGCAGTTATTAGAAATCTTTGGTAATCGTTTTTATATTGAAATTCAGCGCCACGGGTTAGAAGAAGAAATCAAGACAGAACCAGAATTCTTGAAAATTGCCCAAGATTTAAATATACCTATTGTCGCAACAAATGATGTCTCTTTTGCAGCGGATAGTGATTATGAGGCAGAAGATGCACTTAGCTGTGTTTTAGGTCAAACAAAAGTTATTGACCCAGAAAGACCAAGAAAGTCATCAGAGCAGTATTTTAAGTCCGCAGAACAAATGACAGAATTATTTTCTGACTTGCCAGAAGCAATAGAAAATACGGGTATAATTGCACAAAGATGTGCGTTTTTTGTAAACGTTCATGAAAAACCGTTGTTGCCTAGATTTGGTGATGACTTAGAGCAAGAGTGTCAAATGTTGCGCGACCATACAATGACAGGTCTTGCTAAAAACTTGAAAGAGCACGGCATAACAGATACTGCCCCTTATTATGAACAGGCCGAATTTGAGCTGGGGGTAATTATAAATATGGGCTTTCCAGGGTATTTCCTGATTGTTGCGGACTATATAGACTGGTGCAGAAAAAACGATATTTTAACGGGCCCCGGGCGTGGGTCTGGTGCGGGTTCTATCGTTGCATGGGCGTTGGGAATTACACACGTAAACCCGTTGCAGTATGGTTTGCTGTTCGAAAGATTTTTGAATCCTGACCGTATATCGATGCCCGATTTTGATGTTGACTTTGAACCAACTGGTATTGAACGTGTTTTGGCATATATATGCGATAAGTACGGGCATGATTCGGTATGTCGTATTATTACTTTTGGCAGTTTACAGGCGCGTGGTGCAATACGTGATATTGGGCGTGTTTATGGAATACCTTATTCTAAATCAGATAGGCTTTCTAAATTAATTCCTCAAGATGCAAAAACTCTTAAAATAGCTGTAGATTCTTCACCAGAAATTCAGACTATTTTGCAAAATGACGAAGATATGAATAAGGTTGTTCATATTGCTGAAGAGCTAGAGGGGTCTTTGCGTAATTTGGGGCAACATGCATGTGGCGTTGTTATCGGTGATCGCCCTACTACAAAAATTGCACCAGTTTATCGTGACCCCGCGAACCAATTGCCGTCGTGTCAGTTTGACGGGCATTATCTTGAGTCAGCCGGATTAATCAAATTTGACTTTTTGGGCCTAGAAACATTGGCGGTATTAAAGTACGCGATTAAGCTTATTCAGCAAACACGTGGTATTAATATTGATTTAGACCAAATACCAACGGATGATGAAAAAACTATGAAATTGTGGCAAGCTGGGTTAACAGAAGGCATATTCCAGTTTGATGCGCCGTTTGTTCAACAGACTTTGCGTAAGATGCATCCGACAAGTTTCTTAGAAATTTCAGCTTTGAATGCGTTGAACCGCCCTGGCCCAATTGCTTTTATTCCGCAGTTTATTGCGCGTATGCATGGTGATGAAAAGGTTGAATATGTTCATCCACGTGCAGAACCAATATTAAAAGAAACATACGGTATTATTGTTTATCAAGAACAGGTTATGCAATTAACACGTGTCTTAGCAGGTTTTACGCGTGGGCAGTCTGATAACGTGCGTAAAGCTATGGGTAAGAAAATTATTAAAATGTTGGATGAGCTAGAAGGTAAGTTCTATGAGGGGTGTGAAAAAGAACAAACCTTAAACCGTGAACAGGCAAAAGAATTATGGGAAAAGTTCAAAGAATTTGCAAAATATGCATTTAATAAATCTCACGCAATTGCATATTCTATTGTGGCAAATCAATGTGCTTATCTGAAAGCTAATTATACACCAGAGTTTTTGGCCGCGTCTATGTCCAGTAATTTAAATGACACTGACCAATTGGCACTGTTTGTTGATGACGCAAAAGCTAATTTTGGTATTCAAATAATTGCCCCAGATATAAATCAAAGCGAATCTTTGTTTACTGTTCGTAACGGGAAAATAATATATGGATTGGCGGCAATAAAAGGTGTTGGAACTGCGGCTACAGATGCAATTGTCGCAGAACGTAATGCAAATGGCAGGTTTAAGAATTTAACTGATTTTGCAAAACGTTGCGCACCAATAATGAATAAACGAATTTTAGAAGCTTTTGCTAAGGTTGGGGTTTTAGATTCTTTGGAATCAAATCGTGCGGCAATATTTATGAATGCTGATGCTATATTGTCTTATGCGTCTAAATCAAAAGAAGGTGCGAATTCATTATCTTTGTTTGCTAATACTGTTGAAGATGACGTAGAAGAAGATAGATTGAAGAAAAATTTACCTAATACGACACCATGGACGTTTGGTCAAAGATTAGAAAACGAATTATCAGCGCTGGGGTTCTATATATCGGCACATCCACTTGACCAATATAAACATTTAATAGCACGTGCTAAGCTTACAACCAGCGCAACACTAGAAAGCGTTGGTGATAGAAAGCCTGTGCATATTGCTGCGAATGTAAATTCTTTCTCAAGACGCAGAACAAAGACCGGTAAGGATATGATTACAATTAGCGCGTCCGATAGTTTTGGTAATATTGATGCGGTTGCTTTTGGCGATTCTGCGGCTGAGTTTGCGCAAATACTATCAAAAGAAACTGTTGTTTTGATTTCTGGCAAGTCTTCTAATCGTGATGATCGTGTTTCTGTTTTTGTTGATTCAATAACGCCTTTGACACAATGGGTCGCAAAGATAGCAAATAAAATTATATTGGATATTTATGACCAGTCAGTATTACAAAATGTAAAAAAAGCTTTGGTTGCATTAAAACCTGGTATGACAAAAGTGGTTTTGAATTTACATACAGGTGATAAAGTCGCTGCAATGGCTTTAAAAGGTGGCGTGGAATTGGGGGCAACAACTGCAAACGATTTTGTTAATTTAGGAATACGTGTTGGAATAGAGTAAAATGAAGCATATACCAGTATTATTAAACGCAGTTATGAAGGCTTTGGGCGATGTTCAAGGCAAAAAAATTATAGATGCAACGTTTGGTGCTGGTGGTTATACAAAGGCTTTCTTGGCAGCTGGGGCGGAAGTAGTTGCATTTGATAGAGACCCTAATGTTATAGCAGATGCGGAAAAAATAAAAAAAGATTTTGGCGGTCGTTTTTCTTTTGTAGCTAAACCGTTCTCGGCTATTGCGGAACTGAAAGATAAATATGATGCGATTGTTTTTGATTTAGGAATATCTTCTATGCAAATAGACATACCTAATCGTGGTTTTTCTTTTCGTGAAGATGGCCCATTAGATATGAGAATGTCCCAAACTGGGAAAACAGCAGCGGAACTAATAGAACAAATTTCTGTTGATGACTTGGCACAATTATTAAAAATGTACGGAGATATAAAAAAAGCATCTTTGTTGGCAAAGATAATAAAAAATGCCGCACCCAAAACAACCATGGACTTAAAAGCACTTATAAAGAACCCAAAAGATGTTGCACCTATATTCCAAGCTTTGCGTATTACTGTTAATGATGAAATGGGGGAATTAACCCGGGCTTTACAAGCTGTACCTGATTTATTGAACAAAGACGGTAAATGTATATGTGTTACTTTTCACTCGTTAGAAGACAGAATTGTTAAAAATACTTTTCGTGACTGGACTAGCGTTCCAGGTGACCCAAGATTGCCGACAATTGAAAGCGCAAAGTTTAAATTGATAAAACCTGCGGTGCCTGATAATGAAGAATTAGACAATAATTCGCGTGCTCGCAGTGCTCATATGAGGGGTGTGATAAAATCATATTGACCAAAGCGATATGATTTTTGTACGATTATAAAAAATGAAGATAAAGGAAGGACGAATATGAAAAAAGTTTTTTCATCGGCTATGTTTGCTTTGTTGTTTGTAATTATTACATTGCCTGTCGCAATGGCGGTTTGCCCTGTTTGTACAGTTGCTGTGGGTGCGGGGTTAGAAGGCGCAAGATTGCTGGGGGTTGATGATGTAATAACAGGAATTTGGGCAGGTGGTTTGACCTTGTCTTTGTTCTTTTGGACGGCGGGTTGGTTAAAAAAACGTGGTGTTAAAAGTGCTTTTTGGCAAATTGTTGTACCGTTCGTCTTTTATTATGGGTTGTTAGGGTTGGTTTATGCCCTGCCCGGTGTTACGTTTGGTGTTAATACACTGTGGGGAATAGATAAATTCTTGTTGGGTACAATTGTTGGTACTGTTGCCTTTTATTTGGGGGCGCGTTGGTATATTAAAATTAAAAGAAGCAATGGTGGACATGCAAAGTTCGCTTTTCAAAAAGTTGTTGTTCCATTATTCTTTTTGTTTATTGCTACGGCTATATTCTGGTTAATTACAAAATAATTTATAAAAAAGGATGTTGGTCATGAAAAATACAAAAAATAAAAAAATGACTATGGAAGAAATGATAGAAAAAGTTGATGCATCTAAAAAAGTAAATCCGTTGGATTTGTCTTCTGACCAAGATTTGTCTATTGCGTTGATGAACTTAATTTCATTGGAAGAACATTTCTTTTTTAGTGGTGCAAAAACTCAGAAAACAGGTTTTTATGATTTGATAAACACTGTTCGTGATATGCGTAAAGAATTGATGGCAAGAATAGTAAAAAAATCAACTGCTGAAAATGGCGAAGTATGGTGCATTTCTAAGCATTTGTTGGCTGCTTCTATGCGTGTTATGGAAGTTGGGACAAAGGCTTTGGGGGCTGGTAATAAAAAAGAAGCGTATGATTTATTTAATAAATCTTACGAGTTATATTCTTTGTTTTGGGGCATAAATATGGATTTAATTGACCTGACTGGTGTAAAAAAAGTTGCCCCGGATGTTTATGATAAATGTGTAATTGATAAAAAGGCGAAAAAATCCGCAAAAACGGATACCGAAGAATTAAGTCAATCAAAGTCTGCGGTTCGTCGTTTGGGTGATTGGGTAAAAAATGCAGTGAATTGTTGCATAGAATAAATTTCACTATTGATTAAACATTATAAAAAGTGGTAAAATACGAAACAAGAGAGAAATAATTTGGGCGTATATATTACTAATTTTTGTAAATTGTCGTTTGTAAGTGCCGCATTATGTCTTGTCGCTGGGCAGGTTTTTGCTGCGCAGGCGCCTAATCCGCGTTCTGGTGTTGTGGTTAATACAGAAACGGCAGTTAGTAGTGTTTCACCTCAACGTGCATCGGGACGTGATGTTGTTCAAGTAAATAACGTTGCAACAAATGCTACCAGTGCCAGAACAGCCACAACAGAACGTTCTAGTGCAACCGTATCTAGAAGTGCGACGTCACGTCCAAGCGTAACTGTTTCTAGAAGTGCTGCGGTTCCAACTTCTCAGAATGTTGTAAACAGCAGTCGTAGTGCAACAGTTGCACGTCAAGGTGTTGTTACTTCTAATTCTGGTGCTACGGCATCAAGGGCTGCGACATCGCGTGCGGCGTCTTCTAATGTTGTGCGTAGTGCGACTTCACATAGTGCGACAAGTACTGCTAGGGCGGCGTCAAATCTTTCTGTTGTTGGCGCGTCTCGTTCTAGTATGGCGCGTGCAACGGCTGTTTTTGACGATATTTCAAAAATTGGTGGTGGGTATGCAACTTGCCGTGAAGCGTATGCAACATGTATGGATCAATTGTGTGCAAATGCAAATGATACATATCGTCGTTGTTTCTGTAGTTCAAAATTTACAGAATTTCGTGATATAGAAGAAGGTTTAGACCAGGCTTTACAATTGTTGGCGCAATTTGAAGATAATAATTTGAATGCTGTTGATAAAACTGCAGAAGAAGTCAATGCTATGTACTCTGCAACAGAAGGTGAAATGGCAATTAAAAATGATACCAGTGGTGCTGCAGCAATGTTGTCTGAAATTGGTGATATATTATCTGGGAAGAAAAAAAATGAAACAACAATTACTGGGTTGATAGACGTTGATTTTACATCTGACTTAGACGATATTTGGGGGAATTCTGGGTCTTCTATTTTTGGTGGGGGATCTGGTGTTGATTTAGCGTCATTAGAAGGTCAAGAACTTTATACCGAGGCGCAAAAACAATGCTTACAGTTAATTACAGATTCTTGCGAAAATGATGCAGTGTTAAACATGGCAAAAAGTGCCTATAGCATATTAATTACCCAAGATTGTAATGCGTATGAAAAAAAGATAAATGCGCAAAAAGAAAGCGTTGAACAAACAGTTCGTACTGCGGAAAAATATTTGCGTGAAGCACGATTGGAAGAATATCGCTCTCATAATTCTGCGGATGTTAACGAGTGTATAGAAAAAGTAAAAACAGCGATAACAGCTGATGTTGCATGTGGACCAAATTATAATAAGTGTTTGGACTATACGGGGGCATATGTAAATCAAAGTACAGGCGAACCTATATATTCCCCAAGGTTGTTTGAATTACAGAATTTAATTACTTTGGATGGCGCTGGTGGAAATGGTGATGTTCTAGGGCAAAATGCTGATTTTAACTCATTTTTAGATTCCAGACGTATGTTTGCAGAGACTGCATTGGATACATGCCGTGATAATGCAGAAATTGTTTGGGAAGAATTTAAGCGTCAAGCAATAATAGAAATTTCACAAGCACAAGATGAAAAGATAGAAGAAGTAAAGATGTCTTGTGTAAACACAATGGCAGAGTGTTATGATACGCAAACAGGGGCACTGCAAAGTTTTGATAATACAACGTCCCAATATTCTGGGGCACTAAGTGCAACGGCTGCCAGAGATATGTGCGCAGATAAGGTTATTGCGTGTGCTTCTTTATATGGTGATACCCAGAGGTGTGAATTTGATGGAAACGGTAAGTTAATAAGTGGAAATACTACTATTGGTGCAGGTGATTCTTGTGGTTTGACAGCACTATTAGCGTTTGTTGAAACAGTTGATAATGTCCGTATTGCAGAGGGTTGTTCAACTGCGATTGAAAGCTATGTTACAAATTTATGTACGCCTTCAACAGGTGACGAAGATTATCCTTGGTTGTGCAGAACAAAAGATTTGGGAGATAGCGTTGAAGACGCAAATGAAAGTTCGACACTTGAAGCTTCTTTGGCAGCAAATATTAAACAATTTGCTATTAGTAATTGTACAACATCTGATTCTTGGGATGATGTGCCGGAGGAAGCGCAAATCGGTGCAGAAAGAATATTGCAAAATATCGCGGAAGCTTTAGATGCCGTAATGGGTGAAAAATGTGAAGAATATGAAGGTGTATGGTTAGATGCGGGTACGGTAACAGGGGCTTCGCGTGTTAGTGCTTTTTATCAAGATGTTTATGGTGGTGAGACAATAGAAACGTATGGAATTTGTGTTGAAGATTCTGTAAGAATAAGTTGTGAGAATTATAATTCTTCTGTTGGAGAAGCGGTCGCTACTTATGATATTACAAATGACGAGTGCACGTTTACGGATGATTGGTTTAAAAACAAGTGTGAAGAAGTATTAGGCGGGTATTATGAAAATTCTGTATGTTATTTTGCAGAATAAAAAATGTTAAATAAGGTAAAAAATGAAAATGTTGTTAATACGAAATATTTCTTTATTGTTTGTTTTAACAGTATTCACATTTGACGTGTTTGCTGGTGGTATAAATAATAATGATATGAAAAAAAATTGGGGTAATGCCCAAATGTCTTATTGTCAAGCATCAAACCCTGGTAATGCCGTAATAGGAAACAAAAAAGATGTTTGCACCGGAAATAATAATTCTGCGTGTTTATTAGGCGATGATTACGGAATGTTGATGTTAATTGCGCGTGATGTTAACGCAAATGGCGCTAAATTTTGTGTAACAACTGTTTATGGGGACCGCGAAAAAAGGAAAACTGCTTGGACAATATATGCAGAACCGGCACAAGGGACAAAATGTTTTTGGTTGTGTAAGTCTGGATATAGTGGTGACGGCTGTAGCAGTACAACGCCCAGTGGTTGTGATACAACACCCTTGCAAAGAAGTGATTTTGATAAATATTCTATATCTCGTGATATAGGTGTTGAAGGTGGTATTTATATGTTCCATTGGGACGAAAATGATGACTGTGACCTTAATTCAAATCATGAACACGATATGGTTTTAGCTATATCCAATTGGTTGCCCAGTGGTCATGGCGCTAAGGCTCGTTCTTTCGTTATCAGTAGCAGACGTGGTGAATGGAAAGAGCCAATTGCATGGCCACAAGTTTGGGGCGTAGGAGAAGAAACTTTATTATGTAAGAACGGTTATCGTGCAAACGCGGCCGGAACAGATTGTGAAGAAATTGATGCAAATGAATGCGCAAGAACGCAAATGTGTTCGGGTTGGTCTGGAAGTGCATTTGATGCTGGAACAATGTTAATGGAATATAATAGTAGTTGTACAAACGATGCGGGTACAAAAGGTGGGTATATATATAAATGTAAAGGTGTTGGGCAAGCTTTTGCTTCAGCAACTGACAGAACTTGTGTAGCATGTAACGCGAATTTACGTGGTGGCCCTTCGCCTGACGATGGAACTTGTATCAAATGCGATTTAGGTAAGATATATGATGAGAATGCAAGTTCTTCTGGTTATTGTAAGGCCACAGTAGCGCTGTCAAAAACAGATTTGCAATATGGATTAGGAAAAACAAAAGATTCCGTAAAAGACATAAAAAAGCAATGTTGGACAATCATAAATCCAGATGAATATAAAGAGTGCGTTACAGGAAGTAGTTTAGATAGTAATACCAGAAGTATATTGAACTCTATTATGGAAAAATCTGGATTTGGTACCCCAAAACAAATTATTACGGATGTACCGCCTGTTTCTGAAATGTTAAAAACAGTTAATAGTTCAGGTGGTGCAGGTCAATTTCAGACGGTAAATTTGGGTACAAGTACGACTGGTTCAACACCACAAATTACAACCGGTGCGAATACAGGGAATTTAAATCAAACAACAACTTCTACTTTGATTACGGCGCCGCATATGTTCCAAATGTAGCCGATTTTATAGTAAACTAAACCGCCTTTTTTAGGCGGTTTTTTTTTGATTGTTGATATTTTTATACACCATTTAGACTTTTTAACATCTTCATTACCATTTTTCGCTGGTCGTCATTAGGTAAACGCCAATATAAATTTATTAATTGTAATGATTCATTTTTAGCCAAAGGATCGTCTGATTTCTGTTCTGATGCACGAGTAATCTTACCAGATTTCGTCGGTTCAGGCATATTCCCAGGCAATCCCAAAAAGAAAAATGATACGGGCGTTTCCAAGGCCGTGCTTAATTCAAATAGACGTGACGCAGAAATGCGGTTCCCTGCACTTTCGTATTTTTGAATTTGCTGAAATGTTACACCGCAAATTTTTGCCAAATCTTTTTGTGATAACCCCATCATTAAACGACGTAATTGAACACGTTGCCCAATATGTTCGTCTATTGCTGTTGGAGTAAATGATTTTCCTCTCATTTTGTCTTATCTCTCTATTTATGGATATTTTACGAAATACTTCCTATATACATAAATAATTTATACAATTTTTCTTTTTGTTTTGCAATCAAAAAAGCCTTATGATAACCTTTTGCTGATTGATAAGATTTTTAGGGGGAAATATGAAGAAACCTTTGCTTTTATGTATTATGGATGGGGTCGGTATTAATAATAATGTCAAACATAACGCTGTTGCAGAGGCAAAAATGCCTTTCTTTAACGGCTTGTTGGAAAAATATCCACACTCAATACTGGACGCAAGCGGTAATGCTGTGGGGTTGCCTGATGGTATAATGGGAAATTCAGAGGTAGGTCATATCACAATCGGTTCTGGTCGTGTCGTTAACCAGTTCCTACGTCGTTTTCAGCTGGAAAATTGGCATAAAAATCAACCTTTACAAGATTTTATTGCGTCTGTAAAGCAAGATAATGGTATCGTTCATATTGCCGGCTTAATGTCAGATGGGCGTGTTCATGCCGATGTTAACGATATGATGCTGATTGCAAAACATATTTTACAGTCAGGGTTAAAGTTATGCATACACTTCATCGCAGACGGTCGTGATACTTTGCCTAAATCTGCTCAAAAATATATCGATGTAATCAAAGATACCCTAAAAGAATATATGGCATCAGGTCAGGCGTTTTTTGGTACTTTGTCAGGTCGTTATTATGCAATGGATAGAAATCAGAATATGGACCGCACAGAGCTTGCTTTTAACGCAATTGCAAACGCAACGGCAGAATTTACTGCACCAACAATAGAAGAGGCTTTGCAAGAAGCTTATGAACGCGGTGAAACGGACGAATTTATTAAACCGACTGTAATAAGCGGTGATGTGTCAATTTCTGAAAAAGATGGATTCTTGTTCGGTAATTATCGCAGTGACAGAGCACGTCAAATAGTTAGAGAAATCTTAAAAACAAACGCGCATATCTTATGCTTTTCGCAATATGGAGAAGGGTTAAACGAATTATGCCCTGCTCTTTTACCTGATGTAGCAGTCCGAAATACTTTAGGCGATGTCCTAGAAAAAAATGGTTTATCACAATTGCGTATTGCAGAAACTGAAAAGTACAATCATGTGACGTATTTCTTTGATGCGGAAAGAAATATAGACTTCCGTGGGGAAAAGAAAATTTTAATAGATTCTCCGTCTGTGGCAACGTTTGACTTGAAACCAGAAATGTCAGCCAAGGAAATAACTGATGCGCTTTTACCAGAATTGTCAAAGTTTGACGTGGTTATATTGAATTATGCTAATGGTGATATGGTTGGTCATACAGGAAATGAAACAGCTGCAATTAAGGCAATGGAATTTTTAGACAATCAATTATCAAGATTGGTTCCTGCTGTATTAGAAATGGGTGGTTGTGTCCTTATCACTGCAGACCATGGTAATGCGGAAAAAATGTGGGACGATAAAAATGATGTCCCATGGACTGCTCATACCACAAATCCGGTTAATTTTATAGTTGTATCTGATGAGTTTAATTCAGTAAAAAATGGCGGTTTGGCAGATATAGCACCAACTATGCTTAAAATTCTGGGAATAGATAAACCAGAAGATATGACGGGCGAAAGCTTGGTTTAGTAATAGAAACGGCGTCTTATTCGCCGTTTTTATTTTTGCGAAGTTCTTGAAAGAAAGCTTTTAGTAATTTTGCAGATTCTTTTTCATATTCTTGTAAATAGTGTATTGCAGGTTTCCACAGATGTTTATCGTTGTCGTATATATTTGCATTATTAAGTATAGCCCCGCCCTTGATATCTTGGGCAGCAAAATAAACGTTTTTTATGCGGGCAAAACTTATCGCCGTTGCACACATTGCGCAGGGTTCCAAAGATACATAAATATCACAACCATCTAGAAACTTTGTTCCAAGTTTTTTACATGCTTTATTAATCGCTATAATTTCTGCGTGTAGAGTTGGGTTTTTCTTTTGTTGAACTTGGTTTTCACCACGTGCTATTATCTTTCCGTCTTTAACAATTACTGCGCCAATAGGAACATCTCCGTGAGATTTGGCGCGAATTGCTAAATTTAAGGCTTGCTTCATAAATGACATAGTATACACTTTATAATATGAATTCTAAATTGCAAATCATTTCAGGAAAATTTCGTGGGCGTAAATTAAGGCTTTCTGATGATGCGCGTCCTACTCAGAATCGTGCAAGAGAGGCGTTGTTTAATATGCTAAGTTCGGGTATTTTAGAACCAGATAAAAAGTATTGCGCTTGGGATGCTTTTGCCGGCAGTGGTGCATTAGGTATAGAATTTTTATCTAGATATGTTAATTCGGAAGTTGTATTTACTGATATTTCTGATATATCTATTAACGCTATAAAGAAAAACTTGGCTGATTTGGGCGTTGAAAACGTCGCAACCGTTAAAAAAGGCGATGCATTAGAGCTGGTTTCAAAATACTTACAAGAAATAGATGTTGTTTTTCTGGACCCACCTTATGACAATTCTTACTTGGGGAAAGTTTTTTTAGAAAAAACAGAAAAAATCGGAAAAGTTGGAATATTGGTTGTCTGGGAACAAGAAGCAAGTAATTTTGTTTTGCCGTCTGAAAAATGGGTGATTCTGCGAGATAAAACCTATGGACGTGCCAGATTTTTAATAATTCAATTAAAAGACAAATAAAAACCTTGATTTTTCAATCTTTTTGATAAATAATATGCCCCGCACGGCACCCTTGGAGGTCGTGTAAAATAACTATAGTTTATAAAAAGGACAAAAAATGGCTATCAATTTAAAAGCAGAAATCCGCAATGTTGCTGGCAAGGGGGCCGCACGTAGCGTTCGTAATAATAAAAACATCCCAGCTGTTATTTACGGTGAAAAGAAAGCCCCAGTTGCAATTGAATTAAATGGGCGTGATTTTGAAATGTTAATAAAAACACCTGGTTTGCGTACAAAATTGTTCCAGATTGAAACACCAAATGGTACAGAAGATGCAATGTTAATGGATATTCAATATCATCCTGTGTCTGATGCTGCTATTCACGCTGATTTTAAGCGTATTGATGTAAAAAGCCCAGTTAACGTTAGTGTTCCTGTAGAAGTTATAAATATGGAAACATCAAAAGGCTTGAAACTTGGCGGTGTGTTAAACTTTGCTGTTCGTAAGGTTGCTTTGCGCGGTTTGATTCACAATATTCCAGAAAAAATCACTATTGATTTATCAAATTTAACAATTGGTGATTCCGTCCATGGAACAGATTTGGTATTGCCAGAAGGTGTTGAATTAGGTTTGCACCAAGCAGAATTAGCTTTTGCTACAATTGGTGGTAAAATGCCTGATGAAGAAGCTGCAAAAGCTGCCGCGGCACCTGCTGCAGAAACTGCTAAAAAATAATTTTTTAATAAAAGAAAAAAGTGCCGAAATGTCGGCACTTTTTTTATGTTATTTTTTTCCTGTGGTCTTGAAATAAGTTTTATTGTTCACTATATGGTATCTTAGTAAAAGATTTTGAAGGAGTGAACAAATGGGAAAAGTATTAGGTATTGACTTAGGTACAACAAATTCTGCCATGGCTTTTATGGATGGCAGTGATCCTAAAATTATTGAAAATTCAGAAGGTCAACGCACCACACCTTCTGTGGTCGCATTAACCTCTGGTGGAGAACAGTTGGTTGGTATTACTGCAAAGAACCAAGCAGTTACAAATCCAGAAAATACTATTTATGAAATAAAGCGTTTGATGGGTTTGCGTTATGATAGCCCTGCTGTTAAAGAAATTGCAGCACGTGTACCATATAAAATTGTCGCAGGTGACAATGGTGATGCGTGGGTAGAAATGGAAGGTAAAAAATATGCACCTTCACAGATTTCTGCAATGATTTTGGCAAAATTAAAAAAAGATGCAGAAGCATATCTTGGTGAAACTGTAACGGATGCAGTTATTACTGTTCCTGCTTATTTTAACGATTCTCAGCGTCAGGCAACAAAAGATGCAGGACGTATTGCAGGTTTGAACGTTTTGCGTATTGTTAATGAACCAACTGCTGCTGCGTTGGCATATGGTTTGGATAAAGATAAAAATGGAACTATCGCAGTATATGACTTAGGTGGTGGTACATTTGATATTTCTATCTTGGAAATCGTTGATGGTGTATTTGAAGTAAAATCAACAAATGGTGATACAGCGCTGGGTGGTTCTGATTTTGATGCACGTATATTAAAATACTTAATTGACGAATTCAAAGCGCAAACTGGTATAGATTTGTCTAATGATAAATTAGCATTGCAACGTCTGAAAGAAGCTGCAGAAAAAGCGAAGATAGAGCTTTCTTCAAAGACGTCTGCGGATATTAATTTGCCGTTCTTGACTGCTGACGCAACAGGACCAAAGCACTTTAATACAACGCTTACACGTGCAAAATTAGAATCTTTGGTAGATGATTTGATTCAAAAAACGATTGAACCATGCCGTAAAGCTTTAAAAGATGCTGACTTGGACAAATCACAGATTAATGAAGTAATCTTGGTTGGTGGTCAAACACGTATGCCAAAAGTTGTTGAAACAGTTAAAGAATTCTTTGGTCGTGAACCACACAAGGGTGTAAATCCTGATGAAGTTGTTGCACTTGGTGCCGCAATTCAAGGTGGAGTTTTGAAAGGTGATGTAAAAGACGTTCTGCTGTTGGATGTTACACCTCTGTCCTTAGGTATTGAAACTTTAGGTGGTGTATTTACACGCTTGATTGACCGTAATACGACAATACCTACGAAAAAATCTCAGGTATTTAGTACGGCAGAAGATAATCAATCCGCTGTTACAATTCGTGTGTTCCAAGGTGAACGTGATATGGCAGCAGACAATAAGTTGCTGGGTCAATTTAATCTAGAAGGTATTGCCCCTGCTCCACGTGGTATGCCACAGATTGAAGTATCTTTTGATATTGATGCAAACGGTATTGTCCACGTTTCTGCAAAAGATAAAGGTACCGGTAAAGAACAGGCTATATCAATTAAATCAGACGGCGGCTTGTCCGAAGAAGAAATCAAACGTATGGTTGATGAAGCTGCGGCAAATGCTGACGCTGATAAGAAAAAACGTGAATTGGCAGAAGCTAAGAATAACGCTGAAACCGCAATCTTTAGTATTGAAAAATCGCTAAAAGAACACGGTGATAAAATTAGCGAAGATGAAAAGAAAGCTATTGAAGAAGCGAAAAAAGACTTAGCTGATGAGTTAGCAAAATCTGACGTAACAGCCGAAGCGTTAAAGACAAAGACTGAAGCTTTGGCGGAAAAAGCGATGAAATTGGGCGAAGCGGTTTATAAAGCTGCCCAAGAAGCATCAGCAAACGCGGGGCAAGAAAACAAACCTAATGAAGACGGTACCCGTGACGCAGATTTTTCTGAAAAGAAATAAATCTGATTATTAAATAAAAAATCCGCATTAATGCGGATTTTTTTATTTTGTTTCACCAATATAAATTCCCATATTTGTTGCAATTTCTAGTAGTGGGTCATCTGGGGAAACATATGCATCAGATGTTTTTACGTCTGGTATATTTGGGTCTGCAGAAATTTCACCTGCAGCAAAGAAGTCCCCAAGACTTACTGTCTTGCATTCGCAGTTGTTTATAGTTGTCATAACATACGTTTCATTATTCGCAATCGCATTTAACGCGCAATCTGCCATACGTGTTGCAAGAATTCTGTCTGATGCAACAGTGTCACCCGCACGTTGGGTGTGTTCTGGGAATGCAGTTCTGTTCACAATTCCAGCAGCTGTTAATTTGCGAGAAATCATATCCGCAGGTCGCCCAGAATGCCCACGCAAAGAAATACCTTCTGATACAAGAATTATCCCATGGTCTTCTGGTAAAAACTTTATGTGGTTTATTAAAGAATTTACATCAAATTTTATTTCTGGAATTAATATGGCCCTTGCACCGATTGCAATTCCTGCATTTAATGCAAGTTGTCCGCAATCACGCCCCATAGTTTGAACAACAAACCATCTGTGATGACTGCGTGCTGTCATCATCAGCTGGTCACAAAAACTTGTTAATTGTTGTACTGCTGTATCAAAACCAATGGTTCTTTCTGTTAATGGTATGTCCATGTCTATCGTTTTCGGAATACAAACAAGCTGTACTTTGTCATAAATATCTTTGTTGCACCAAGCTAAAGATAAACTACCGTTTCCCCCAACTAATACTAACGCAGCTAGCTTAAGAGCTTTGATAGATTCTTTAAGCTTTTTATTAAATTGCTCCAATTGATTATATTCTACGGCGGTTTCAAAATTTAATGCCGTTGCACGTCCATTGTGTAAAAAACTTCCTGCCAGTCTGGCGTTCTCTATGGGTAATGTATCTTCTGTAAATTTTATTGTGGTTGGCGGTGTTGTGCATAAACCATCTGTGCCGTCTTGAATGCCGATAAGTTGCCACCCACGCAAGGTCGCACCACGATAAATTCTTTGTATCACTGTGTTCAAACCAGAACAATCACCGCCAGTTGTCATTATCCCTATTCTTTTCATTTTCCCCTCTATTATGTCCGTGTAATTATAGCACAAATAAGTTGACAAAGAAAATATATTTGCAATAATTTGTCTAATAATTAATGTTTGTACCAGCAGGAGAACCCATTATGGTGAAAAAAAATAATACCAACAAAAAGAACAAACCTTCTACAGATGAATTAATTAACAGTGCAATTGCACAGCAGAATAAATGGATGGAAAATCGCAGAACTTTTGCGCGCCGTTTTCTGAAAACATTGAATATATTTGCGCGCCCTGCACCAAAGAAAGAAGAAGAAAATGTTGGTGTTATAGAAACTCCAAAGCGCAGAACAGGTTTGGCCGCATATTGGTTTCCTATCTTTTGTGCGTTGTTGGTAATATTTATTGCTGTTTGGGTTGCTTTTGTTCGCACCAGTGCAACACCGACAGTTGTTATAAATCATAATAATGTACCAGAACCTGTTGTTCGTCCTGTTCAAGAAGTTTCTAGTCCCATGTTTGATATCGTTAGAATCGATCCAGAAGGAAAAATTCTTGTTGCGGGTCGTTGGATGCCAGATGCAAATATTTCAATCTTAATTGACAACAAAGTTGTTGCAACAGAAAGAACGAATGCAGATGGTGAATTTGTTTATTTACCTACCCGTGTTTTTGAACCAGGTAATTATACAATTTCTTTAATGGGTGTTAGCCCAGAGATGAAATCCGAAGAAAAGGTTTTTATTTATGTTTCTGACCGCGGCTATAAAAATTCTGTTTCTTTATTAATGACACAAGACGGCAGTACTTTATTGCAGGCGCCAACCTTGTTGTTTGACGGTGATTTAAAGGTTTCAAAAATAGATTATCTTGACACTGGTCGTATAGTCGTCACAGGTGATGCTTTGCCACGTTTAAGAGTGTCTTTATCATTAAATGATAAATATCTTGGATTTGCAAAAGTTTCTGATCATAAGCATTTCGGTTTAGGTGCAGATGTTGGTCAATTAGAAAGCGGTAAAAAATATACTTTAACAGTACGTTTGCATGATGGCGATGGACGTACAATTTCTCAAGTAGGTCATACTTTTGTAATGCCAGAAATGACGGGTGATGATGATACTTATTACACTGTTAGACAAGGCGATTGCTTGTGGATTATAGCGCGCAACTTTTTGCGTCGTGGTGTATTATTTAGTATAATAGCAGAACGTAATAATATTGCTAATCCAGATTTAATTTTTCCTAAACAGTTATTACAAATACCAGTTGGAGAAAAATAAATATGAATGAAAAGCGTCAAAGTTTTAATAAATATAAAGAAGGCAAAACAGATTTAGAATCAAGCATGGAAAATTTGATTGCATTACTGTCTTCTTTAGAATCTAGTGCAAAATTATGTGGCAGTTTTATAATTGCGCGACAGGTAGAACAGCTAAAACGGGCTGCAATAAAAAACAATGGTAATAAAAAAATATTAAAATCCATTCGTGCTAAATACGAAACGTATAAGCAACAAGTACAAGAACTAGAATACGCTAAGAAGCAAAGAATAAAATAAAAAGGGGCCCCGCCCTTTTTTATTTTGGTGCGGGCGAAGGGAATGTATAATTCCCTGCCGAAATCAATCCAATCGTATGATATACTCTTGGTGATTTCGGCGGGTCCCTTTCACTGCGCGCAAATGCGCTACGTTCCGAACCCTCTGTGTCGGGTTCTATTCCGTCGCCGACAAAGCCAAAAAACAAAAGCCAACACAAGGTTGGCTTTATTTTTTTGGTGCGGGCGAAGGGAATGTATAATTCCCTGCCGAAATCAATCCAATCGTATGATATACTCTTGGTGATTTCGGCGGGTCCCTTTCACTGCGCGCAAATGCGCTACGTTCCGAACCCTCTGTGTCGGGTTCTATTCCGTCGCCGACAAAGCCAAAAAAACAAAAGCCAACACAAGGTTGGCTTTATTTTTTTGGTGCGGGCGAAGGGAATCGAACCCTCGTCTTCAGCTTGGGAAGCTGACGTGCTACCATTATACCACGCCCGCAAATATGTCGCGATTTTATAACTTTGTTATCTAAAAGTCCAGCAGAAAAAGCAGACGCTTTTTCTTGTTGCTTTTTGTTTTTTTCGGTCCTACCGTTAATGTTGCCTATCAAAATAAGGGAGATTTATTATGGCAAATGAAAATATGAATCCGTTATTAGCAGCTCAGCAACGCGTAAAGGTAGCATGCGATAAGTTGGGGTTAAATGCGGATGTTTACGAAATTCTTAAAAATCCACAACGCACTTTAGAAGTTTCTATACCTGTAAAGATGGATGACGGTACTATAAAAGTCTTTACTGGATATCGTGCACAGCATAATACTGCAATAGGGCCTTCGAAAGGTGGGGTTCGTTTTCACCCTGCGGTTAGCAAAGACGAAGTGTCTGCGTTGTCTATTTGGATGACATTCAAATGCGCAGTTACAGGAATTCCATATGGTGGTGGCAAAGGCGGAATAATTGTTGATCCAAAAACTTTGTCTCAAGGTGAATTGGAACGTTTGTGTCGTGGTTATGTGGATGCAATTTATCCGATTTTGGGAGAAAAGAAAGATGTCCCTGCCCCAGATGTTAACACAAATGGTCAGATTATGGCTTGGATGATTGATGAATATATTAAATTATCAGGCGAAGCTTCATTCGGTACATTTACAGGTAAACCAGTAGAACTTGCGGGTTCTTTAGGACGCACAAAAGCAACTGGGTTGGGTATTTCTATAGTCATTTCTGAATCTTTGAAAAAGCAAGGTAAAGATATGCGTAATGCTAAAATTGCCATCCAGGGCTTTGGAAATGTAGGAAGCTTTACAGCAAAATGCAGCAGCGAAATGGGAGCAAAAATAGTGGCTATTGCAGAATGGAATACTATCTTGTTTAACGAAGCTGGTTTAGATATAGAGGCTTTGTTAAAATATAAAGCCGACAATAAGGGAAGCATAAAAGATTTTCCAGGTGCAAAAGAAATATCTGCCGAAGAATTCTGGGGCTTGGATGTAGATGTGTTGTCTCCTTGCGCAATGGAAAATACTATAAACAAAGATACTGCGCCTCTGATAAAGACAAAATTGGTGGTAGAAGGTGCAAATGGCCCAACAACACTGGAAGGTGAAGAAATATTGCTTAAAAACGGTGTTACAGTTGTTCCGGATATATTGGCAAATGCTGGTGGTGTAACAGTGTCTTACTTTGAATGGGTTCAAAATCGTTATGGGTATTATTGGACGGAAAGCGAAGTTGAACAAAAAGAAGAACTGGCGATGAAAAATGCATTTGATGCGATATATAAAATCAAAGAAGAATATGATGTATCAATGCGTGAAGCTGCATATATGCATTCTATTAAGCGTGTTGCAGCGGCAATGCAATTGCGTGGCTGGTGCTAAAAAAAAATAAAAATCCCCAATTTTGGGGATTTTTATTTAATGTTTTAGATAAAATATTTGACTTTTCGTATTTTTTTGATAATAATTAACAAGCAAATCCCAAAGATTGCCATTATTATAACACCAGTACGCGGTATGCGTGTGGAACATCAACCGGCGAGTGTTCGCTCTTGATGCGGTTGTTTATTTGGTATATCTGTTGGAAAATAAAAAAGTTAAGGAGCAAAAATTATGGCAACAGTTATTAGATTAGCACGCTTTGGTGCAAAGAAACGTCCTTATTACCATGTGGTTGTTACAGATTCTCGTAACGCACGTAATTCTGGTAATGTTTTAGACACAGTTGGTAAATACGACCCAATGCAACCAAAGGGTAGCGAAAAGCGCGTCGTTTTAAAAATAGATGCAGTTAAAGAATGGATGGCAAAAGGTGCAAAACCATCTGACCGTGTTTATAAATTCTTAGCTAATGCGGGCTTGGTTGAAAAGAAACCTGTTCCTGTTCAAACAAAGAAACATTTACAGTCTGAAAAAACTTTGATGAAAATCAAAGACAAACAAGAAAAATTGGCTAAAATAGCTGAAGAAAAAGCCGCCGCAGAAGCTGCTGCAAAGGCTGCTGCAGAAGCACCAGCTGAAGAACCAGCTGCGGAAACAACAGAAGCTGTCGCTGAATAATTTTTTGCTAACATGTGCCCATAAAATATTATGGGTACATGTATAAAAAATAAGGCAACGTCATATGGACAAGATAATTACTGAATATGAGATAGAATATTTTGAAAATTTATATCCTGACAGAACAAATACTTGCCCTTATGATAAGAGTTTGTGCCTTAGAAAAGAATTACGCAAACAAAAATGGAAAAAACACATATCTGATATAGCAATAAAACAGCAAAATATAATGTTTTTTACTTCTGAAGATATGTTTGATATATGTCCATATCAAAAACCTGAAATGTGCAACAGGTACGTTTATTGGAAAAACAATGGTAAAATCAGATAAGATTTTAGTTGGTAAAATTGTTGCGCCACAAGGAATTCGTGGTGAGGTACGTGTTCAAACATATACGCAAACCCCAACAGATTTAAAAGCTTTAAAGCTATATAGTGATAAATTGGCTGACGGTGCTTTTCATTTTGTACGACAGCTAAACCCGCAATCTACAGTGATAATTGCAAAAATAGACGGTGTTAATGACCGTAATGCTGCAGAATTATTACGTGGTGTAGAGTTGTTTATTAATCGTAGTGATTTACCTGAATTAAAAGATGGCGAATATTATCAAGCAGACCTAATAGGTATGCGTGTCATTCGTGGCGGCATAGAGTTGGGTGTGGTTGATAATATACAAAACTATGGTGGGGGAGATATTTTAGAACTTGATAACGGTGATTTGGTTTCTTTTACCGGTGCAACGGTCGATTTAGACAATAAAGTTATAAACGTATAAAGAGCTAATAAAATGTCAAAAAAGTTAAAGCTTACACATGTTACCCCTAAAACATTTGTTTTAGAAACAAAAGACCTCGTTTTTATTCCAAATCAACCAACTATAAAAAAAGCAACAAATGAAAGATATTGCTGTTGTGTTCATGTTTGTAGTCAATTTTTGGAATATCCAGTAGATAAATGGGGGCGTAGAATAATTCCTAGCAGTGCGATATGTCCACATGTAAAAACTTTGCAAGGATATCCAATGCACTGTACAGGGGATTTTGTGTATAAAGAATCTAAAGACGGCAAGAAGTTTGTTGATTCAATAAACAATAGAATTAGGGCTTTATATAAGATTGTTATGTATTCTAAGGAACGTGATTAATCATGCATTTTAATATACTGACCATTTTTCCTGAAATGTTTCCTGGAACCTTATCTGGTGGGGTCGTTGGGCGCGCTTTGGAAAAAGGAATATGGTCTTTGGATACCATAAATATTCGTGATTTTGCAATAAATAATTATGGCAGTGTTGATGACGAACAATTCGGTGGTGGCGTTGGTATGGTTATGCGCCCAGATGTTTTGGGAAATGCTATAGATTCTATTAAAGAACGTGGAAAAATCATATATTTTTCCCCACGTGGTCCAACACTTAATCAGCATATGGTTCGTGAATTTGCAAGTGATAAAGATGCAACTTATACCCTGCTCTGTGGTCGTTATGAGGGTATAGACCAAAGAATTATAGATGAATATAATATAATGGAGTTATCTATTGGTGATTACATACTGTCTGGTGGCGAAGTGGCAGCACAGGTTTTTGTTGACAGTGTGGTTCGTGTGATGGATAATGTACTGGGTGGTGGCAACGAGGCCACTGCTAATGAAAGTTTCGAAATCGGGGGGCTTGAATGGCCGTTATATACCCGCCCGTCGGCATGGCGTGGACGAAATGTCCCAGAAGTCCTGCTGTCCGGTCATCACGGCAATATAGAAAGATGGCGGAAACAACAATCGGACGAAATAACAAAACAACGTCGTCCGGACTTAATAAAGGAAAAGTAAAATGAGCATTATTAAAAAAATTGAAGCAGCGCAAGTTGCTAAACTGAAAGGCGACAAAAAAATCCCTAACTTTAAATCTGGTGATACTTTGAAAGTACACGTAAAGATTAAAGATGGTGATAAATTCCGTATTCAGGTTTTTGAAGGCGTCGTAATCGCACGCGATGGCGGCGAAGGAAATAATGCATCCTTTACAGTACGTCGTGAATCTTATGGGGTTGGCGTTGAACGTAAATTCCCATTGTACAGCCCAGCAATTGAAAAAATTGAAAAGGTTCGTACAGGTAAAGTTCGTCGTGCTAAATTGTTCTTCTTGCGTGGTTTGTCAGGCAAAAAAGCACGTATTGTTGAAGATTTGTCTGCAAACACAGCAGAAAAGAAAGCTGATAAATAATGAGCTTTATTTATTAATAAAAACCCGCTTGTGCGGGTTTTTTGTTAAAAATTTATGGTGTACCCCATGCCTATAAAATTCTGCCCAGAATTTGATTCTGTTAACGTGCCGTTTGAAAAATGTCTTATGAATATTTCAATCGCGTTTTTTTGTGAAATGTGCAACCCGACGAAAATCTTTTGACCGAATGTAAATTTAGAACTGATTCTGTCCGTCGTTGCTGATTTTATGTATGCGCCAAGGGACGCGCCTGTATAGAATTTGTCGTTGGCGTATAATACGACGTCTTCTGATATACCAAGAATAATATGTTGGTTATATTTACTAAATGCACCTATGCCTTGGGCGGTTAGTACTTCAATGTTTTGCCTGCCGTCCAAACCGAAAAAAGTGTTCCCTTGGCTATATTGAATTTCAAAAACATATAAGTTTTCCAGTTTGTCGCGCAGGGATACGCCTGGATACAAAGATACTTGGTGCTTTTTGTCATTAAACAGTGTATTAGTTGTTGCTTTTGATTGAAAGGTTGTAAAAATTAAGACAAATATTGATAAAATTATAATGAGCATTATGTTCCATATTTTGTTCATACCGAAACTCCTTACTTGATTTAAAATGTTGTATTAAAATGTACGTTTATTGATTGTGCGTCGGCACTGATGTTTACGTTTGTTCGTTTGCTTACAAATATCCATGTCATAGCGCTGCTGATTGCGGCGCCGGCAAGTACGTCGTGCAGGTGGTGTTTGTTTGCGTAAATTCTTGAAAAGCCCGTAAATGACGCTAATAAGTAAGGTACGATGGCTTGCTTTAATCCGTATCTTTTATGTATAAACGTTGCACCTGAAAACGCGGCGGCGGTATGTCCGCTGGGGAAAGAGTTATCATCGCTTTTATCGGGGCGTTCTTCTTTTATTAACGTTTTTAATCCCAATACAGTAGTTTCCATTGCCAGAAAAGATACGGAAAATTCCATCGCGCCACACCAGTCTGTTTCGTTCATTGCCATGCCGAAAGCGTATGCGGGAACTATGACCTGCATATAGTCGCCGATTTCTTCTATGCCGGGGCCGGCATAGGTCGGAATACAATGCTGTGAAACGACAAACAAGACGGCTGTCGCTTTATAAAAGTTTTTCATTGTAATATCCTTTTGATTAAAAAAACACCCACTGAAAGTAGGTGTCGGGAAGTTAATCAGTCTGATATTACAAAGACCTCGTCGCTTTCCCTGTTCGGTATTGTATGGCAAACGACTTCCCGACTTTTATATATCGGGACCGAAAGTGTCAATAATGCATTTCTGCATCAGTAATATCAGGGTGATTAAGCCCCTTTATCTACTAACAGTATGCTGACCCTATTTTTATATAGGGATAATATTAATATAAACTTTTTATCGGTTTAGTCAATTTTATTGTGTAATCTTTTTTTTTACATTGTGTGACATTTAACAATTTGACATTGCTTGGTGGCGAGGATAATATATGTTGTATGAATAAAGTACTTGCATTATTTATGACGATTTTATCAGGTGCATTAATTTGGCAGGCAAATGCCTTGGCTTACATTGATAAAAACGTTGCGGTTGTTCGTATCCTTAATAAAGCCGCAGGTAAAACGCAAATGGTTAATTTGCCTGTCGGACAAAAAACTGCATTTGAAAAATTAGATATCATTGTTCGTTCTTGTAAACAAAATGATCCGTTTGATGCAGAAAATTTTTTCGCGTTTGTTGAAATAGAAAAAAATACAGAAGGTAAAATTTTTAGCGGTTGGATGAACGCTAACGAGCCCGGTAATAACCCACTGCAGAATGCAGATTATGACGTTTGGTTGGTTAAATGTGAATGATTTTATGTAGGAGAAAATTATGAATTTTATAAAAAAATATTTAAAGATTTTTATCGGCGCAGCGGTTTTGGTTCTTGCAGTAGGGGTTTTCTTTTTTGCACAACAATCTGGTGATTTAGAAGGGGCATCATTAAAAAAATGGCGCAATGCTGATTTAGCTAGACGCTCTGCCGCAGTTCAAATATTAGTGGCTTCAGATGAGTATACCGAATTGTTAGTACAATGTGTTGATAAAATTGCTTCATTGCCAGATTCTGGTGAAATGGCTGTTAAAGACGCTGTTTCTTTGTGCTATACTGGTATTCAACTGAAAGAAAATAATTAATGAAGTATATTTTCTTTTTAATGTTTTTAACCGCTTGTTCAACAAATTATATTGGTGGTGAATATGTGGGGCAAAAGTATGTCCCTGACCCGTTAGGTGAAGAAAAAGCACCCGATGTTGACCCGTTGATACGTTTTGATGCTTTTGATTGTATGACTTTTGTAGAAACTTCGCTGGCAAATGGTGATTTAGATAATCTGATAAGTATTAGATATAAAAATGGGCAAGTTAATTTCTTAAATAGAAACCACTTTGTTGAAACAGATTGGTTAAAAAACAATGCGAATCTGCTAGAAAATGTAAGTCATCAATACGGAAAAACTTCATTTCGTACAGTTGTCATTGATAAAAAGAATTGGTTCAAGAAAGTACATAATACAGAAACTGGCTTTTTGCCCGAAAAAGTAGCTTTAGAATATATACCATACGAAAATTTAACAGATATAAAAAATGAAGAGCCTTTGATAGTTTTATTTATTACTGGAAATTCTGGAAAAAGTGATAAAATAGGTACAGATTTAGCGGTCGTTCATATGGGCTTTTTGCTGCCTAATGGAATATTAAGACACGCTTCGTCTGAAAAAGGAAAAGTAATAGATGTAGATTTTAAGAAATATGCATCAAGACGCGCGAAGAATAAGAATAATTTAGGTATAGCTTTGGTGAAGATAAAATGAGTGAAGAAAAATTAATTCGTTTAGATATGGGTAAGCTTGATGGCGATACGCATAAAACGTCAGACAAACCGATTTTATGCTTAGGCATAGAGTCTTCTTGTGATGAAACAAGTGCAGCTATTGTAGATTCTGATAGAAATATTTTATCGCATATAATTTATTCTCAAATTCCAGAACATCAGAAATATGGCGGTGTTGTGCCAGAGTTAGCGGCTCGTGCGCATATTCTTGCAATAGATGAAGTAATCAAACAAACGCTAGAAAAAGCTGGTAAAACAATTAATGACATAGATGTTATTGCAGCAACTGCGGGACCTGGTTTAATAGGGGGCGTGTTGGTTGGTTGGTTGGCAGCAACGGGGCTTGCACAGTCTACAAATAAACCGTTAGTTGCAGTTAATCACTTAGAAGGTCATGCGTTGGTTCCAAGATTACACGCATCGATTGCAAACGGTGAAGACGGCGTAAATTCTGTAGAATTTCCGTACTTACTAATGTTGGCGTCCGGCGGGCATTGTCAAATATTATTAGTTCGTGGTGTTGGACAATATGAATTAATTGGCCAGACACTGGATGATAGTGCTGGTGAAGCTTTTGATAAAATAGCTAAAATGTTAGGTCTGGGTTATCCTGGTGGACCAGTTGTAGACAAGCGTGCTAGCTTGGGCAACCCAAAAGCTTTTAATTTCCCACGACCATTGTGCGACAAACCGGGGTGTGATTTCTCATTTAGTGGTATAAAAACGGCGGCGCGTACGTTCTTAGAAAAAGCGTCCGCACCCTATTCTGATGAATTTATAAACGATTTTTGTGCGTCTTTCCAAGCCGCTGTCGTAGATTGTATAGTGAACAGATTAAACAATGCAATGCATGATGAACGGGTTATAAGCGCAGCACCAAAAACTTTAGTCGTTGCGGGCGGTGTTGCGAAAAACAGCGCTATACGCGCATCAATGGAAAAATTGGCTGCAGAAAAAAATATGCAATTTGCAGCACCACCAATGAATTTGTGTACAGACAATGGCGCAATGATTGCATGGGCAGGTCTAGAAAATTATAGGCTGGGCAAAATTGTAAAAGAACCTGTTGCCCCACGCCCACGTTGGCCTTTGACAGAATTATAATTGCTATTTAACTTTGGACATGGCGTTGTTTTTCAGCGCCGTGTTTGCTTTTAAATTACCTTCTAAAATTACTTTTTGTTTGGCTTTTTCAAATTTTTTTGACCCTTCAATTTTTTCAAGATAATTTTTTATTTTTGTTATGTCGTTTCTTATTAATGTTATACGAATTTGCGGAACCAATTTCGGATTTTTCAAAAATTCTATCGCAGACGATTTAAAGTTATATAATGCTGTTCGCATATCTTTTACATTTTGTGAAGATTTTATATTAACATTTTGCTTTTTGGGCAGTTTTTCGTATTCTTTTATTAGTCTGTCTATGTCCAGCCAACCAAGTCTGGCTAAATCTACATTAAACATATAATCTGCATTTTGATATTTTGAATCTGCAAAATCTATTACAGATAAAGTTTTTGTTTCTTTATTAAAGAAAATATTATTTTCATTCATATCGCCATGAGAAAACACAACGCTTGCATCATTGTCTGACGTAACATCAAACCAGTCTTTCGCTTGGCGAACAATCGTTAGTTCTTCTGAAGGGATGTGTTCTTGTAGCTTTAATAAAACTTCACCAAGAGTCATATCTTTTTCGCCCGATACCGCATCAAAAAAATCTTTTTGTTTAAGTACGGGTCTTGATTGGTTTATATCATTTAAGAAATTTGCAAAACTCTTATAAATAATATCAAGCTCTTTCGGTTCCAAGGATTCTACGAATGAAGTTTTTAGCGGTGTGCCGACAACACGTTCTTCTTCAACAATAAAATCTTCGTCATATATTTTTAAAGTGCGTGGTATTTTATATGTTGAATTATTGAATTTTAATACCCCGTCAGAAACGGATTTAGCAATCTTTTGTTTACCTAACCATGTTTGTAATCTTTGTTTGTTATTGTTTGAAACAGGGGCTTTTATCACTTTTTTGCCATCTTTGGATAAATAGACTAATGTTTCTCTGGGTGCATTAGTATTTATTAGTTGCAAATTTGTAAGGTTTTGCATAATATAAACTCCATAATAAAATATCAGAATAATTATATCATAAAACCATGCAAAAACCAGAGCCTTTTGTCCAGCCAGATATGATTTTTAGCGTTTCTGACGCATCTGCATTATTAAAAAATGTTGTAGAAACTGCATTTCCACGAATAAAAATTCGTGGCGAACTATCGCAAATTACACGTGCCACGTCTGGGCATATGTATATGACAATAAAAGATTCTGGTGCAGCAATTTCTGTAATTATATGGCGTGGAACACCTGTACCCTTTAAGCTAGAAGATGGTTTAGAAGTTATTATTACAGGTCGATTTACAACGTACCCTGCCCGCAGCAACTACCAGATTATCGTCAGTGAAATAGAAATGGCGGGTGTTGGCGCAATATTAAAAATGCTGGAAGAAAGAAAGCAAAAGCTTGCAGCAGAGGGTTTGTTTGAAGCGTCAAGAAAAAAACCTTTACCCAGATTTCCACAAAGAATAGGTATTGTAACCAGTCCAACAGGTGCAGCTTTTCAAGATATACAAAACAGATTACGTGAAAGATTCCCTGTTCAAATTGTTCTATACCCTGCAACGGTACAAGGCGCGACTGCCGCGGCAGAAGTTGCAGCAGGCATTGAATATTTTAATCGCGCAGGTAATGTCGATGTAATTATTGTTGCGCGTGGTGGCGGTGCATTAGAAGATTTATTGCCTTTTTCTGAAGAAATTGTGGTTCGTGCTGCCGCAGCCAGTAAGATACCTTTGATATCTGGTGTCGGTCATGAACCAGATTGGATGTTGATTGATTTTGCCGCCGATGTACGCGCACCAACCCCAACAGGTGCGGCAGAAATGGTTGTGCCGACAAAGCTGTCGTTATTTCAAGAATTAGATAATTTGTGGCATAGATTGTCAAACAGCTTTACAACAAGATTAACTAATGCAAAAAGCCGAGTAGAAGCAATATCTATTAAAAGTCCAAAACAAATGGTAATGGAACAAGGTCAACGAATTGATGACGTGTCACGAACATTATCTGTAATAATGTCCAATAAAATATTATCAGTAAAGCAAAAGATGACCGCAGTTGGCAACATTGAAAATATATTACAAACAAAATTAGATTCATTAACGCAATCTGTAAATCATTCTGAACAAATGTTAAACTCTTTAAGCTATAAAAACGTTCTACAACGTGGGTATGCAATTGTCCGGGATGCCGAAGGCGATATTATTAGTCGTGCTTCGGACAATAAAAAGCCCGCTAGTATAGAATTTGCAGACGGGGTGCGTGAAATATAATAGTCTTGTAAAAAAAGTTTGTATAGATTATAGTAATACCTAAAGGAAAGGCGAAATGAAGTCGGTATTAGTATTTGTATTATTATGTTTTTTTACAATTAATTATGCAGAAGGTGCTTGTGTAGATGGATTGTGTCAAACAGGAAAAGTTGAATGTAAAGCCTTTGACGAAGCGGGTTCATACGCTAAGGTCATTAATAATTGTAACATTTCTGGCGTAAATATAAAGCCCAATGATATAATTTGTGGCTGTGGCGAAGTTAAGACAGGTGAAGCACTAAGACTCTGGGGGGGGACGGTTTGTTCCTCCTTCCTCCCTTGTACATATGCTCGTGTTTGTGCAAAGGGCTATTATGGTTATCCGTATAATAGTGGTTGTTATCGGTGCTCTGACGGCGGAACGACAAATGGCGCTGGCGCAACAGAAGTATATAATTGTTATAAGATAATAGAAAAAGATACACCCGATGGACATGGAAGACGACAAGAAAAGTGTTATTTTCAAATAGGCTACCAAGCTGGTTATACAAATTGTGTAGAGGAAGATGAATACCCCAAAGTAATTAGTTGCAAGGCCGGATATTATTCTACAAACGGTCAATGTCAAGAAGTCGGATATAAATATTATAGTCCAGAGGGAGATTTAACAGCGACCCTATGTCCATCTTATAAAAAGGGAAGTTTAACAGTAAGTGGAACGACAGCCACAACCACTTCTGCATCTATAACAGATTGTATGGTTCCTGCGTATATTGATAATGACCCTGCTAAAGGAAAGGAAACATTTACAGATTACAAAGGTACGTATTATTTCCCAAATAACTGCTGGCATCCAGACAACTAAAAAGTGTCTTTTGAATTATTAAAAACTCGTATTTTATTTATGGGTATTCTATTTGTTTTTTGTCTGGGGCTTTGATAACATAAATTTTGCATCCAGACCTAAAAACATATAACGATTGTGTTTATTAAAGATATAAATTATACTTATAAATGAATCCAAAGGGATATTGGGTTCGGGGTCGTTATGTCTGATTAGTGGTTTATTTTTAACAAAACGGGGAAAATATGAAAAAGGGTCTTTTCGGGTGTTTGTTTTTATGTTCGCTTGTTGTTCAAAAAAGTTATGCCGCTTGTCAGTTATCGTATAATCCTAACTATTCTGGCTGTAATGGCCCTGCGGTTGTTACATCTGGTACAGGAACCTGCTCTTTTGGTAATAAAAGCGTTCCGGCAGGTTCTTATATTTGCGGAGAAACATGGTGCACAAATTCAGCTAATACAATATTTGTTGCGCAATCTATTAGTATGACAAACAAAAAGTTCTATTGTGTGTGCAAGTCTGGATATTATGGTGATGTTTCTACTGGTAACGATTCTAGTTGTACAGCATGCCCAAGTGGTGGTACTTCTAGTGCAACTAATGGGGCCTTGTTAAATCCAGTTATTACAAATACAGAAGAAAGCGACTGTTATTCAAGTACTGAAAAAGACGTTAGTTATGGAACTTCTACAAAAAAATGTTATTGGAGTAACGCGTTTGTAAGCACAAGAATATGTGAAGGCAATATATGCAAGAACTATGCCAGTTCTTCATATAAACCAGCTTGTTGCTATGGAGATTATAATGTCAGTTGTACAGAAACATTAAAAACTTGTGATGCTGGATATTACCGTGCTTCGTCTTCTGACTTATATTGTAGTGCGGTTGGTAGTGAATATTACAGTTCAAATGGTTCGTTATCAAGAACCAGGTGCCCCAACATATACAAACCCATCTGGTGGTACCAGTTATGGTAAAACCACCGGCAGTGGAACGGGCGCCGATGCAATAACAGATTGCAAACTGCCAAATACAGAGGTTTTTTCTGAGACATCAGGCAGTTTTGTATTTGAAAATTGTTATTACGTACAGTGATTATTTTAACAGTGTTTTTGCTGTTTCTAATGCTTGCGGGGTGATTTCTGCCCCGCTTATTATTCGGGCCAGTTCTTGTAATCTTTCTTCATTAGGTAGTTTCTTTACATCTGTTATAGTTTTACCGTCTATAACACTTTTTGAAATTTTAAAGTGCGCATCTGCAAACCCCGCAACCTGTGCAGAGTGTGTTATTACAATTGCCTGTCCGTTTTGGGCCAATCTATTTAGTCTTTGACCGACTGCGCTTGCAGTTGCGCCACTAATACCAGTGTCTATTTCGTCAAAAATAAATGTATGCGCACTTTTATTGTCCCCTAGAACAACACGCATTGCCAACATTAATCGCGCCAATTCACCGCCAGAGGCTGCCTTGTTTAATGGCGCAAAAGGCATTCCAGGATTTGTTTTTATTGTAAATAAAATATCATCTGTGCCGCTTTGGCTTGGTGTACTTTCATATTGTTGAACCATAAAATCAGCCTGCCCTAGCTTTAAGTCAGGCAATTCTGTTAATATGCTTTTCCTTAAATCTTCTGCTGCAACTTTGCGTGCAACAGATAAATCTTGTGCTGCTTTATCAAATGCGGCTTTCTTTGTTGCCAGTTCTGATGTTAGTTTTTTTAACTCTGCATCAGAATTATCTAACTGATTTAATTGCGCTGTCATTTGTGCAAGCTTTTGTGGTAATTCATCTGCACCTACCCTATGTTTTCTGGCAGCAGCACGAATTGCAAATAGTCTTTCTTCTATTGAATCTAAGCTCTCAACATCTATATCAACTGGATTTAATGATTGTGAAATTTCAGATATTCTTTGTGCAATATCATATAGTTCATCTATTTGTTCTTGATATGGATTGGGCTCAGTCTTTATGCGTTGTAAAATGTGGGCAACTGAAAATATTTGCGAATCTAATGACTCGCCACGTGGGTTTAGTGCCGCGGTTGCGTCAGACAAAATAGCTGCGTCTTTTTCAGCGTTCATCATGATTGCACGACGATTGGCCAATTCTTCTTCTTCGCCGACTTTTACATTTAGTGTATTTAATTCCGCAACATTATGCTGTAAAAAATCGCGTTCCATTGAAGATTTTTCTAACGTTTCTTTTAATTCTTTCAGACGGCTTTCAGCATTGTGATATTCGGTATATGCCTGTTTAGTAGTTGTTAAAAGATTTAAATAATTTTTGTCGCGTGAACACGCAAATGTATCCAAAGCGCTTTTATGTGTTTGCGGGTCTAATAATGCGTGATTTGCAAATTGCCCGTGTATTTCAACAAGCTCGTCCCCGACTTGCTTTAATAGTTTAACAGAAACAGGAATATCATTTATCCAAGCACGACTTTTCCCATCATTTGATAAAGTCCTGCGTAAAATTAAAACGTCTTCATAATCTATACCGTTTTCAGACAAAGTGCTTTTCAGACTTTCGTTGATTTCATCAAACTCTGCAATTACGGACGCCATATCACAGCCCGAACGTACAAGTCCCGCATCAGAACGTGCGCCCAATGCTAATGCCAAAGAATCTAGTAAAATACTTTTTCCTGCACCTGTTTCACCAGTTAGTACACTTAACCCTGCACCGAATTCTAAATTCAGCTTTTCTATTAAAACAATATTTGAAATGTATAATCTTGTTAACATGACCGAATTATAGGAAATTTCTTATATTTTATTCAAGTTTTTTATACTGCTTCTAGTTCTAAATTATGCAACCATAAAATATATCCGTTTATTTTGTAATTTGGATATATGTCTTGTAAAAGTTTCTTATATTCGTCTATCTGTCTGTAATATTTTTCTGTATTTGCAGATTTATCAACGTCTGTTTTGTAATCTAATATATCAATGGTTTTTGTTTTGTGATTAATTAGCAATCTATCAATTCTGCGACTAATAAACTTTCCGTTTATTGTTCCCGCTATAGGCACTTCTGTTTTTGAACCTTTTTCAAAAAAACGGGCTATATTCTGATTACTAATTATACATTTTAATAAAGCACTGTCGGTTTTTTTTAGGTCTTCTATAGATGAAATTTTTTGCAAAAATTTGTGCGTCTGGGCGCCAGATTTTGTAGCAAAATCTGCTTGTGTTTGTTTTGTTATAATGGCACGCAAGCTATTTGTCATCTGTAATCCTGATTGTTTCAACATTTTCATCTTTTGCGAATACGTTCCATAACTGTTGATGCCACGAGTTTTCTGGGGCGTTTTTATATGGCGTATATCCGTATATGTATAACCTATCACGAGCGCGCGTCATTGCGACATACAGCAAACGATAATATTCTGCTATTTTTGTTTTCATAACGGCATTTACAGCCACATCGCATTGACTGCAAGTATTAGATTGTGGCGTCCATAACCATATAGGTGGATAAAGCTTCCCTGTGTTTTGTACATTTGTTGGCAAAATTTCTGGGTACACCGTTAAAATCTGTTCGTCTTTTGGAATTTTTACAGTGTCTATCAGAAATACAACTGGTGCCTCAAGTCCCTTGCTGCCATGTACTGTAACAACACGTATGCCAGACGAAGCGTCCATATCACGCTTTATTTCACTGCCACCCGTTATGAACCATTTCAGAAAGTGTTTCAATGTTCCTGTTTGTGTTCTTTCATAAGACAAACATATTGTCATGAATTCTTCTAGTGGATCTATAATCTGATTTCCAAGCGCCGATATCATACTGTCGCGTACACCATTTGTATTAAGTAAATACGAAAAGAAAGAATATGGCGCCAATGAATTAGATTTTGAAATCAAGTCGTTTAGTCGTGCGTATATATCTGAACGTGTGTCTTTTAAAGCATCAAATACTGTCATAGGCACATAATCTTTGTCTTGTTTTTTTCTAGTGTTATTCTCGTTATTTTTTATCTGACAAATATTAAAAATTTCATGTTCTTTCAATCTAAAAATAGGACTTTTTAATACGCAACATAAACTATAATCGTCGGACGTGTTTAAACAAAATCGAACCAGATTTAATAGGTCTCTGATAGCTGGAAATTTTGGTAATATAATTCTGTCACTACCTGCAACAGTCAACCCCCGCTTTTTCAATTCTTTAACCAATGGTGATGCCATAGGGTTTCTGTTTTGAACTAAAACCATTATGTCGCTAGACTTAAAACCAGATTCTATTAATTCTTTTATTTTATCTGCGACAACATTTATATATTCCAACACATCTGTGTCGTCAGATTGCTTGGAAATTAATTTGTGAATTTCGACCAAACCACCACTTGTTTTACGAAACGCAACATGCGTATTGTTTTTAAAACCCGTTAAGTCTTGTATTTCTTGATTGTCAAAAAAAGTGTCAACCGCTTTTAATATAGGCGACAATGAACGAAAACTTTGTTCTAATGGTATTTCTTTTATCGTGCGTAAATTTTGCTTGATTTGTGCAGATATTTCTTCTCTGCTTTTTGCAAAAGCTCTTGGGTCTGCACCTTGAAAGCCATAAATAGATTGCTTTGTGTCGCCGACTACAAATAAAGAATGTGGTAACTTTTTATCATCGCCGTCCGTAAAGAAATCGCCAGACAACATACGCAATATATCCCACTGAACTGGGCTTGTGTCTTGTGCTTCGTCTACCAATATATGTGTTAGGTTTTTGTCTAGCTGTGATAATACCCAACCCATATTTTCTCTGGAAGAAAAAAGTTTTTTGGTATATAAAATTAAATCTTCAAAATCTAATGCGTTTCTTTTTGATTTTATTGTCTTGTATACTTTAGAAAAAGCAGCCGACAAATCAAATAATGCCAATGTATCTTCAAAAATACCCTTTGCTAAAATATACTGATTATATTTATAGATTTTATCTTGTTCCGCGATTAAATAATCTTTTTTTGAAACGTTTGCTATCTTGTTGCCGTCGTCTTTTAAGTATGCTTTTTTATATTTGGCAAAATCTATCGTTTTATCAATATACTGTTTTGTTAAATTAATAACGTTTATAATGTATTGTGCCGGCTTTTTTGCGTTTTTTATGTCATTGTTGGCATTTTCTAAGATAATTTCAAGATTTTCTTTAGAAAAAGTGTATTCATACGGCGTGTTTATATCTAAAAATAATCTAGTCGTATCAACAAAGTATTTTCTATAGTTATTATAATCTATAACTTGAAAAAAGTATTTATATTGTTCGCTAAGAATGTTCAACAAGTCGTCTATTCTTGTTTCAGACACACGATTAACTATTCTGGAAAAAGCGTCTGTTAAAACTGTATCAGTTTTACTATTGACCAACGTTTCGAATGCTTCTTGCAGCAAAACCTTTTGTGTAGAATCTGATACCAGCGTCCAATTTGGAGAAATGCCTGCTTCTAAAGGAAAGCGTCTAAGAATCTCTTCACAAAAGCCGTGTATTGTTTTAATTTTTAATACGTCCTGATTATCTATATACCAGAAAAAGATTTCCCTAGCATGTGCTAAATCTTGTTGTGTTGGTTCTTTATTCTCTGCGATATCATAAAGTAAATCTCTTAGTTCTTCATCCGATGCAGTTGCCCAATCTCTTAAAGATTTTAGAATTCTGTTTTTCATCTCTCCCGCACCAGCGTTGGTATAGGTTAAACACAAAATCCCGGCTTTATCCAGATTTTCTGTACGGAACAAAATACGCAACAAACGTTGAACCAAAACACTGGTTTTCCCGGTGCCAGCATTGGCCTGAACCCATACATTTTCTGTAGGGTTTGCCGCCATATCTTGATTTTTTGAAAGAGTGCGTTTTTGTCCCATTTATACCCTTGCTTTATTGTTTAGATTTTAGTATAAATTTCTGTGTGCTGCAAGAATATATAGACTGCTTGCAAGTTATACCTAAGTAAACATTTTATGGGGGAGAATTATGAATATTACACAAATTTTATTAATTGGTGGCGGTGTAATTGGTGGATTGCTATTTATATCTTTAATTGTATTGTTTTTTGTGTCTAGACGCTCCCAAAAGGTTATGGAATCTTTATTGGCTTTTATCACAAAACCAGAACGCGCAAAAGTTCAAGATGCAGTTCGTGTGTTAAATACGATACTATCTGATGAAATGTCCAAAATAGAAAACAATTTTAACAACATAACTAAAACATTAAATGCGCAAATAGAAACGGCAGAAGGCCTTAAAAAATCTTTAATAGAACAAAATGAAAAGTTGTTGTCTACTACTGATGATGCAACAAAAAAATTGGCGGTAATGTCTCAACGTTTAGACAACACTGTTTCTGGCTTACAAGGCATAGTTTCGTCTGATGGTTGGCAAGATGTAGAAATGTCTACAGATAGATTTAATGCGACAGTTAACGATTTGTTAGAAAAAATATCTGCGACAGCCCAAGATTCAGCAGATAAAATTTCTGGCATTCAAGAGAATATAAATGATTGGATAGCCTCTGGTGAAACATTATCTAAAAATTTGCAAGAAGGTTTTTCTGCAAATGAAGAAAATATGAAAAATCTTAATTCTGAATATGAAACTATGCAAAGCAGACTCATAGACCTTGCCAAGACGACTTCAGATGGTTTTAATGAAGTCAAAAGCACCGCTGCAAATTATGAAGATGTAATGAAAGATAATAATAAGCAGTTAGACGCATATTTAATAAAAATGGACCAATTTAGCAAGGCGTCTAAGAAGCAGCTGACCAGCCAGATGAATACACTAACTAATACAGCTAATGTTGTTGGTGGACAAGTACGTTTGGCAGAATCTTCTATAGAAAAGCAAATAAGAAAATTAACAGATGTCGTAGAACATCTAATGACTTCTGCAACAGCAACAGAAAGTGCTGTAAGAAACATTTCTAATGAGCTGGCCACATTAACCAATCGCTTTAATAATGAAATAAAAGAATTTGCAACAGGCGTTGTGTCTGAACTAAAAACCGTATCAGGTGTTGCAAATAACACACTGGAAAATACAAAAACAGCAGCCGGGGCGTTCTCTGAATCTGTAAAGGCAATGGCAACAGGTGTTAGAGAAACTTTGATAGAGATGAATACAGCACATACTCAATTATCTGGGCAGTCTGAAAACTTAATAAAAATGTCGGCAGAAACAACGGCCCAACTGCAACCTTTATCAGAATTGATTGAAAAATATTATTCCGCCCTGCCCGATTTATCTCAAAGTTCTGTGGCAACAGGTGAAAATCTGGAAAAGATAGTTGCATCGCTTAACGAGAAAATCGGTTTAATGAAGACAACTGTAGCAGAATCTACGACTGCTGTATCTGAGTCGGCAATTAAACTTGAAGACTTGGCAGGTCAATCGCGCCAACAAATGATAGATTTAATGTCTGATTACGCCAAGGCCGTTAATACAATGCAAACGTTGAATAAGCAGATGATGGTTGCGCGTGCAACTGCTCCTATGGAAGCAATAAATACAACACCAACGCAAAACTTTGGTAAAATTAGCAGTCAAGATTTCTTGAAACAAAGTGAAAGACTATTTGAAAAAATGCATGAACAATCTATTGATTTAACACAAGCTATTGGTGCGGAAATTCCAGATGTTGTATGGAAGAAATATCACAGTGGGGATAAAACAATATTCTCAAAATGGCTTGCTAAAATGATGGCTGCGGCTGACAAGAAACAGGTGCGAGAAAAACTAAAATCTGATGCAGTATTTCGTTCGCAGGCGACACAATTCGTGCGCAGCTTTGATAATGTCTTAAATGGGGCTAAGCAAGCAGATAATACAGAAAAGCTTACATCCACTATATTAAAGACAGACCTAGGACAAATATATGTTGCACTAAAAGGACATGTTTAAAGTATTTTTTATAAAATAACTTTTCCCACTGCCTGACTTTCCTGTACAAAATAAAATAGTTTTTTCATATACACCCTCCTTTATACAAAAAAATACCCGCTTATGGCGGGTTTTTTTAATCTTCTAAGAAACTGCGCAATTTCCTTGCACGTGTTGGATGCTTTAACTTATTTAAAGCCTTTTGTTCAATCTGACGAATACGTTCACGAGTAACACCAATGTATTCACCAACTTCTTCCAAAGTGCTTGTTTTATTAGTACTCATACCAAAACGCTGACGCAATACAGTTTCTTCTTTTGGATCTAGTTCAGATAAAATTTGTGTAACAATCTTACGCAAGTTTTTCTGTGCAGCAGAAACAAACGGATTCTTAGCTGTTTCGTCTGCAATGATTTCGATACGGCTACTGTCGTCTTCTGTTCCAACAGGTGCTTCTAATGAAATCGGTTTTAGATTTACTTTCATTGCCTTGTGAATCTTATCTACCGGCAAATAAATTATCTTAGACAATTCTTCAGCAGTTGGTTGGCGTCCGTATTTATGCATAAACTGACGCGTTGCACGCTGTATCTTATGAATGTTGTCAATCATATGAACAGGAATACGAATTGTACGTGCTTGATCCGCAATACTGCGAGATATTCCCTGCTGTATCCAATTGGTCGCGTAAGTAGAAAACTTATTTCCAAGTCTGTAATCAAATTTATCAACAGCTTTCATTAAACCAATATTACCGTCTTGAACCAAGTCCGAGAAGTCTAATCCCAAACCACGATTGCTAGACTTTTTAGCAAACTTGATAACCAGACGTAAATTTGCTTCTATCATTTCACGTTTTGCACGTGCTGCTTCGGTCTGACCACGTCTTACCAATTCCACAACTTTTTTATATTCTGCTGTTGGTTGACCTGTTTCTTGGGCAATAGCAGTAATATCTTCTTGAATTTTTAAAATATCTTTTTCATGCTTTTTTGCAAACGCTGCCCACACAGGGTTCTTATGCTTGGCTAATTTTTTTACCCAATTGCGATTAATTTCATTACCTGCATATTCAGCCAAGAAGTCTTCTCGCTTAATTTTGTTGGCCATTGCTAAGCGCAGAAGTTTGCCTTCAAGCCCCATTAATAATTGGTCACGCTTCGTTAGCTGTTCTAAGATTTCAGCAATTCTATCATCGTTAAGCCTTATCTGACTAACATATTCGAACAGCTCTATACGCATTTTTGTGTATTTTTTCTCTAATGTCGCATCCGGCGTAGAAGACACCAACAAATTCTCTAAGCGTTTTGCTTGAAGCTTTTGCATGCTATTAAATATACGTTTAATTTTCCCAAACAATTCCATTACCGTTGGCATTAATGCATCTTCCATAACAGGAATAGGAACACCAGAAGTACCACGTGGTGTATCTTCTTTCTTTATACCATCTTCGTCATCGTCATCGTCTTCATCGTCTTCATCGTCAGAAACAGCAGTTTCTTCTAAATCATCTAAATCATCATCATCTAATTCATCAACGTGTTCAACACCTTTTGATTTAAGCGCTTCTGAAAGGGCCACTAATGATTTTTGCTCGGATTCACTAGAATACATTACTTCCAAATTAACAATATAACGTAAACGAATATCTTCATTCAAAAGCTGCTGATACCAATCAAGCATAGCTTTAATCGTCATAGGGCTTTCACACAAACCGTATACCATAAGACGAGAAGCTGCTTCAATTCGTTGAGCAATTGCAACTTCGCCCGCTGCAGTTAACAACTGTACGGTACCAATTTGTTTAAGGTAAGATTGAACAGAATCTTGAACGCCTAAAACCAAATTACCGGTCTGACTACGTTCTAATTGCTTTGCATAATGTTCGTAATCTTCTTCGTTTACATCAACTTGTTCTGCATCCGCATTAAGCAGATTACGGGTCTTATCGCGTGGTTCGTCAGAGTCATCATCATAATACTTTTCCATTTCACGAGAAAAGTTATCTGTCTCTAGAATTTCCAAACCTAAGTCTTGTTGAAAGAAATCTAAGACCTCGTCTTGTTCTTCCGCTGGAACTTCATCTGCCTCTGTTGCATTATTAAAGTCCATTTGAGACAAATACCCAACCTCAATAGCAGACAATGCAAGCTTTTGTAAATTTTCTGGTAAAGAATCAATCAATAATCTGGTTGCTTCGTCCAATTTCTTAGCCATCAACAAACCCTTAAATTAAATAACTTTTATTTTGTTTTATTTGCTTTTGCAACTGCATCATGCAATGCAGATTCTGATACGAGTCCCAAAACAATCGGGCTTTGAATCTGAATCAAAGAATACGATTTATGCGTTTTATTGCGAACGGATGCAACTGTTGGGTTTGTACTGCGCATCAAACGTGCAATTTGTCCGTCTGACAATTCTGGATAATTTTTGATAATCCACAAAATTCCACCTAAACGATTTTGACGATGCAATTTTGGTGTATAGCCAACACCCTTTTTATTTTGTGCTTTTTGTGCAACGACAATTTCTTCACGTAAAGTTAAACGAGCATTTGGGTCTGCTTCACATTTTTCAATATCTTCACGCGTTAGCTGCCCATTTAAGATAGGATTTAAACCTTGAATCTTATAAGTTTCAGCATCTGCAATATTTTTTACTTCTAATTCATGCAAACCGCAGAATTCCGCAATTTGTTCAAATGTTAGGGCTGTATTTTCAATCAACCAAAGAGCTGTAGATTTTGGCATATATGGGTAATTCATGAATGTTCCTCTTGTTGCTGGGGGCAATATACACCAAAATCGCCCTTAATTCAAGACTTTTTTATATAAATCTGCACGAAATTTTTCTCGTGCAGATTTATTTTGCATGTTTTTATAAAAATTAAGATTTCTTTACTAACTTTGCACCTTCTTTGGTGTCAACAACAGACCAACCAGCAGCATCAATTTGTGCACGAAGGTCATCTGCTAGTGCCCAGTTCTTTTCACTTTTGGCAGCTATACGCGCATCTGCCAATGCTTGAACTTCTGCTGGTGCAACCTCTGATTC
>CALXLG010000006.1 GCA_944389135.1 uncultured Alphaproteobacteria bacterium
CCAAGAGCTATTAAGAAAAATTCAATATCATTTTCTTCCCACGCAGCTTCAAGATAGTTAGCGATATCTTCTTCTGTTTTAAGATGATCAAGAATGTTCCATTCTGTCACCTTGTTACGCTCCTTTTTCATTTTTTACTCCTTTGAGTAAAGTAGTTTCATACTACTGGTTTGCCAAAATTTTCTTGGCTTTTTCTATATCTGACTGTTGGGTTGATTTATCGCCGCCAATCAGTAACAAGATTATTTCCTCGCCTCGTTGGGTGTAATAAACCCTATAGCCTGGACCATAATCTATGCGCAACTCGAAGATGCTATCCCCCACAGATTTGCAATCGCCAAAATGTTCTTGGGTAGCAATTCGTCTGAGCCGGACGTCTATCCTTGCCTTCGCTTTACTATCTTTTAATTTGTTATACCACCTTAAATACTCGTTTGTTTCTACTATTACCATTTTCAAAGCTCCATAACTGATTTCGTCCAGTCCCTACGTCCTTCATATACTCTCCCTTGTTGTTTTTGTTCGTTATTATTGTATCCAAATGGATACAAAAAGTCAAGAATTTTTTTATAAAAATTTTCACTGTGCTAAAACAGTCTTTTTCCACGATGCAGCCATTTGGGATAATTTGCGCTGGAGGCAGCGCAGTAGCCAAGCCTGGCGAAAGGTAAGTTTGCCGCCATTTGTTCTGCGTATTGCCGCTTCTAGTTTGCATAACGAACGACAGGCGGCAAAGTAGAGCATAGTAAAATTTGTATTATGGTTAGGTTGTATCTCGTCAAAGTGCTTATACTTCATGTGCGTCCCCTTAAAAAAGTTGTCGTATTTGTGCTTATCTTTCCAAGATTGTCCAGTCATTTGTTCATAATGACAAAAATAAAAATACACAGATGTACACCAGATGTGTGATTTTTGGCAGAAAAAAGTTGGTATGCTGCGGTTTTTACTTTTGTGACAGACGGACCAGCGTTCCATAGTTCGCTGGCAAAAAGAGGCTCTTTTCAGGTATGAAATCAATACTGAAATCAGCACTGAAATCATACTGAAATCAGGTATGATTTCATCACGATTTCATCTATGATTTCAAGTATGAAATCTGTGTGATTTCAGAGATGATTTCAGCAGTAATGGTATATATTACTGTGTGTCAAATATGTGTTTTTGTTTTACAACTAGGGCAATTTAGAGCAACTTTCATCCAATTTCGCATAAAAACGGGGTAGAAGACAGACAATAAAAAATCCGCAGAAATCTGCGGAAATCTGTGGCTCGGGCAACTGGACTCGAACCAGTGACATACGGATTAACAGTCCGTTGTTCTACCGACTGAACTATGCCCGAATAACGTGCTCTATATTATACAACTTTTTTAACCTTTTCAAGTGTTTTTTTTATTTATTGATACTTTCTTTTTTCAGTGCTATATTTCTTCCGTCCAATTATATAAATATAAGGAAGTAATTATGTTATTAAAAGGAAAAAAGATTCTTATTACTGGTGTTGCTAACGATTGGTCCATGGCTTGGGCTATTGCTAAACGCGCCCATGAAGAAGGCGCTGAAATCGCTATGCCTTATGCTATGCCTAATCTTGAAAAACGTGTTCGTCCGTTGGCCGAATCAATCGACGCTAAATTCGTCCAAGAATGTAATGTTCAAAACGATGAACAAATGGATGCTTTGTTCGGTGCAATTGAAAAAGAATGGGGACGTTTAGATGGTATGTTGCATGCTATCGCTTTCTCAGATAAAAACGAATTGACAGGACGTTACGCCGATACAACACGTGCTAACTTTAAGAATACTATGGATATTTCTGTATATTCTTTGGTTGATTTAACTAGGCGCGCATCTAAATTAATGACAGATGGCGGCAGTATTGTTGCTTTGACTTATTATGGCGGTGAAAAATCTGTTCCTAACTACAATGTTATGGGTGTCGCAAAATCTGCTTTGGATAGTAGCGTTCGTTACCTGGCGTCTGATCTTGGTAAAGACAAAATACGTGTTAATGCAATTAGTGCCGGACCAATTATGACATTGGCTTCTTCTGGCGTAGGCGGTTTTAAGGCAATGTTGCGCTTGAATGCCGAAACAACGCCTTTGCGTCGTAATATGACGCTGGAAGATGTTTCAGGTGCTGCTGTTTATTTGTTCAGTAATCTTTCTAGTGCTGTAACTGGTGAAGTTCATCACGTAGACTGTGGTTATTCAACAACAGGTATGATGCCAAATGAAATGAAAGACATTTTGTTAAAAGGCTTGGATGAACAATAAATAAATTCGTGTTTTTCTAATAAAAACCCGCTAAAAAGCGGGTTTTTTGTGTACGATTATTTTCTTATAAAAATAAATTGATTTAATATAAGAATTCAATCATAATTAGAATATTATCTTATTGATAAAGGTCTGCAAAAGAAAAACGGAGAGAAACATGGTTACAAATAAAATGTTTTGGAAGGCAATTGATAATTTAGCGGCTGCAAATAAGATGTCGTGTTCAAGAATGGCACAAATTAGTGGAATGGATATTACTGCCTTGAATAAGTGCAAACGCCAAAGCCCTGATGGAAAAGCCCATTGGATTTCTGTTGGCAGTTTGGTAAAAATAATGAATGCGACAAACACAAGTTGGGTTGATTTCGCAAGTTATTTTCCAAAAGAGCGTTAGTTGTTTTTTTACGGATATTTCCGTTGTATTCAAACCAAAGATTTTTTATAATCTGGGTATGAGTAATACACCTGATTTATTTATATTGGCAGAGCACGCAGATTTATTAAAAAAATTATCTGAGTGGGATATCGCTTATCATCAAAAAGATGCGCCAGTTGTAGATGATGCTACATATGATGCCGCTAAACGTAGAGCTTTAGAGATAGAAGAACTGTATCCGTCATTGGCGAAAAACGGGGCGTCTACGCATGTTGGGGCAGCTGTATCAAGTAAATTTAAGTCTTTTTTTCATAGTGTACCTATGCTTTCTATTTCAGATGTTTTTGATGAAAAGGAAGTTGCAGATTGGTTTAACAAGCTGTCCGATAAAGATGTTTTTATAGAATTAAAAGTAGATGGTGTTTCTTATTCCGCACGTTATGAAAATGGGGTCTTGGTAAGGGGTTTGACGCGTGGCAGTGGTGTTGAAGGTGAAGATATTACAGAAAACCTAAAGACTATATCAGATATACCGCAAAGGTTATCTGGAAAATATCCAGAGATAATAGAAGTTCGCGGTGAAGTTTATATGTTGCGTGAAGACTTTCTTGCTTTGAATCAAGTGGCAACAGAAAAAAACGAAAAAATTTTTGCCAACCCTAGAAATGCAGCAGCTGGGTCTTTGCGTCAGCTAAATCCGCAGGTTACGGCATCAAGGCGTTTGTCTGCATTTGGGTATACATATGGCGAATTGTCCGCGCGTGATTGGCAGACACAATCAGAGTTTTTTGATAGGCTAGAATCTTGGGGCTTTAAGACAACACGTCGTTGGGCACATCGCGTAAAAAGTATGGATGAAATTCAGCACGTTTATAATGAAATAATGTTGCAACGACCAGATATTCCGTTTGATATAGACGGTTTGGTAATAAAAGTAAATAATGTAGATTTGCAGGAAAAAATGGGCAGTCGTGCAAACAGTCCACGATGGGAAGTTGCATATAAGTTTCCTGCAGCAAAAGCGATAACCGCATTAAATGGAATTACAATTCAGGTTGGACGTACGGGTGTCTTAACACCGGTGGCGGAGCTGGAACCGATTAATATTGGTGGGGTTTTAGTTTCGCGTGCGACCTTGCATAATGCCGATGAAGTTAAGCGTTTGGGGGTGGGTATTGGTGATAAAGTTGTGGTTCAAAGAGCCGGTGATGTTATCCCGCAAATTGTAGAAGTTGCGGAAAAAGCAAAAGATGCAACGCCTTTTGTGTTTCCAGATAAATGCCCTGTTTGTGGTGGGCTGGTTGTTCAAGAAACAGGGCAGGTGGCACGAAGGTGCGTAAATACTTTAGGGTGCCCTGCACAAAGAATTGGCGAGTTGGAGCATTTTGTTTCAAGAAAGGGTTTTGATATAGAAGGACTTGGCACCAAACAATTAGAATTGTTTATTTCAAAGGGCTGGATAAATAATGCGGCAGATATATTTACTGTAATTCAGAGACACGGTGAAGAAATAAAAAGACTTGAGGGGTTCGGTGAAAAGTCTGTCTCAAATCTTAATGAATCTATTGAAAAGGCTCGTGATATAGACTTGCATAGATTCTTGTTCGCAATTGGAATACCAGAGGTTGGTGAAGTTACAGGAAAATTATTGGCGCGTGCTTTTGGTAATTTAGAAGAAATTCGTAATGCGCCACTGTGGAAGTTAAAGCAAGTTGATGGTATCGGTGAAGTTATGGCGGATGAAATAGTGTCATTTTTTGCTGATGAGCACAATAATTTTGTGTTGGATAACTTACTGCAGCAGATAAAAATAAAAGAAGTTGAAAATACAGATGAAAAAATAGATAGCCCAGTTAGTGGGAAGAAATTTGTTTTAACAGGTACACTTTCAAAATACACGCGTGATGAAGCAAAAGAGATTTTGGAACGTATGGGTGCAAAAGTGCAGGGCAGTGTTTCTGCAAAGACAGATATTGTATTGGCGGGAACAGAGGCGGGTTCAAAGCTTTCAAAAGCGCAAGAGCTTGGTATCACTATATGGTCCGAAGAAGATTTTGAAAATATGTTAAATTCAAGTAGTTTATGATATAATTCACATAATGTATAGGAGGTTGTATGTTTTTCAAGTCGCGCGAAAAAGTAGAACCAGAAAAGAAAACGCCATCTATCAAATTACGAATATTCGTTTGGTGTGTTGACTTGTTTATGTTGGCACTGGTTGGCGTGGCAATTTATGTTGTAATTGTATTCTTGCAGATGCCTTCGTTAGATGCAATTTTACATGAGACGCGCCCCGCTGCAGTTGTATTTTTAGATAAAGACGGTAATGAACTTAGGGCTTCTAACAGAATTATGGGAACACCCGTTTCTGTTGAAACTTTGCCACCTTATGTCTGGCAAGCAATTGTTGCAATTGAAGATAAAAGATTCTTTGAGCACGGACCAATAGATATTCGTGGTATAACCAGGGCGATGTTGTCTAATTTAATTCATGGACGTTTTGCAGCTGGTGGGTCTTCCATTACTCAGCAAACAGCAAAAAACGTTTTCTTATCGCGTGAAAAAAAGATATCTCGTAAAGTTCAGGAATTGATATTGTCTTATTGGTTGGAAAACAGATTTGATAAAAATCAGATTCTAGATTTGTATATGAATAGGGTGTCTTTGGTTGGTGGAATGCGCGGGATAGATGCAGCTGCCCGAGTAATGTTTCAAACGTCTGCAAATAAGTTAAGTATTGCCCAGGCTGCACAAATAGCAGCTATGTTAAAAGCACCGACTACTTACAGCCCTTTGGCAAACCCTGAAAAAAATATTGCGCGTGCCAGAATAATTTTGCAAGAAATGGTTCGTCAAGGTTTTATTTCTTTGAATCAGGCGCGAATTGCAGCAAAGCAACTGGCGCCTGCAACGCCTGCGACAAATACAAATATATATCGTTATTGGACAGATTTTGTTTTAGATGAAGTTCATTCAATGATTGGCGCTTTTGAATCAGATATGTACGTGTTTACCACAATGGATACAGGTTTACAGGAACATATTGCCGACATTTTGCCAAGTAAAGTTGGTGATTATCAGGGGGCAGCGGTCGTTATGAATACGGATGGTGCGTTGCGTGCAATGGTTGGTGGAACAGACTATCAGGAAAGTCAATTTAACAGAGTGTTGGCTATGCGTCAGCCAGGAAGTTCTTTTAAGCCAGTTGTTTATTTAGTTGCGCTTGAAAATGGGATGACGCCTGATTCTTATGTTAATGATTCTCCTTTTGCGATTGGTGATTATAACCCGAAAAATTATAACAGTCGTTATTATGGTGATATAACTTTGGCGACCGCTTTTGCAAAAAGTGTAAATTCTGTTCCGTTAAAATTGACTGAAACATATGGAATAGATAATGTATTAAATATGGCAGCAAGGTTAGGTGTGGGTAATAAGCTTAGACGTGAATATTCTACGGTTTTGGGGGCGTCCGAGATGTCTTTGTTAGACCTTACGACAATATACGCCGTTATATGGAATAATGGACAGTCGGTAAGACCGTATTCAATTACAAAAATAACGGACTTTAAGGGCAATGTTTTATATGAACGTAATCCGTCCGAACCGATACAAGTTTTAATGCCACAAACTGTTGAATATATGACGCAGTTATTAAACGATGTTGTTCAAGTTGGTGGCACAGGGCATCGTGCAGTTGTACCAGGTATCTTGGGTGGGAAGACAGGAACAAGTAATAATAATAGGGATGCATGGTTTGTTGGTGCGGTCAAAGATACGGTAATGGGTGTATGGATGGGAAACGATGACTTTACACCTATGTCATCAAAGATAACAGGTGGCACGATACCGGCAGAAATTTTCCATGATGTTATGAAGTAAAATCTTGAACTGTATAATGATATATGGTAGTAGTTAATATCGCTATGTCACAAAAAAACACTTTACCAAAATCTTTATTTGTTTTTTATATTAAGCATGCTATTCGTGGTCATTGGTTGCTGGTGCTTTTTTGGTGCGTGCTGTTTTTTGCAGTAGCAAGTGATGGAATATTATTTCCAATGTTTCAGCGCTGGTTTGTATCATTGTTTGAACAATCTGTACCTGCTAATCAAACGTTTTTACAATTTGCTATGCCAACAATTATAACTATTACAGGCATTTTTATTTTGTGGGATATATGTTTAGTATTACGTGCACTTACACGTGCGCGTTGGCAGCCTACGATATCAAATCAAATATCAGAAGTTTTAAATGATTTTGTGCAAAATCAGTCTATGTCATTTTGGACAGGACGAATGGCAGGGAAAATAAAATCGCAGATAGATTATGTGTCTAGAGGGTTTGATGTTATTATAAATTTTATGGAAATGCTTTCTGCGGGTATAGTAATAATTATAAATGTTGGGTTGATTTTAGATATTAATATTTATGTTGCTTTCGTGTTTGCTTTTGTTTTTTTATTCAGAATAGTATACGGCGCTTTATTAATACAGCCGATGAGTAAGGCTTCAAAGCGGTCTAGTGATTCTAATAGCTCTTTATCTGGTAAAATAATAGATAGTATATCTAATTATTCTGTTGTAAAACTGTTTGCTGGTGCAGAAAAAGAAAGAAAATATTTGGAAAAATCTCGTAAGAAATCTATAAAAGACCATATTCACTCTTATTTTGTACAGCGCTGGTTTTGGTCAGTGCCAAATTTTATTTGGGATTTGTCGTTTGGTATCACAATGATTTTATGTGTGGTTTTGTTTTCTGAAGGTAATATGAAAATATCAGATATTGTTTTTACAGTGTCTGTATTCTTTTCTGTTATGGGAACAATTGGGCAAATAATAAATCAAATACCTGTTATTGTTGATACTTTGGGCAGCGCAAAAAAATCTTATGAAGAGTTAAATGTGCCTATGGAAGTTATTGATATAGAAAACGCTCCGGACTTAATAGTAAGTCGTGGAAAAATCGAGTTTAAGCACGTTTGGTTTAAGTATAAAAAGAAGTGGATACTAAAAGACTTTAATTTAACAATTAATCCTGGAGAAAGTATCGGTTTAGTTGGTGCGTCTGGTGCAGGAAAAACTACATTGGTAAGTTTGTTAATGCGTTTTTATAACCCAAACCGCGGAAAGATTCTTATAGATGGTCAAGATATTAGCATGGTAAATCAAGATTCTTTACGTCGTAATGTGGCTTTTATTCCTCAGGAACCGACTATGTTTAATAGAAATCTGAAAGAAAATATTGGTTATGGACGGGACGGAGCTACGATGAAAGAAATAAAATCGGCAGCAATTAAAGCGTCGGCGGATAAGTTTATAATGGATACAGAAAATAAATATGATTCTTTGGTGGGGGACAGGGGAATAAAATTATCTGGAGGACAACGCCAACGTATTGCAATTGCGCGTGCGTTTTTGAAAAATGCTCCTATATTAGTTTTAGACGAGGCAACTTCTGCTCTGGACAGTGAAACTGAAATATCAATACAAAAATCGTTTGAAGAACTATCTTTGGGAAGAACAACGATTGCAATTGCACATAGGTTATCAACTCTTCGCAATATGGATAGAATAGTTGTTTTGAATGACGGAAAAATAATAGAGCAAGGAAGTCACAACCAGTTAATAAGGGCCAAAGGCGAGTATTGCCGTCTATGGAATATGCAGTCTGGTGGTTTTTTACAGGAATAAATTTCCATAAAATGTATTTTTATCGTGTGGGATTTTGTGATATAATATAAGGCATGAGAAGTAGGAATTTGCTTTTTATACCTTTTTTATCATGCCTTATTTTCGGCGCTGCTAGTGCGAATTGGCAGTATTCTGGCAGTTATGTCGGTGATGGTTGGTACCAAGATGATGGCAGTCGTTTCACTATTGCTTTTCGTGGTGGGGCGTCATTGGCTAATGGGGGTATAAAAAATGATGTCGGTTCTTTGACAACGGAATATTATATTGATCCAGCAAGTGGTTGGGTTGTTTCTTCAGAATATTATTTGGCATGTAAAGACGGCGGCGGATGTGATACATTTGTTTATGCTGGTGTTGGCAATATCGGTGATTTGCCGGCGGGTAAAGATTTTTCTTCTTTGTCTTTTGCAGCAGGGGCCAGTGTTGGTTGGACCGTTCCAAATAAACCACAATGGCGTATAGAATTAGGCTGGGACCACATTTCAGAAAATGAATATAATGTTTCCCCTTTGTTTGAAGGTGAATTAGAACTAGAGGGTGGCGATGTAACCGGGGTTTCTGTGCTTGTTCAAAGTGGCGGTGTTCAGTCAAGTGTTTCAACCGATATAATCAGTGCAATGGCTTTTTATGATTTTTATGATGGCCTGCAAAAGCCAATGCGCCAAGCAATACCTTATGTTGGTTTTGGTTTAGGTTATGCAGATTCTAGAACTGTATTAAACTTATCAGATTTGTATGGTGATTTATCTCCATCTGTTGATTTACAAAATTTTGGTAAGTTAGATGAATACGGAATTTTGCAGTTCTATAGGTCAGAGCAAACTTCCGCAAATATCGCGGCATTAGTTGCGGTTGGCTTGTCTTATGGTATTTCTGACGGTGTGTTTTTAGATTTAGGTGCGCGTGTGGCGTATGTCCCGAAAATAAAGTGGGCTTTGACTAACGAAGATGATACTCGTCAACGTGATTGGTTTAGTGCACAAAATGTTATATATGCAAATGTTATGTTAGGACTGCGATTTGAATTTTAAAAAAAGCCCTTTGGGGCGTTTTTTATTATGCTTTTGCACCGTATTTGCCACGATTAATTGGGCGGTAAGATAACGCTTCGGCAAGGTCTTGCATTTCAATATTGTCTGCACCACGTAAATCAGCGATTGTTCTTGCAATACGCTTTATACGATTGTATCCACGGGCGGACATGCCCATCTTTTCTGCAGCAGAATTTAAGAAGCTTGTTAGCTCTTCGGATAATGGGGCGAATTTCTCAAGTTCTGGCCCGTCTAGCAATGCGTTATGCTTGCCCTGACGCTTAATTTGCCGTTCATATGCGGCCACAACCCTTGTGCGTATTTGCGCACTGGTTTCAGCAGGTTCTTCACTTATGCTTTTCATTTCCCATGGATTTACAGGGTCAACGTCAACATGCAGGTCAATTCTGTCTAATAGTGGGCCCGATATTTTGTTTTGGTATGCTTCGGCGCATCTGGGGGCCTTTGTACAAGCCAAAGCTGCATTCCCTAAATGTCCGCATGGGCATGGATTCATTGCCGCAATTAATTGAAATCTTGCTGGGTATGTCGCTGTTCTTTTGGCGCGTGAAACCAGTATTTTCCCTGATTCCATTGGTTGACGTAGAATTTCCAGTGTTGTGCGATTAAATTCCGGTAATTCGTCTAAAAACAGAACGCCATTATGCGCCAGTGAAATTTCCCCAGGTTTTGCGTCTGCGCCACCACCAGCTAAGGCAACCGCACTCGACGTATGGTGAACGCTTCGGAAAGGTCTGGTTGAAATTAGACCTTTGTTATTTAATTGGCCTGCAATAGAATATATTATTGATGTTTCTAATATCTCGTTCGGTGTCATTTCTGGTAAAATAGTTGGTAATCTTGACGCCAACATTGTTTTTCCAGACCCTGGCGGTCCAACCATTAACATTGCGTGTCCGCCGGCCGCAGCAATTTCTAATGCGCGCTTTGCCGCAGTTTGACCATGCACATCGGACATATCAACGTTGTATTCGGTAGTGTTTTCTAAAGATATTGTTTCTGGCAGTGGTAAAACTTGTGTGCCCTTAAAGTGATTTATTAATTCTAACACATGAAATGGTGCAAGTATGTTTGTGTGACCAGCCCAACGTGCTTCACCGCCTTGTTCGCCAGGGCATATAATTCCAAGATTGTGCTGGTTTGCCCAGACGCTGGTAGGTAAAACACCGCTAGTTTTTAAGATTGTCCCGTTTAAGCCAACCTCACCAATAATAACATACTTAGATAACTCTGCTTCAGGCAGAATACCAATAGCACAAAGAATTCCACATAATATAGGCAAGTCAAAATGAGAACCTGTCTTTTCAACGTCAGCCGGTGATAAGTTAACTGTTAATCTTTTGGGCGGTAAAGAAAGATTTAATGCAGATAAGACATTGCGAATTCTTTCAGCAGATTCTTTTACTGCGCGGTCGGCAAGACCGATTATATTAAATTCTGGTTTTGCAAGTCCTGACGACAATTGTACTTGTACGTCAATTGGCGTTGCGTCCATGCCATTAAATATGATTGAATTCAAAGAAATCATATTCGTATATTAAAACTTGCGCTGGGACAATTCAAGTTATAAAATAACGCGAACGAAGGATGAAATCTATGCCAGCAAAAAAGACTAACGTTGCCCGTGATTGGTTTAATACAATATTCTATGGTGCTTTGATTGCTATTGTGTTCAGAAGTTTTTTACTTGAACCATTTAATATACCGTCAGGTTCTATGATACCGACATTACATATCGGGGACCATATTTTTGTAGAAAAGTGGGCATATGGTTATTCGCGGTATTCTTTCCCGTTTGGTTCTTGGAAGTTATGGAATGGGCGCTTCTGGGCAACAGAGCCAGAAATTGGTGATGTAATTGTTTTTAGAAATCCTATAAACGAGTCGCAAGATTATGTAAAGCGCTTGATTGGTAAACCTGGTGATACAATACAAATGATAGGTGGGCGTTTGCATATAAACGGAGTTCAAGTTCCACGTGAAAACCCAAGACCTTATATTGTTGCAACATTACCAAAATCTTTAAAGCGCGTTGGTTTTTATACGGACAAGATGTCAATAAAAGGTAATAAAATTTGGGTAGATAATAAACCAGCTGACTTTAATTATACTATTGAATATAAAGATGATAAGTTCTGTAAGATGTATGAATATGCGTGCGGTGTATTTGAAGCAACGGAATATACCGAAACATTACCAAACGGGGTAAAGCATAGTATAATAGAAATGTCTGATAACGAACGTTTTGATGATACTATGGCATTTACTGTGCCAGAGAACCATTATTTCTTTATGGGGGATAATCGTGATAACAGTGGCGACAGTCGTGCTGATATTGGCTATGTTCCGCGTGATAATGTTTTGGGTAAAGTATGGTTTATATGGTATTCGCATAATTATTATTCACCTATGTTGGCTGTATGGGACTGGGGTAATAAAATGCGCTGGAACAGATTTGGAATGGGGATAGAATAAATTGTCAAAACTAAATTATACTTTTAAAGATAGTAGCTTGTTAGATTTAGCATTAACACAAAGTGGTGTTGATGCCAAACATAACAACGAAAGACTAGAGTTTATCGGTGACCGTGTTTTAGGTCTTAGTGTTGCTGCATTGTTATATGATATGTTTCCCGCAGAAGCTGAAGGTGAATTGGCGCGTCGTCATGCTGTTTTGGTTTCAACGGAAACTTTGGCGGGTGTGGCAAATAGTTTAGGCTTGGCAAATAAAGTCCGTCATGGACATATGACTGCTGGCAGAATACAGCATGTTTTGGCTAATGCGATGGAGGCTGTATTTGGTGCTATTTTCTTAGATGGCGGTTTTGCTGCTGCCCAGCATGTTATTACAGAGATATGGCGTGATTTAGCTGCGGCAGAGTTGTCCGCACCAAAGGATGCGAAAACTGCATTGCAAGAACTGGTTCAGAAACGCGATAAGGGTGCGTTGCCTGAGTATGAGTACCTAGAGCCAACCGGTGCGGCGCATAATCCTGTTTTTAATGTAAAGGTGTCTGCTTTGGGGCATAGTGCAATGGGGCAGGGAACGTCTAAAAAGACGGCCAGTATTGCAGCGGCAGAAGAACTATTGAAAATTCTTGCAATTTGATTATTTGATGGGTAAAATCTGCAGGTAATTAAAGGATAAAAATAATGTTTTCTATTTTATTAGTTTTGTTAATCATAGTTTCTGTTTTTATGATAGGTTTGATTTTGTTGCAGAAATCAGAAGGTAGTGGTATGTCCGGTTCTTCTGCTGCATCAATGTTTGGTGGTGCGCTGACAGGGGCTGCTGCAGGTAATTTCTTAACTCGCGCAACAGCATGGCTTGCAACAATATTTTTTGTTTTGTGTGCGGCATTGGCATTGGTCGCCTCAAAGTCAGATATGGCACGCCAACAAAGTGATTTGCGTCAAGAATTGATACAACAAGAAAACGCAGCTTCTAATGCAGTTTCTGAATTACCGGTTCAACAACCTGTTTCTGAATAAGAATAGTTCTTATAATAAAAAAATCCGGTATTAAACCGGATTTTTTATTTCTTAGTTGTTTTTTTAGAAGCTTTCTTTTTTACAGTTGCCTTTTTTGTGGCTACTGGTGTTGTCTTTGTTGCGGTAAATTCTTTCTTTATTTCTTTGTACAGCATAACCGCACAAGTATAAGCAACAAGTGCGCTGATAGCGGTTAATATACCTGGAATTAAGCCGTCAGAGAAATATGCGAAGAATATAATCGCAATAATCAAAACAATTGTATAACCTAGGTTTTTACCAAAAACACCTAAAAATTTTTCAAAAGAATTCATTTTTCTTCCCTTCGTTTGGACGGATATATTATACCATATTTTTAGAAAAAAATCTATAAAAAACGACCGCTAAATTTGCGGTCGTTTTATCCCTTTTATAATATCACATTTCCACCTATTCTTGCTGTGCGTGGAATAGGACCAAAAGATGAATCTGGACTTACATAAATGTTGCCTTTTACGGTAAAATCACCACAGAACTGCAACATATTTATGTCGCGTAAGAAAAGATTGCCTTCTATTTTTATGTTGCATGGCAACGTGTATTTGCGCATATGTTGTATGTATAGATTGCCATTGATTTTATCGCCCGCATTCAACATAGTTGCTGCACCACGACTGTCAATAATTACATCTCCGTACATTGTATTTTCTATACGCGCTGTTTGGCGTTCTGCAACAATATCTTTTTTTACAGGGACAACATTAATTGGTGCATCAATAAATTTACGTGTGTACGCATCTTTTTTTAATGGTAGTGGTGCAGGGTGATTGGCTTTCTTTATGTCTTGTGGCGCCATCGTATTTGTTATCTGTATTTGTTGAGTTGTTGTTATTTCGTTTTTTGCAACAACGACAACAGGCTTTTTATTGCAACCAGTAAAATCAATTATCAACATAGAAAACAAAACAATTATTGCAGACAATAAAGTAATGTTTACAAGTCCAACTAAATCTATATTGCAAACCCAATTCCAAAAACGTTTGAACAATTTTGCGATATACTTAAAAGGTTTCGCAATAATTGCCTTTGTTTTTGCCCATGTGTTATTTGTGGCTTGTTTGCGTGCTTTTTTAGTTGCTTTACGAGCGCTCTTTTTTTCAAGACGTTTTGTAGCAAGTTTTAATTGAATCTTTTTTAACATCAGTTCACCCTTTTGGTTATAAGCATAATATAACCCCAAAAAATATTTTGTCAAGTATTTTGTCAATTGTTTTTGTCAAAATAAAAAAGTTAGAAAAATTATTGACAATTGTGTATTTTGTATTATTATTTTGTGGCTATGAAAGATATAACTATTTTGCCTATTTTTAATCAGTCTGTTCCAGGTGTCTGGGATGATTTTCTGAATATTCGTAAGAATGCGATGCATGAAGTTTATAATTATAAGACAACGCCAGAAAATGATATAAGCACTTTAAAAGAACTAAAGAAAGATTTTACTTATTGTGGGTATAATTTTGCTTTTGGGGCATATGATAAGAAAAATATGATAGGTTTTATTCAAGGTAATTGTGTACATAAAAAAGCAATTATTAAAAATTTATATGTATTACCTGATTATATGCGTCAAAAAGTAGGGTTTCGTTTATTAAATCAGGCTGAAAAAGCCTTGGGGTTGAACGCAACGTCTATAGAGCTTGTATCTTTGGCATATGCACAAAAATTTTATGAGAATAATTCTTTTAAGCCAACTTCTGCTGGCAGCAATCATTATATAAAGTTCGTTGAAGGTAAGGTAAAATGTGATATTTTGCCAATGTTTGGTTTAAGCGATGCTTTAAGATATGCTTATAGTAAAATTACAGAAGAGAATAAAGATACCGATGCTTTATCTTATCTAAGAAAAGCACATGTTCCTGTTTTTGTATATCTAGACATAAAAGCTAAAGTTCAGGGGTTTGTAATAGGAAATGAATATGCTGACGGATGTAAAGCATTTGTTGTTCCTGGTCAACCTAGACTTATAAAAGATAGGTTGTTACGCGAATTTAACTTCTATAAATCAAGCAGATAAGCAAAATGAAAAAGCAGGATTCTTTTGGGGTATTTGATATACCACTGTCATGTAGCGTTTTTTTAGAACCAGCACTTCAAAAGTATTCTAAAACGATTTGTCCTATAACAAAAGAAACCAAAAAGTTTATTCACGAGTGGAATAAAGCTTTGATAGACATTCTTAAAAGCGGCAAATACTCTATGTTTATAGGCAATGTTGGAAATAAGATAATATCTCAAACACTGAAATCTGATAAATTCCCTTCAAAATGTGTAGAAAATGCCAAGAACGTACCTTTGCATTCATTACATTACGCGATACGCTTTTCAGAAAGTGTTAATTTTATTTCAAAAAAGTTAAATTCTGGAATGACTGTAAACTTTGTCGAACTTGGGTGTGGTTTTTCACCGTTATCTGGTATTTTACAGTCAGAGTATAAACTTGAAACTGTAAATTATATAGATTTACCAGAAATAACAGAAGTTTATTCTTTGGCAGCAGAAAAGGTATACGGACATTGTCCGACTGCTATTTCTTGGGAAAATGCAAAAAAATTAGCAACAGAAAAAAAGTTAAACACTATCATTGCAATGGGGGTGTTGCCTTATATGGCTATCGAAGAGCAAGTATCTAGATTAAAGTTTATAAACTCATATTTTCAAAACTTTTTATTAGAAATAAAATATAACAATAATGCAGAATCAGCAGGGCAAAATGTATTTGATTTAAAGCAACTACAGAAATTAAAAATGGATGTAGAAAATGCGCAAACCCTTGAAACAACAATGATAAAAAACTCTATGCGGTATCTACATAAATTTATATGTGCGCTACCAGACAAGAAATATTTTTTAGTAAATGACAGAAGTTTGTTTTTAAGTAGATAAAAGAAAAGCCCCAAATTTGGGGCTTTTTATTCTTTTACATCATACCTGGCATACCACCTGGCATTTGTTGTGCAGTTTTTTCTTCTGGTATTTCAGACATAACCGCACCAGTTGTTAATAATACGCCAGCTGTGCTTGCCGCAGCTTGGATTGCTGTCTTTACGACTTTTGCAGGGTCAATAATACCTGCTTTCATCATATCGACATATTCGCCTGTTTGTGCGTTATATCCAAAGTTATAGTCTTTAGATTCCATAACTTTACCAACAACGATTTCACCGGACACACCAGCATTTTCTGCAATTTGTGCACATGGTGCAACCAGTGCGCGACGAACAATGTCAATACCAACATTTTGGTCTTGGTTTGCACCAGATAAGTTTTCAAGCGCATTGCCTGCACGAACAAGTGCAATACCACCACCAGCAACGATACCTTCTGCAACTGCAGCACGTGTTGCTGCCAAAGCGTCATCAACGCGGTCTTTCTTTTCTTTTACTTCTACTTCTGTCATACCGCCAACTTTGATAACTGCGACGCCACCGACTAATTTAGCCAAACGTTCTGATAACTTTTCTTTATCATAGTCGCTTGTGCTGGTTGACAGCAGCTTACGAATTTCATCTGCGCGTGCTTCAATTGCTTTTTTATCACCGCCACCTTGCGCAAGCAGAGTAGAATCTTTACTTACAACTACTTTCTTTGCAGTACCCAAAACTTCTGCTGTAATGTTTTCAAAAGTCATACCCATATCATCAGATACAACTGTTGCACCTGTGACAGCGGCAATATCTTTCAGCATTTCTTTGCGTCTGTCGCCAAAACCTGGGGCTTTTACAGCACAAACTTTTAAACCACCGCGTAATTTATTTAATACCAATGTTGCCAAGGCTTCTGATTCAACATCTTCTGCGATAATTAACAATGGGCGACCAGATTGTGCAATAGGTTCCAAAATAGGCAATAATGCTTGCAACCCTGTAATTTTCTTTTCTGAAACCAAAATTTGTGCGCCGTCAAGTTCTGCCAACATCTTTTCGCTGTTTGTAACAAAATATGGTGACATAAATCCTTGATCAAATTGCATACCTTCAACAACATCAATCTCTGTTTCCAAACCTTTGGCTTCTTCAACGGTTATAACACCTTCTTTGCCAACCTTTTCCATTGCGTCAGCAATTTTTTCACCTATGTCGTGATCGCTGTTTGCGGATATTGTCGCAACCTGCGCTATTTCAGCACTGTCTTTTACAGGGCGTGCATGCTTTTCAATATCTGCAACAACAGCTGCTGTTGCTAGGTCTATTCCACGTTTTACGTCCATTGGGTTCATTCCAGCTGCAATGACGCGTCTGCCTTCACGAATAAGCTTTTGTGCCAAGACGGTTGCTGTTGTTGTGCCGTCACCAGCGTCATCGCCAGCTTTCTTGGCAACTTCTTGAACCATACGTGCGCCGATATTTTCTTGTGGGTCTTTTAAAGATACTGCTTTTGCAACTGTTACACCGTCTTTTGTCGCAACAGGTGCACCATAAGATTTTTCAATAACAACAGTGCGACCCTTGGGACCCATAGTAATTTTTACTGCGTTTGCTAGTTTGTCTACACCTGCTGCTAATTTATCTGTGTCAAAAACGATTTCTTTTGCCATAGTTTATTCCTCTTTTAATTATTCTAATATGCCTAAGATATCTGTTTCTTTAATTAATACGTATTCTTTTCCGTCAATTTTTACTTCGTTTGCACTGGATGCCCACTTTGCAAATAATACAACGTCATTAACTTTTACAGTCATCGGAATACGGTCATCGCCATCAAAAGCGCCTTCGCCAATTGCAATTACGCGCCCACGAGAAGGTTTTTCTTTTGCATTATCTGGGATGATTATTCCACCAGCTGTTCTATTTTCTTCTTCGATACGTTCCAAAAGAACATAATTATGTAAGGGTTTAAACATATTTAATTCTCCTTAATCTACTTCTGGGCATAGATATAGTGCGATGTGCAAAGATTTCAAGGCTTGATTTTACGATTTGGATATAATACGCTTATTTGAAACAAAAAGGACGGAAAATGTACGATAAAAATAACATTTTTGCAAAGATTATAAGAAAAGAAATTCCAACAAATGTGATTGTGGAAAACGATTATGCACTAAGTTTTAATGATATAAACCCACTGTTTGAAAAACATGTTTTGGTTATACCAAAAGGCGAATATGAAAACATTTTAGATTTTGTCAAAAACGCAACACCAGAAGAACAAGAAGGTTTCTGGGCATGCTTTAAGGAAACGGCTGATAAAATGGCTGTATGTCAGAATTTTAATGTTTTAGTTAACGCAGGTGCAGGCGCGCCTTTTATAAAACAATCTGTATTTCATTTTCATTTGCATTTGGTTGCAGGTGCCAAGAAACCAGAATTAAAGAAAGTTTTAGAAGAAATATGATTGTAAATATTCGCGTTATTCCGCGCGCGCGTCAGAATAAAATAACTATTGACCCAGACGGAACGGTTCGGGTTCATACTGTTGCCGCGCCTTCGGACGGGCAGGCAAATGATGCAGTAATAAAAATGCTGGCGGAATATTATAAAATACCCAAAACCAGCATAAGAATACTTCGTGGTCAGACGTCACGAAATAAAGTTATAGAATTTTAATAGTTTTTTATGATTTCTATTAATTCTTCTGGGGTGCTGCCGACATGTATGTTATAGTCGTTCATATTTTCAATAAAGCCGCTTGCTTGCATGTGTACGAACAAGCGACCAAAAGGACTCCAGAATTTTCCAGAATTTAAGAAAAACAAAGGTTTTCTAGATTCTCCAATTTGTTGCATAGTCATTATGTCTGTTAATTCGTTTAATGTTCCAATGCCACCAGGCAAAATTATGAAACCGTCGGATAAATCGTACATTTTTTGTTTTCTTTCATTAACACCTGCAACGACTTCTACGTCTACGCCTTCATGAACAGGTTCTTGCTTTTCAATAACATTATGAGTTGATACGCCAACAACGTGGGCACCGTTTTCAAGTGCAGCTGTTGCGACTGTTCCCATAAGACCAACGTCACCACCACCAAAAACCATATTAAATTTGTTTCGTCCCAAAAGTTCGCCGACTTTTTTAGCATCTGCTGCAAATACAGGGTCTGTTCCATATTGATGTCCACAATATACCGCGATAGTTTTTAAGTTATGAGCCATATTTCTTTTTCCTTTATTTTTGCGAATTATAGCATAAAATGTCAAAGTTATGAATAAAAACTTTGTTGATTTTATGCGAAAGTATTCAAACCAGAAACTGGCAGTTGCTGTCAGTGGAGGCGTTGATTCTGTCTGTTTGTTGTGTTGGCTAGCGCAGTTGAGGCAAGATTTTGTTTGTCTACATGTGAATCATGGTCTGCGTGCGAATGCTGATATAGAGACGGAATATGTTAAAGATTTGTGTAAAAAACTGGGAGTCGGATGTCAGATTTTCTATTGGACAGGTGAAAAACCAGTTAATGGGCTAGAAGCTGCCGCCAGAGAAGCGCGATACAAACTGATGACAGATTATTGCCAAGAAAACGGAATAGATGCACTGTTAGTTGCGCATCATGCAGACGACCAGATTGAAACTTTCTTGATGAATTTGGGACGGGGCAGTGGATTATACGGGCTATCCGCAATGCGAACAGAATCTTGGCGTAATGGCGTAAAAATTGTTAGACCGCTGTTAAAAGTTTACCGTAAAGAAATCAAAAAGTATTGTGAAGATAATAATATCAAATACTTTCAAGATGAAATGAACGACGACCCACATTATACACGTGTTCGTATTCGTCAGAACAGACATTTACTGTATGACAAGCTTGGAATTTCTGATGATAGAATTTTATTGGCTATTGAGAATCTGGCGCGTGTGCGTGATGCGTTGGACGCGGAAGTAGAAAATTATATTGCGCAAGTGCTTAGTGAAAGGCGTGCTGTATTTTCTGATTCTTTTCTATTTGACCAATCCCCCGATGTTAGACTAAAGTTTCTTGGAACGTTAATTCAACGCATTGGGGGGGACGAATATCAACCACGCTTGAATTCGCTGTCAAACGCACTAAATAAATTGACAAGTGATTGTAAATTTACATTGGGGCATTGCACAATTCGTAGGCTTGGTCAAAGAATATTGATTGTTCCAGAAGGTGCAAAAACAAGTTTTAGGAAAAGACATGGAAAACAAAAAAAGCAGAAAGATGAACTTAAAAAATAAATTAAAAAACAATAAATGGGACGGTTCGTCCGTATTCTTGGTTATATTTGCAATAATGTTTGTTGCGATGGTTATCAGGGCGTTTATTATCGGGGGCAGTGCGCCACAGATGTTGCCAAACGGCCAGATAGTTCAGCAAAATAGACCGATAGAATTGTCTTTCTCTGACGTATTGCGTCGTGCACCAGATATTCAGACAATGGAAATTCGTGGAAATGATGCCAAAGGTACTTTACGTGACGGAACAAAATATAACGCAACAATAACCTATGACCCAGAATTGTTATCAAAAATTTCAGAAAACGGTGCAACAATAACTATTGATAACTCAAAATCATGGGTTGATTATTTAGGAACTTGGGTTCCTATTTTGATGGGCTTGTTCTTTATCTGGTGGATATTTCGTGGTTTTAAAGGCGGGGCAGGTGGTATCAGTCGCACACTGGCACAGCAAAACCCAACAAAAATAACAACGGGCAAGACAAAGACTACGTTCAAAGACGTTGCTGGAATTGATTCCGAAAAGCAAGAATTAATGGAAATAGTAGATTTCTTGAAGAATAAAGAAAAGTTCAAGGAAGTTGGGGCTCGTGTTCCACGTGGTATATTATTGTCGGGTGAACCAGGAACAGGTAAAACGTTGTTGGCGCGTGCAATTGCGGGCGAAGCAAACGTTCCATTCTTTGCGGCATCAGGCAGTGATTTTTCAGGTATAATAGTTGGTCTGGGGGTTGCCAAGATAAAAGAAATTTTTGAAATGGCAAAGCGCAATTCGCCGTGCATATTGTTCATTGATGAAATAGATGCTATTGGGCAACGTCGCAGCACTCATTCTTATAACGACCAAGACCGTGAACAGACGTTAAATCAGTTGCTGATTGAAATGGACGGCTTTTCTAATGAAACGGGCATAATCGTTATCGGTGCAACAAATAGACCTGATATGTTGGATCCTGCTTTATTAAGACCAGGCCGCTTTGACAGACAGGTATATATTGAATTGCCGGACTTATCAGGACGCCGAGAAATTTTAGATTTGTATTCCAAGAAAGTAAAAATTGCCCCAGATGTAGATTTACAAGATTTGGCACGTGGCACAACGGGCTTTTCTGGTGCAGACCTAGAAAACTTATTAAATGAGGCGGCTTTGCATGCTGTACGTGGAGGTCGTAAAGAAATCGCACAGGTTGACGTAGAAGAAGCGCGCGACAAGATTTTAATGGGACCACGTAAAGTTCGCAAAATGCGCCCGGAAGATATCAAGCTGACCGCATATCACGAAGCTGGACATGCTTTTGTAAGCATAATGTATGCAGACATTACAGATCCTATTCATAAAGCAACAATAATACCGCGCGGTCGTGCGCTGGGTATGGTTCAGCACTTGCCAATTGATGACAAGGTTTCAATGACAATTGAAGAAGTGAAAGCAAACCTTGCAATTGCATTGGCGGGGCGTGCGGCCGAGGAAACTTTCTTTGGTATGAATAAGATAACAACTGGTGCAGAAAGTGATATTGCGATGGCAACCCGCTTGGCGCGTTATTCTATAACAACGGCAGGCTTATCCGCAAAAGTCGGTTTGGCTGCGATAAACCAAGTTAATAATTTTGGCAGCCGCAGTGCGCTGGAAAATGCGTCTGAGAAAACTGCTGAATTAGTTGATAACGAGGTTAAAGCTTGGTTGGATGTCGCACATGCCGATGCAGTTAAATTGTTATCAAAGAATAAAGAAACTGTTAAAAAATTAGCAGAAGAATTATTAGCACGTGAAACATTGACCGGGGATGAAATCAAAGAAATTGTTTCGGGTGCAAAAAAGAAAACAACGTCAAAAAAGACCGTTAAAAAGGTAAAGAAAAATGCAAAATAACGAACCTAAATTTGAAGTTTTGCATATGCCACCAGAAAATACGAATTCTGTATTAGTTTCTTGTGGTGATGATGCTGTTATATTTGACGCATGGGGGCGTGCAGAAGATTGGGAAAAGCTGCTGTCAGATAGAAAGCTAAATTTGTGTGCGATATATTCAACGCACGGGCACAGCGACCATATTTCTGCGGCGCCTAGTTTGGCGGAAAAATATAATGTTCCTTGGTACTTAAATTCTGGTGATGAATCTTTAATTATGTGGGGTAATGCTTTACTAGATTTTTTTGAAATGCCACATATAAATTCAGACTACAAGAAACCCGAAGACTTGCATGCAGAAGACCGGTACATATTGCCGAATGTTTTAATGCAGGTTATTGAAACACCAGGCCATTCTGCAGGTGGGGTTTCTTTTTATTTTCCAGATTATAGAGTATTATTAACGGGCGATACGTTATTTCGTGATAGTTTTGGCAGATATGATTTACCTGGTGGAAACCCACATCAATTACAACAATCTATATCAAAGTTATATGATATGAAATTTCCTGATGATACATATGTCGTTCATGGACATGGTGTTGATTCAACAATAGAGATTTTGAAAAAACAAAATCCATATTTTGTACCACATAAATGTTGCTGTGATAACGCAGAAGAACACAAGTGTTGTTGTCATGGGCATTGTGGTTGTAAATAAAAATCCGCAAAATGCGGATTTTTTATTTTTGAAAAACTAAAACTCTTTCTATGCCAGCCAAATCTTTTTCAGAACGGACAAATTGCCAACCTTCATTTTCAAAAATTTGCTTTACTGCGCGCCCCATATCAATTCCGATTTCAAGGTATATTTTGCCACCATTTTTTATCCAGTTTTTTGCGTTTTTTGCAATTGCTTCATATGCGGCCAGCCCGTTGTCCTTTGCGTATAATGCAATGTCTGGGTCGTAATGCGCGCCGTCATTAACACGTTTATCGTTTTTTGCGATGTATGGTGGGTTAGAAACAATTATATCAAACGATTGCGGCAGCCCAGATGATTTATAAAAATCTTTGTGTAATATTTTAATTTTATCGGATATGCCAAGTGCTTTTATGTTCTTTTTAGCAACACGAATTGCACGCCAAGATTTGTCTATTCCAACACCTGTTGCGCCATATATGTTTTTTACCAGTGCCGATATGATGCAACCTGTGCCAGTGCCGACATCTAATATTCTGATTTTTTTATTTTCGCTGCAGTCAGATATGACGGCAGATACCAGTGTTTCAGTATCTGGTCGTGGGTCCAGTGTATATTTGTTTGTGTAAAATTTTAATCCATAAAACCACTTTTGATGTATGATTTTAGCGACAGGAACGCCCTTGCGCAATTGACGGCAGAAAAACCATAATTTTAGTTTAGAAAAATTCTTTGTATTTTCAACGATTACCCGTGCAGCACGTATGCCACCGGCTTTTCTAAGAGATTCAAAAACTTGATTTATTTCCATAAAGCCATTATAATCGCACTTATGAAAAAAGCAAAAGATATTCTAACTTCAAATAATGTAGTGCGCGCAGTTCTTGGGTTGGCGATATTGTTGACATTGATAGCTGTTGCGTTGGTTGTGTCTCGTCATATTGGTGGGGGGCGTGGGTATTCTGAAAACGTTTATAAATCGTTGGTAACAGTTGAATCTGGGGATACTTTATCAAAATTACTTTTGGCGCAGGGTTTTACTAATAATGATGTTTTACAGATTGCAAAAGTTTTAAAGTCAGATGCAGATATAACAAGCTTGCGTGCAGATAATGATAAAATAGAATTTGTTCGTACAGATGAAAATTCGCCTGTATCCAAGATTGTAATAATACCGTCCCCATGGCGTCAGGTTGAACTGACTTGTGGTGATGCGGGACAGTGGCAATGCAAGACAGTAGATATAGAACGTGATACCAGGGTTGTATATCGTGCAGGTGAAATACTGGACGGTGATAGTTTTTATTTAGCAGGTATGCGTGCAGGCATACCTGCAGGGATATTGGCAGAAGTTTATGATTTGTTAGCGTTTGAAATGGACTTTGAACGTGATGTACGCGCTGGTCAGAAATTTTCTGTGCTGTATGAAGAGAATTTTTCAAATGGTAAGAAGATAGATAATGGTCGCGTCTTGGCAGTAGAATTTGAGGCCTTGCGTGGTAATGTAAAAATGTACAGGTTTAAAAAGTCAGACGGTAAGACGGGGTATTATGACGAGAATGGAAACGGGGCTATAAAATCATTAAAACGTACGCCGATTAATAATGCCAAGGTTACCAGCAGCTTTTCAAATAGCCGCAAGCATCCTGTTCTTGGTTATACTCGTGCGCATAAGGGGGTTGACTTCCGCGCATCGACAGGTACGCCAATTCCAGCCGCCGGTGCAGGTCGTGTAGTTGCACGCAGCTATAATAGGGGACATGGTAATTATGTAAAAATTAGACATAACGGTTCTTATGAAACACTTTATGCACATATGTCTAGATTTGCTAAAGGTGTTGTTGTTGGTACAACTGTAAAGCAGGGGCAGACAATTGGTTATGTCGGTTCAACAGGATTGTCAACAGGGCCGCACTTGCATTATGAAATTATAAAAGACGGCAAGCATGTAAACCCAATGACTGTAAAATTGCCGGCTATAAATAATTTGGACAAGGAAGACAAAAAGAAATTCTTAGAATACAGAAAGGCCTTGGATAAGGGTATGGAGCAACTGTCAAAGAACCCAAATTGGTTTATACAGTTATAGAAATCTGGCATATGCCAGATTTTTTATTGTCAAAAGAATTATTTTTTAGGAATATAAAACTATTGACAAATATATTTTACGTGTTAATATTTTCCTCGGTAAAATAAAAACAAAAGGATTTTATATGTCATATTGTGTAATTTGTTCTAATAAGGACACTTGTGGAAATTGTACTTATACAGGTAATTGCGCTGTAAAAGAATTAAAGGCAAGAGAAGCAAAATTTGCATTAGAAAATGCAACAACATCTACTTTTAATCCTTTTCAACGCGGTAATGGTTGTATATTGGAAACAATGAAACAGAAAGTTCGTTAATTAGTAGCTTATGTTTGAAAAGCGGTGCTTATGCGCCGCTTTGTTCTTTTTTTAATAGACGTATTTTTTCTTTAATGCCGCCTTTTGCAGAATAGCCACCTATATTTCCATCGCTACGAATAACCCTGTGGCATGGAATTATTGGGGGCAGCGGGTTTTTACTGATTGCATTTGCAACCGCCCGAACAGCGTTTGGGTGTCCTGCCATTTTGGCGACTTGTGCATAAGTTCTTGTCTCACCATATGGAATTTTTAATAGTGCTTGCCAAACATCGTGCTGAAAGGCAGTGCCAGGTAAATTGTCTATATCTGTGTCGGTTATTTTACTTTGCATTTTTGCGTTTCTTCTTTTTTGGTACAGGCAGTATTTTTGCTAATAATTGTACCATTTCAATAGATAAATCTGAATTTTCTATATCCAAAATATAATGTGGGCGCGCACATTTGAAAGGGACGCCAATATCTGGGATAACATTATGTTGGTTAAATAAAGCGGTTGTTTCTGGTATTTGCTTTACATAAACTGTATCATCGCATATAAGTAAGACAGGTTTCTGATTACAAAACAACATATAATCACCGAACATTTTACGATAAGTTATATCGTCAGATGCGCTGATTACTTGGTCATAAACGAAATCCATAAAATCTTTACTTGAAGCCATATATTTAGAATATCAAAGTTAATAAAAGTTATCAATTACATATAATTATGAAAGTTTAATTTTTATTCCGACAACACCTTTATCAAGTTGGCGATGAATTGGATAGAATGTTTCCATTATATCTAAAGCTTCTTTAACAGAACTGAAACCGGCATCAGTTGGTTTAATTATTGTAAAAAGGTTTTTAAAAGTATCTGATAAGATGAGACCTGTTACAGTCATAATAATTGACTTTTCTTTATTAATGAATTCTAATCTATCCCCAATTTTAATTTGCTGGAAAGGTAATGTATATAAGCGCAGTTCAACTGTTTTTTGACCGCTTTTTATAAGATTAAAATATTTCTCTTTTATTGTGATTTTATGTATCATGGCAATATCATAAAACTAAAAAATACGTTTTACAAATAAAAAAACAAAACCACTCGTAAAAGGTAGTTTTGTATTCTGGCGCGCCCAGAAGATTCCCTTGGACAATATTGTCCTGCGGGGCATTCGTAACGTTTCGCCTGTGCTGACGCTTGGCTCAACTACTCATTGTCGAACCCTCTGTTTCGGGTTAAATCCTTGGGCTTGCAACAAAATTAAAACCAGCACAAAGCCGGTTTGAATTTCTGGCGCGCCCAGAAGGATTCGAACCCTCAACCTTCTGATCCGTAGTCAGATGCTCTATCCAATTGAGCCATGGGCGCAACGTTCGTTTATTTTATACTTTTTTATCACAATTGCAAGTAAAATTATACACTTTTTTATCTGCCTTTTCTACCGTCTTTTTCAACCGCATGATAAAACATATTAAAATGTTTGCGGCATACCGATTTATAATTGCTGTCGCCAACTGCGATTTGTGCGCCTTCTCGTACAACATTCCCAGCGGAATCAAAACGTAGATGATGTGTTGCCAAGTGCATACAACCAGAAATTTGACAGGTTGATTCCATACGATGTAATTTTGCACCAACTTCTACTAATCTGCGCGATGCTGGAAATATGTGCTCATTACTATCAACCATTAACCCATAGCACATTATTATTATTGGTTTGCTGTCGGCAATGCGAACCAGTGTATCTATGTCTTCTGGGCTAAAAAACTGAATTTCATCAATTAAAACCATTTTTGTATCTGGGGCAGGACTCCAACCTTGTAAAGAAGAAAGGACTTTGGCATCAGCAGATATGCCAACGCGAGAATTTACTTTATCTTCACTAAAACGGTTGTCTATTTTAGGTTTTATTATCTCGGTTTTATTTCCGTTTTTGTTTTGGTTATAAGCGTTTATTACAAGTTGGGCTGTTTTAGAGCACCCCATAGTTCCGTAATGAAAGTGTAAATTTGCCATTTTTTGTACCTCATTAAGACATAGATTCTAATCTTTTTATACGTTCTTCTACAGGCGGATGTGTTGCCATAAGCGAGCTAATAAATTCTCGTGGCCCCCCAGGGTAAGCAATGCAAACAGCCGCCATTGATTTTACTTTATCTAAACATTCCACGCGGGAATCTGTAGTTATTTTTCTAAGTGCGTTTGCCAGCGCTTTGGGGTTGCGTGTTATTTGTGCGCCGGTTGCGTCGGCGGCATATTCACGGTTTCTTGATACAGCCATACGTAAAATTGGTGTAATTATCCAATTAAATACCATAAACGCCAGCCATACCATCAGCAAAATTGCAGCGCTGTTTTTGTTATCATCTCTATTACCACCGCCATAAATAGCAGTGCGTAAAATGACATCGGCCGCAAAAACGGTTACGCCGACACCGGTTATTAATAACATATCTAGTCTTATATCACGATTGCCAATATGCGCCATTTCGTGTGCAATTACGCCTTCTAGTTCTAGTCTGTCTAGCTTTTTTATTATACCGCGTGTTAAAGCGACAGAGGCGTCTTTTGGGGTTCTGCCGGTTGCAAAGGCATTCATAGAATCGTCATCAATGATATATACACGTGGGCAAGGTAGCCCTGCTGCAAGAGCAACATTTTCAACGGCCCTAAATATCTCTTTGTTTTTAGGGTCTTCGTTTGATATTTCGTGTGCGTGCGCAGAATTTAGCATCATAGAATCACCAAATGCCCACGATATAAGCAACCATACCGCACATGCAATAAATGTAGGAATTGCCACACCAACTGTTGTGCTAAAAGCTTGGTCTGCGGGTACAACTATCCAAGTGAATAAAAATATAAGCAAAATGAAAATAATCGGGAAAGAAATGACCAGCAATAAAGTCTTTATATTATTGCTGCGAATATGGTCATAAACTGTTTTGATTTGCTTCATAGTAAATGGTTCCTGTTAAAAAAATGCTTTTCGCCTTTTATTATAAACAAAAACATTAAGGCGAGTCATGAAAAATATTTTATTTTTTTCTTTACTAATATTTGGCTTTAATATTTATTCTGCGCAGGCACAATCTATATTGCAGTTTCCTGTTAATTACCTATCAAATGCAGCGAATGCTTGGACCAGCGTATTAAGTGATTTTGGTATCAGCGGGGAAATAGCAACATATGTTAAAAATAACCAGAGCGCAGCTTCTGTTGGATACATAGACGCAATCTCTACCTTGGCTTTTAATACCAGCGCAATAAGTTTATTTGAAATAAATCATCATATAAATCAGGCGTTTTCTGTAATTGCTGAACCTATTATTTCACGCAGAAATACTTGTGTTAAAAATTTGCCAGATTGTACACAAAAAGATAAAAGAATTGTATTAAGTGGTGATGTTTTCGGTGCTTTTGCAGACTATGATTCAGATAAAAACGGTTCTTTTAAAACGCGAAATACAGGACTTTCTGTTAATGCAAAAAGTTTTATAACAGATGGTTGGGAAATAGGAATTGGTTATACTCGCAGCATGACAGATACCGAAGATAGTAATGTTTATACAGATGCGGTCAGTAATAGTATAACTTTATTTTCTGAATATCTGGCAAAAAATGGTTTCTTTATGAATGTTGGATTAAATGTGGGGCATACCAGCTGGACTGCAGATAAAAACTTTGCAGGAATTTCTAATACCAGCGCGTATGATACAGACTTTATCGCAGGGCAAACAAATTTAGGTGTTCGTATCCAAGGACGCAAGATTTCTTTTATTCCACAAATGGGTGTTAAATATATGCGTGTTATGGCAGATAAATATACTGATGATGCCACGCAAGAGTTTGATGATTGGTGGTATAACTATTTAACGGGTTTCGCTGGTATGACATTAGGCTTTGATTTTATTGCCGAAGGGTTGCTTATCAGACCTGTTTTAACCGCTGGTGGCAGTTATGATGCAATTAGCAACGGTACAGATAATATAAGGGTTCAACTGATTAATTCTAGTATATATAACATACCGATTGAAAGTCCTGCTCGTATGGCATTAAATGCCGGTGCCGGGATAGAAGTGTATGGGGAAAATTTTGTAGTTGGTGCCTCATATAGATTAGACTACAGAGAAAATTACACCGTAAATACCGCAACTATTAACTTGAAGATAGCGTTTTAATTATTTCTTATAATATGTTATAATATCATAGTTATGAGAAATGTTGTTGGGGAATGCTTTTTATTTGTGCTATTAATGCTGGCGCAGGACGTTTATGCGGCAAGTTTGTTAAAATCTCAATCTTTTCCCAAGACTTTTCAAGACCTTTCTTTTACGCAACGTATAAATGTTTTATCAGAAGGATATGAACCATGGGAATCAGAATACGATGCATCAGGGCGTTGTATATCTGGGTGTGCATATGCAGGGATAACCATTGCCCAAGAATTAGAAAATATTGATAATAACACCAAAAGCGCACAAAATAATTTGTATAAAAGCGGTTATTCTGTAAACCAAAATGGTTTGGTATATAAAACATCGGGCGGTGTGTCGGCGGGACAAAAAATAGTTGAAAATATACCCCGTTGCTATCCTTATCAGCCAGATATAGCAGCAGGGCAGGTTGTTCCGGTGGGCGAACCTTTAACAGGTAAAACACAGATAACATCGCCTTATGGCAGACGCGTCCATCCTGTGTCGGGCAATGATTCTGTTCATAGTGGGGTTGATTTTGCGGCTGCGTCAGGCACATCGGTTTTTTCACCTGCTTCTGGTACAGTTGCGTCTGTTTGGACAGATGATTCTTGTGGAAAAGGTGTTCGTATATCGCACTCTGCAGGCTATGAAACTGTTTATTGTCATCTTAGTCAGCAGTTAGTGTCTGCGGGCGATACAGTTGCTGCAGGGTGTGAAATTGCAAAAACTGGTAATACAGGCAGAAGCACAGGACCACACTTACACTATGGAATAAAATATAATGGTCAATATATTAACCCGACAAGCTGGATAGGCAGGGACTAATCTATTTTCTTTCTAAATTTTACAGAAAAACTGCCGTTATTTATAGGGGTCATAGATATAAAATATTTAGAGATAATGCTGTCTTGCGCCCACTGTTGAAATTTTATTTTTAATATCCCGCTGGCGCCGGTAATAATTTTGGCTGTGCGAACGCCGTTAGAAATCAGTTCGTTTATCGCTGTCCAGGCTTGTTCTTCTGTATAATTATGTAAATCTAAGACCACATTATTAGTTTTAATTGTAGGGGAATTAAAATATTCGCGTGTTGATAAATGCAGTTCCGCCCGAACTTGGTTGCGCGTTTTTTCATCAGGTATAAATTTACCTAATGACATGAGTTCAATATCTGCTGCGGATAATTTTTTCATAAAACACATTATAAAAAGAATTTATTTTTATGGTATAAAAAAATGCCCCGCAGGGCATTTTTTTAAATACTGTCGGCGTTTATCCAACGTCCATTTTGTAACAAACCGGGTGCCATGCCTTCGTTTGCACGCAACGCATCTATTACGCTACGAGCTTGGGCGGCATCCAGACCAACAATACGAACTTTATACATGTCGCCTTCTAGCACGACGTTCGCATTGCCGTATTTGCGCATTCTTGCTGCCAATGCATCTGCGCTGTCTTGTGAGTAGAACGCCGCAACCTGAACACTGTAATCACCTGCTGTATGTGTTGTTGCAACAGGTGCTTGAGTTGTTGTTACAACCGTTGTTGTTTCAACAGTTTCTACTGGTTGTGATACATATTGTGTCTGTGTTGTACCCAATGTTGCGTTTTTAACACGCATAGATTCTTCTGCCATTACTTGAACTTGAACTTTAGTTTGACCGTTCATGCCAATTTTTTGTGCAGCAGCAGGGGACAAGTCCATTATACGTGTATTAACGAATGGACCACGATTGTTTACACGAACAACAACAGACTGACCGTTATCAAGATTTGTTACGCGTGCAATTGTTGGTAATGGTAATGTTTTGCTGGTCGCAACCATTTGGTTCGCATCGAACATTTCACCATTGCTTGTTTTTGTACCGTTTAATTCTGCTGGAATAATACCCGCAATACCTGTTTGATTATAATTTAAGTCTTCTACAGGGATATATTGTACATCTTCTACTTTGTACGCAGTTCCAACATAGTATTTTGGTGCAGCAGCAAACAAATACGCATCATTCAAAGATGGGGTATCTGTTGTGATAAGTGTTTCTTCACCAAAACCATCATATCCATAATCACTTGCTGAACCTGTTGTGCTAGAATTCATAGAACATGCAGATAAAACAGCTGTCAAAACTGTTAATGAAACTATTTTTTTCATCTTGGGACTCCTTACATTCTTAATAAAGATTGTATCATAAGTTATTTTTAGTTTCAACTTTATTTTGACTATATTTTTTTATCAATAAGGTATGCAAGTGGCAGATAAATTACACCAAAAATAGCGATAGATAAAAACATTATCCAGATACTGGTTATTGGTATCATCCACAAACCAATGCCCATTATTACGGACAGTAAAGTAAAGCAAAAGATTGCTTTGATTGTCTTTTTATCAGTTTTAATAAGAGTTTTTTTCTTGCAAGCACGCCCTAATAAGTAGTTTTTCAAGTATCCACTTATTACCACACCAACAGGAATTGCCAGATATCCTATAAATGGGAACAGTGCCAGATATAATACTGACGCAGCCCCCAAAGAAATCATACTCGTTTTAACTGGTGTTCTGACGTCTTGACTGGCGTATAAAGTCTTGCTGTATATTTGGCTTATCATCATTGCTGGTAATACGAATACTTGTATCATAATTGCGACAGCAACAGCGTGTGTAGAATGGGCTGTCCATGCACCATATTCAAACAGATATTTAATTATAGGTTCGGCCAAAACAAATAAACCAACCAAGCAAGGCATTATAAGCATCATAGATTTACGCATAGAAGAGTTTTGCTGAATATAAACGCTGCGCATATTTTTTTCTGCCAGTGCATTTGAGATTGATGACATTAACACAGTACCAACAGCCAGACCTATCATTGCAAAAGGAAGTTGTACAATTCTGTCCGAGTAATATAACCAAGAAACAGCACCGTTTTGAAAGCTGGCAACCAGTGTACCGATAATAATGGTAATTTGATAGAACCCATTACCGATTATGCTAATTCCTAGTCTTTTGAAAAGGCTTTTTATTCCAGGGGTCCATTTAGGCTTTATAAGGTGTAAGCCAAAATGATGACGTCTGATTCTGTTCAATAAAACGCCGAATTGTATTATACCAGATAAAACGACGGTGCCTGCCATTATATAAAGAATTGTACCAGAGGCGAAAAATGCAGATAACAGCAAAGCACCAATCAGCATTATATTTAACAGCACAGGCATAAAAGCCGCCAACAAGAATTTTGAAAAAGCATTTAATATTGCAGATAAAAACGCTGCCCCACATACAAATATGACATAGAAGAACATTATTCTAGCAATCAGAACTGTAAGTTCCATTTTTCCAGGGTCTTCGGCAAAACCAGGTGCCAAAATCCATACAACCAACGGCATAAAGATTTCAAAAACAATAGTTATTCCAAGAAGTATTGTCATCAACCACGAAAAGACATTTTTAGCAAAGTTATCGTCTTTTTTCAGGTCGGTATACATTGGAATAAAAATGGCAGACAAGGCGCCTTCGCCCAGCAGGTCGCGAAATAAGTTTGGTAATTTGAAAGCCGCCAAGAAGATATCAGACAGCCTGCCAGCACCTAAAACACGCGCAATTAACATGTCGCGGATAAAGCCAAATATGCGACTAATACCCGTCATTGCGCCAACACCGAAAATATGTTTGCCTAGTTTCATAGTTTCGATTATACTCACCTTTAAGATATAAAATCAAGGCAGGAATAAAAACTATGAAAAAAATATTTATGCTTATGGGTGCTTTGGCTGTTTTAGCCGGTTGCGCTGGGACAGATAAAGAAATAGAGGCAGATAAGCCTTTAAAAGAAATATATGAAACAGCATATGCAGAGTTTAATGATGAGAATTATGAAGCGGCGGCGGCAGAATTTCTAAAAGCAGAAAATCAGTATCCGTCTAGTTCGTGGGCTGCGGACGCGCTTGTTATGGCAGCGTATTCGCAATATATGGATAAAGACTTTGCCGGTGCAATCTTGACAGCAGACAGATTTATGCGTTTCCACCCAGGTCATAGGGATGTACCTTACATTTTATATTTGCGTGGTATGTGCTATTACCGTCAAGTAAGTGATGTAAGACGTGAACCGGGGATGTCAGTATACGCTTTACAACAATTTCAGCAGCTAGTAGAGCGTTTCCCAAAATCTGAATATGCCAAAAATGCAGAAAACAAAATAATAATTTTGAAAAATTATATTGCGGGCAAGATGATGTATTCTGCACGTGCGGATATGCAGAAAGAAAATTGGCCCAGTGCGATTTCTAAGTTTCAATCAGTTGTATCTGGCGCACAAGAAACAGTGATGACACCAGAAGCTATGTTCAGATTAACAGAATGCTATACTGCAATTGGTTTGCCTCAGCAGGCACAAGGTTATGCAGAAATGCTAAAATTAAATTTCCCAGATAATGAATGGACAAAAAAATTAGAAAAGAAGTCTGGCGATTTTGAGCAAGGCTTGAAAAGCAGTAAATAAAAAAATCCGGTTTTAACCGGATTTTTTTAACGTATCTTTTCAATTTGTATTTTTGCGGCGGCTGTTGGACCCATTTGATTATTATAATGACTGGATTTGTTTAAATCATATGGTTTGCGTTCGCCGATAAATGTTTCGTAATATATTTGCCCAATACGCATGTATGGATATACAACGGTTGGATATAGTGTGTTTATTTCTAGTGTCCATGTGCCACAGAATCCGTCATCACCACGACCAGCGGTGTGGTGGTTTAATATAAAATGACGCCCGACAGAAGATTTACCATCAATATAAGGAAAAAGATTTCTTGTCTCTGTATATTCAATGGTGGACCCCAAATACCCAATTTGAGGAGATAAAATAAGCCCGGTTTCTGGTATTTCTATGTCTATTGTATCTTTGGCTTTTTCGTCACAAGGGTCTAATAAATATTGAGGATTTAGTGTGCTATATACTGTGCTATCATGAGCAAATTTTAAATAATCGTCATAAGATTCAAACCAGTCAGCAATATTATGACGTTTGGGGTTTCCTTTATATGGTATTGCGGGTTTCATACCTTGGGGCAGGGTTTGCTTATATACTTTCAGCTTATTATCTAAGTGCAAATCATAACTATTGCTGCCCAAGCAACATTCATTGAAAGGGGTTATAATTATATCCGGTTTTTTATCAGGATTTTTTGGGTTTGATATTTGCATTCTTCGCAAAATTTCTGGGCCGGTTAGCTGCATTTTTACCCCCTAGGTTATTTTTCCTGCCGGCAGTGTACAACAAGTAATTTTTTATGCAAGATTTTTATTCACTTTTTAATCAGTTGTGGTAATGTGAAAGACATGACAAAAAAGACATATTCAGGATTTATTACAATAGTCGGACCGACTAACGCAGGAAAAAGTACCTTGATGAACCAGATAATGGGGCGCAAGGTTTCAATTGTTTCACACAAAGTTCAAACTACACGTACGCGTCTGCGTGCGGTAAAGATGATTGGTTGTCGCCAGCTGATTTTTGTTGATACCCCAGGTGTCTTTAAGCCATCACGTCGTTTGGACAGGGCGATGGTTGGTGCTGCGATGGACGCAGTATCAGATGCGGATGCTGTTTTGCTGGTTATAGACGCACAAAAGGGTATTACGGATACGGTTCGTAATTTGGTTGAGAAAATCAAAGAACATAAAAATTTATTTGTTGCGCTTAATAAAGCGGACGCCATAAGAAAGCAAGATTTATTGCCAATTGCTGCGGAATTATCGCAAATGGCGGAATTCAAAGAAATCTTTATGATTTCTGCGCTAAAGAATGACGGGGTAAAGCAAATGTTAGATTCTTTGGCAGAGGTTATGCCAGAATCTCCATATTTGTTTGATACAAAAGATGCTTCAGATGTTCCAGATGCGTTATATTTATCAGAACTAACGCGCGAAAAGATATATAAGTATATTCATCAAGAGTTGCCTTATCATATAAACGTTTTGACAGAAAGGGTAGAGGTTGATGATGAGGGTGTTTTGGATATATATCAAAAGATAGCTGTTCAGAACGAGGCGCATAAGAAAATAGTAATCGGTCGTGGGGGGGCGCAGTTAAAGAGAATAGGAACCGCTGCCAGACATGATATACAGAATCAGTGGGGGGTAAATGCACGCCTTCACCTGTTCGTACGTGTAGAACCAGATTGGGAGAATAAAGCAGAAAATTACGAAGAGCAGGGGTTGGAGTTTAAATAATGGAAAGTAAAAAGGTAAAAGATTCGATGCCATTTGTATTGATTTTATCTGGCGTGATTTTGTTTGTTTCGGTGTTTGCTTACTCTAATCGTGGTATAAAAGTAGTTGTAACTAATAAAGGTGACAATAAAATTGCTTTTAAGAAGTTGAATGCAAAAAAAGATACGGCAATACGTATAATTCAATTTGAAGATGTTGCAAATGGTATGGATTATTATAAAGCCATAAAGGTAAATGATACTTTAACAGTATCAAAAATAGATGAAGATTTGGTTTATAAAAACTATTTAGATTTATATTATGATAAGGAATCTAGAATAAAAAAAGTTAATGGTAAAACATTAAGCGAAATTAAAGAAATTGCTAAGCGTGATAGTTTGCTAAAACAAATGCAGAAGGTAAGATAATTTTATGGAAACACTACATACATCAGATTTTGATTTTGACCTGCCACCAGAGTTAATTGCATCGCATCCGTTGCATCAGCGTGATGCATCCAGAATGCTTGTTGTGAACGGCGAAGAAATTGCGGATAAGCATATTCGTGATTTTTTAGATTATTTGCGACCCGGTGATGTGGTTGTTTTTAATAATTCCAAGGTTATACCTGCGCGCTTTAATGCATCAGGTCATGAGATAACTTTACATACCGCAGTTAATGATAAAGTCTGGTGGGGGTTATGCAAAAAGTTCAACAAGATAAATATTGGTGAAGTATTAACTCTTGATGACGACACGCAAGTAAAAGTTATTGATAAAGATGAAGAAAGTGGGCTAAAACTAGAATTCATGTGTGATAGTGTGTTTGAGGTTTTGGACAAAGTTGGCAAAATGCCGTTGCCACCATATATGAAGCGCGAGGCAGAAACCGAAGACCGTGAACGTTATCAGACCGTATATGCAGACCCTGTTGGGTCAATGGCGGCGCCAACCGCGGGTTTACACTTTACGCCAGAATTAATGCAAGAGATAGAAGCCCGTGGTGCAAAGATAGTAAAGATAACCCTGCATGTTGGGGCAGGTACTTGGATGCCTGTGAAAACAGAAGATTTATCACAGCATAAAATGCACAGTGAATGGTGTTGTATTACACCAGAACAAGCAGATATAATAAATAATGCAAAACGTGTAATTGCGGTTGGAACGACCTCTATGCGAACACTTGAAAGTGCGGCAATAGACAACTGTAATTTGCCGGAAAACGAAAGAAATAAAAGAGTTGTACCAATTTGTCGCAGTACAAATATATTTATTACACCGGGGTATAAGTTTGGGGCAGTTGATATATTGCTGACGAATTTTCATTTACCTAAATCTACGTTATTTATGTTGGTATCTGCGTTTGCGGGGCTTGCGGAAATGAAGAAAGCTTATGCACATGCGATTGCTGAAAAATATAGATTTTTCTCGTATGGCGATTGTTGTTTGTTGTTTAAGAAGGGGGAATAAATGAAGTTTGAACCAAGTTTGCATAAACTGTCTAATGGTGTAACCGTTATTTTAGACCCTATGGATACGGCGTCTACAAAAGTTGTGGTTGCTTTTGATACAGGCAGTCGCGATGAAAAGCCAAATGAATACGGTATAACACACTTTTGCGAACATATGTTATGCAAGGGGACAAAGCGATTTAAAAATCGTAACGAAATAAATGACTATGTTGAGAATAATTCCGGTGTTTGTAATGCGTTTACTTCTAATGATTCTTTACAGTTTTATGGACGTATATATTCAGATAATGCGCCTGTTTTACTGGACGCTTTTAGTGATATGTTGCAAAATTCAACTTTTGACGAAAATGTTATAGAAAACGAAAGAACAGTCGTCTTGGATGAGTTAAGAAGAAAACAAGATGTTTTAAGTAATAAAATAGCTGCTTTTGTAGATGATAAAATTTTTGCTGGGAAATATCCTACTTATCGCACGTTTGGAACAGAAGTGAATATAAAATCGTTTAATCGTAAACAACTGAAGTTGTTTATGGGACGTAGGTTGTCCGCTAAAAATTGTGTGATATGTGTATCTGGTAAAATAGAAGACAAAGATGCTTTGTTAAAATATATAGAAAGTAAATATTCTTTCCTTAAATCATTTGATGTTTCTAAAAATATAGAAGAATTTCCATATATACCGGGTGCTGTACATTATGGTATAGAAGGAAATCAAAATACTAAAATTTCAGTTGTTTTTCCAGAGTTGTATAAATACAAAGAAGAAAATATTTTTAAAAATATGTGCCTAAACGTTTTTGAAGATTGGATGCGATATAAGTTATACAATGTATTAAGACAAGAAAACGGTTTGGTATATGGTGTACAGTCTGTTTTTTACGGCCCGAAAGAGCAACGCTTAAACGGTTTTAGTACCACTGCCACACCGGAAAATTTAGAAAAAGTAGTTTCGTTAATGGCAAGGACAGTAAATGATGTTTATATGAAAAATCATATCACTAACGACTATATAAATCGTTATAATAACAAAATGAAACTAGGCGATGCGGATTTCTTGGAGTCAAATGAAAAGCGTGCATCTAAATTGATTTCATATTATTTAGATTTTGGTACTTTATATGATTTTAATTCTGTTATAAAAATGTCAAATGATATAACGGCAGCAGACGTTATACGTAATTCACGTGGGTATTTTGACGGTCCGATTTCAATACTTTCAAATGGTGCAGACTATGATACGGATTTAATTAAAGTATGGAAAGAAAATATAGGTAATTTATCGCAACAAAATTCTATGATAATCATAAAGGATGATAAATGTCGTTAAAGTTTAATTTAATTGCAAAAGACGGTATGGCGCGTCGTGGGGAAGTTGAAACCGCGCATGGAACTTTTCAAACACCGGCATTTATGGCGGTGGGAACGGCTGCCACAGTAAAAGCATTGACAATGGATCAAGTGCGTGCAACTGGTACACAGGTTATTTTGGGAAATACTTATCATCTGATGATGCGCCCTGGTGGTGATTTAGTTGAAAAAATGGGCGGTCTTCATAAGTTTAGTGGTTGGACAGGTCCTATATTAACCGATAGCGGTGGATTTCAAGTTATGTCTTTGTCTAATTTGGTAAAGATGAAGGAAGAAGGCGTAGAATTTACATCTCATATAGACGGGGGTATAAAGCATTTCTTACGTCCAGAAGACTCTGTGCATATTCAGCATCAGTTAGATTCTAATATAACTATGGCATTGGATGAGTGCTTGCATTTGCCTGCACCACGCGAACGTGTGGAAAAGAACGTAGATATGGTAACGCGTTGGGCGCGTCGTAGTAAAGATGCTTTTGTTGACAGACCAGGATATGGAATATTTGGTATAGTCCAAGGGGCAGATTTTAAGGATTTGCGTATTAAATCTGCAAAAGCGTTAACAGAAATTGGGTTTGACGGTTATGCGGTTGGTGGTTTGGCTGTTGGTGAACCACAAGAAGTTATGTTTGATATGATTGCAACAACAACACCGCTTTTACCAGAAGATAAACCAAGATACTTAATGGGGGTTGGTACACCGCTTGATATACTTGGTGCGGTAGAACGTGGCATAGATATGTTTGATTGTGTTATGCCAACACGCGCCGGCAGAACTGCACAAGCTTTTACACGTCACGGCACAATGAATATGAAAAATGCAAAGTTTCGTGATGATTCAACACCACTAGACGATAAGTGCGGTTGCCCGGCATGCAAGCTATCACGTGCGTATATTCATCATTTAGTAAAATGTAATGAAATACTTGGGGCAACTTTACTGACACAGCATAATTTATGGTTCTATCAAGACTTAATGCGTGATATTCGTACGTCTATAGAGCAGGGTAGATTTGCAGACTTTAAGAAAGAATTTATAGCAAAATATACAGGTGAAGAATAATATGTTTGAAAAATTAAAAACAAATTTAGCAATTAAATGGTTAAAGCAGAATAAAGATGCGCCGAAAATGTCGTTAAATTCTTCGGATAATTTATATTTAGCCGTATCAAAGAAAAGTGTAGGCAATTTAATTTATATATATACATTATGTAATATGAAAGCATCCCATAATCAATGGAATTTAAATACGACAATTTCTATAAAAACGTTTGATAAAAAAAGTAAAGCAGAAGTGTATTATAAAACTTTGGTGGAAATTATGAAACTTCAACATAAAAATCCAGGTGTACAGGTTATAGTAGATGTATTCAAGGAAGAAATTAAAAGATTTAAAGAAAATACCAGATAAAAAGTATTGAAAAAAATTGGTTGGTTTTATTATACTGCCTATATAAAGAAAGGAGAAAAAATGCCTGCAAAGAAAAAAGAAGTAGAAGTCATAGATAATGGCGGGGCAAAAACCGTTAAGAAAAAGACTTCTTTTGTAACGCATACAAAGCGAATTTTTGCAATATTATCAATTATATGGATTGCGCTGGTAATATGGGCACCTTTATGGGTAAAGAATACGTATTCACAGCCAATTAAGAAATCTATTGTTGTATCAATGTTCTTTGATCTGCAAAGAAATATTGTAGAGCAATATGAAAAGTTATTAGATGGTATAAAAGATTCTATAAACTTAGAAGAACCGGTTGCTTTTGCAATAGATAAGGTACGTATGGCAGAAGATGCAGTAGACAAGGTAACTGATACAACGGCAAAAGCAAAAGACGCAACTGCTAAGGCAGAAGAGACAACTGATAAAGTTCAAGAAACAACAGATAAGGTTCAAAAACTAAGCGGTTTGGCAAGTAAGTTTGGAATTAATACCAGTGGCGTTGATAAAGCACTAGACAGTGTTAATAAAGGTGTTGATGCTGCAAATTCTGGTATAGATAAAGCGAATGAAACGATTCAAAAAGTTGATGATACTGCTGCGCTGGTAAATAAAAAGCTGGATGAAATAGAAATGGATTTGACGGGTGTATTACAAGTTCAAATTGATGATATGATTGACAGTGCAATAAAATCGCAATTGGATAAAAGCAGCGGTGGTTTGGGTACAACATTGCTAACTAATTATGGTATAGAACATGTTTATCCATGGCGTCCGTCTTCTTGGCCTGTTGCAACGAAGATTTATAATGATTTAGAGAAATCAAGTTTAAGCACGATTACAATCATAACAGATACAGTAAACAAGTATTTTGGTTATGTTGCATGGGGTTTAGTAATTGCTGTTTGGGCATTAGGATTATTGATATGGATTTCAGCGTTTAAGAAAGTTAAAGCGATGATTTCTCCATTTATAGTATGTCCAAGATGCGGTCATACATTTACAGATAAGCGTACGGCATATAGCTTATTGAAAGTATTGCAACCGTGGAAATGGTTATAAGAAGGCTTAAAAACCCGCATTTTTGCGGGTTTTGTTTTTTATATAAAAAACGCTTGCAATTATAAATAATATATGTCAAAATACTGCACACAGTGCGAGCGTAGCTCAGTTGGCTAGAGCGCAACCTTGCCAAGGTTGAGGTCGAGGGTTCGAGCCCCTTTGCTCGCACCAGAGTTTTAAAGAGTTCATTTGAACTCTTTTTTTTTGTAAAAAAATAACCGCTATTTTTAGCGGTTGTTTTTAATAAGATTTTGCTTGTCCCCACAGAATTTCATTTAATCTTTCAACATCTATATTTGTTCCAGAATTTTTGCTGGTTACAAGATATTTGGTTGCATTTTGCAGAACTTCAAATTTTTTCTTGCTGGAAGATGCGGTAAACCTTGTTTTTTCAGCAGCCGTTTGCAATATTCTTTCTTGAAGTGTTAAAAGTTCTTTTATTTTTTTCTCTAATTCTTGCTTTTCTTTGTCTTGTTGCAGGATTAAATTTTCTAATTGTAGGTTATTATTAATTAATGTTTGCTGAGAATAATTACTTTGTTTACTTTTTGCTTTGGCTATTTTTTCCACTAATTCTTTTAGTTTTTCAAAAGAAAAAGATGATTTATAAGCTTGGGTATAAGCAATTTCTTTTTTTAGGGTGTCTTCCGCATACAGCTTAAAAAACCAATTTATTTCGTCTTGGCTATTGCATTGTAATAATCGTTGAATATTTGCAATAAGCTTGATTGTTTTTATATCAGGATTGCTTATAACATCCTGAACTTGTGGCAGGAATTTTTTTAATGATTTTATTAATTCGTAACTTTCGCTTACTTTTACTTTTGTATTAGTCGCAGTTTCTTTAAGCATAACATCTCCTTTCAATTATTGACATTATATCATATCTAATTGTTTGAATAAATTTATTTTTTATTGGTGGTCATTGGTGATTTATGGTTTTATGGCAATTAATACTTTACTTTTAAATTTTTTTTAGTAATAATAACACTCAACTGGTCAGCATTACAGGGGCAAAGATGTTTATTTGTAAAAAAATTTTTTATTGATACAGTGCGACCTTCAAAGTTATGACGGACGCACTTTTATGCGTCCGTTTTTTAATTAACCGCTTAAAAGGAAAAGAAAATGTCAGAAAATACAAACAACACTACAAAAATATCTTCAAATGAATTAGAAGCGCGCTTGCAAAAGGCTGAAAATATTCGTAAGCGTGATGGGGTTGTTTGGAAAGATAAATTTGAACGCAGCAGTACGATTGCTGATGCACGTAATTTGTCCGATGGTGCTAAAGTAAAGCTTGCAGGGCGTGTGACCGCTTTGCGTTGGTTAGGCAAGCTTATGTTTGGGCGTATTTATGATATTGATGGTGAAATTCAATTCTCTATGTCCCGTGAAGAACTGGGTGAGGAGCAATATAAGTTTATGAAAGCGAATGTAGACTTGGGTGATTTCATCGGTATTACAGGTGAACTTTATCATACGACAGCAGGTGAATTAACTGTCAAAGTAGCGTCTTATGAAATTTTATCCAAGGCTTTACGTCCTTTGCCAGAAAAGTTTCATGGGCTTACGGATATGGAAACTAGGTATCGTCAACGCTATCTGGATATAATTTCAAATGAAGATACGCGTAATACCATGAAAATGCGCTTTAAGATGTTACGTCTTATTCGTGAATATTTGAATGCAAATGGTTTTGTAGAAGTTGAAACACCGATTATGCAGGTCGTTGCAAGTGGTGCAGCGGCAAGGCCGTTCATTACTCACCATAATGCGTTGGATGCAGATTTTTATTTACGTATTGCCCCAGAATTATTCTTAAAGCAGACAATTGCTGCTGGTTTTGATAGGGTTTACGAACTGGGTAAGAACTTCCGCAATGAAGGTATGGACGCAATGCATTTACAAGAATTTACTATGTTGGAATGGTATGCGGCTTACTGGAATTATAAAGATAACATAGAATTTTCTTGGAATATGGTTCAGAAGCTTATCAAAGACCTGCGTGGTAGCTTGCAGATTGAATACCAAGGTACAATGTTAGATTTTAGTAAATATGAAGAAATAGATTACACAGCGCGTATGAATGATTTGCTTGGTGTGGATATTTTAGAATTCAAGGATACAGATGCATTGAAAAAGCAACTGGTTGAAAAGGGTATGTTCCCAGCAGATGAGTTAGAACCGTTAAAGTCTGTTCCTTCTATAGTTGACTATGTGTTTAAGCGTAAAATCCGTGATCAAATAGTTCAACCAGCGATAGTTTATAATTATCCTGCATATTTGATACCGTTGGCGCGTCGCAATGATGAAGATAATAGACGTATTGATATATTCCAGCTTATTGTATGTGGGGCGGAATTAATCAAGGCGTATTCAGAACTTGTTGACCCAATTGTTCAACGTGCTGCATTTGAAGAGCAGGCAAGAAATAAAGCGGCAGGTGATGAAGAAGCATTTGATTTAGATGAAGATTTCTTGCGTGCAATGGAACACGGTATGCCACCTATTTCTGGGCTTGGATTAGGAATAGATAGATTTTTCTCTATTATTGCTAATCAGCCAACTTTAAGAGACGTAATATTGTTCCCAATTATGAAATAGCAAAGGAAGGAGGCTAATATATGCCTGGCCGATATTCAGAAAGTTATGCATCAGTTTTATCTGCTGAACAAGATAGAAAAAACCAGATTGCTATTAAAAAAGCACTAGAGTCTGGACGTATAAATGATGAAGCTGCGCAATATCTATCAGAGTTATATACAGATAGTTTTGTTTGGTTTCGTGAGGTATTTTATTTCTTAGGAAAGTGCTTTGGTGCGCCTAAAGCTCCTGTTATGAGATATGACTATGAAACAGACAGTGCGATAGATGAACCAATCAAAATTTCTGATATAAACCCATTACATCCCTATATTGTGCATCATCGTTTGGATGCAGATCCTATGCGAAACCAGTTTTTTACTAGTGGTGCAGGTCATAAGATTGATTTGGCTGTGTCATCCATTGTAACGGTAATCGTTGGTGCACAGAAAAATATTGACCGTGCTTTGGATAAAATTACTGGTAAATATTATTCAGCGTATGTTGAAGATGTTGCAAATACAGTTTATCAAGTAATTGCAAAAAACGAACGTGAAGCTTCTGCGCGTGCGGTGGCAGACAAAATCCGTGTAAAGCTAAATGAAAAATATGTTTCAACACCAGCGGAAACAGTACTTTCAATAATTGGTTCTGGACACGAGAAATTGGCTGTAGAATTGGTGCGCGAATTAGATAAGGTCAAACGTCCAAGAATGCGCCTGCAGGATGTTTGGCGTGTAAAATGCTTGTTTGATTTGATTCCACAGGCAAGAACATTTATAGAACGTGTACAGGCTATGATGCCGGACAGAATTTTGTCTATAAAAGATAAATTTTATGATATGGAAAACCCACGTAATTATCGTGATGCAAAGTTAATAATTGATATTGGTAAGGATGGCAGGGTAGTGCCACTAGAGATTATTTGCCAAGTTAGAATGTTTTTTGAGTTTGAACGTAAAACACATGGTAATTATGAAATTACAAGAAAATCACGAAGCGGCAAAGTTGAAAACAAACGAAAAGCAATTGGGTGCCTCCACGAAGACGGTATTAAGGAATATAACCTTATGATATGTCAATGCTTAGAAGATTTGTTTGAACGTGTGGGTTGGAATATTTTATACAGTCGTGATAATGGTGTATCTATGTTTGAAGGTTTCCCAAAACCGTGTACGCTTTATTATCCGCCAAAGATATTAGATATAATAATAGATAAGTTGGATAATGCTATAGAGAATGAGGTATTTCATGTTACAAATGCCCCAGCAAAACTGACCCAAGCCCAAGAAAGTGAAATCTTTCGTTTTATGGCGCGGTTCGTTTTAATTGCGGCCATGCCTTATGTTAATGTAGATTGGGACGTGCCATCAGATACAATGGCTGGCAAATTGTTTAATTTTGTTATGACAGAAATTCAAAGGTATTATAAAAAAAGTTAAAGGGAAATATCGTGTTGTTTGCCCCATAGGAAATCAAACTATGGGGTGCTTTTTATTTTTGCTTGCTTTAGTTTTTCTAATCGGCAACAATTGTTTCAGGACCTCGTGTTTTTATGGGGACCATAACAAGCATAAGAAAGGAAAGTAATTATGCGTCAAGGTAAAGTAAAATGGTATAATGGTAAGAAGTGCTTCGGGTTCATTACGCCGGACGCACCGAACGAAAACGGCAATACAGATGATGTATTTGTTCATTCTAGTGCTTTAAAGGCGGCAGGCATCAGGTTCTTGAACGAAAATGATATTGTCGAATTTGAAGAGGAAGTCCGAAACGATAAATTATCTGTAACTACTTTGAAATTAATCCAGCGTGATGAAGAATCTGCTAAAAGATTTCAAGAACGTCGTGCGGAACGTCGTCGTGCAAGGGAAGACAGAAAGCAGCGCGAAGAAAAGACAGAACGTCGTTCGGGTTTTGCTTTTTGGAAAAAGTAATTTTTAATGATTTTATTTTAACGCCCCTACTGGGGCGTTTTTTATTCTGTTGATTGCGTAATTTTTTTATGAAATAATTCTATTATTGGATAATAAGGAGTAAATTATGTGGACATTTATAGCTGTCGTTGTCATATTTTTATTATATTTTATTGCGTTATATAATGGATTGATTGCCAGAAAGAATCAAGTTAAAGAAGCTTGGGCGACAGTAGATACTCAATTAAAAAGAAGATATGACCTTATTCCGAATTTGGTAGAAACAGTGAAAGGTGCGGCAAAACACGAAAAAGAAACGTTGCAATCTGTAATTGCGGCGCGTGATGCGGCAATGTCTGCAAACGGTCCAGATAAAGCAGATGCCGAGAATCACTTAACGGAAACATTGAAAAGTATTTTTGCGTTATCGGAAAATTATCCAACATTGCGTGCAAATGAAAATTTCTTAGAACTACAGCGCGAGTTAACTGATACCGAGACAAAAATCCAAGCTGCACGTCAGTTTTATAATACTGTTGTTATGGGGCTAAATACTCAAATTCAACAGTTTCCAAGTAATTTGGTTGCAAACATGTTTCATATTACAGAAGAAAAGATGTTTGAAATGGATGATGCAGAAAAAGTTGCGCCAAAGGTAAAATTTTAGGTTACGCCCGCGTCAGCGGGTTTTTTACTTGATTTTTTAGAAAAAACAGTATAAACTGAGCCACGCTGGATAACCAGAACTGAATAAGCAGTATGTCTTTTGGTCATATTAGTGATAAGGATTCTGTGAAATGTTCGGCACAAAACAAAAAACCAAAAGGAAAAAATTATGGCAAGAGCAGGTGCAAAACGTAGCACTAGAAAATTGAAAATTGGACGTAGCTTGGGCGTAAATTTATGGGGTCAGGCGAAATCTCCATTTAACAAACGTAAATATAAACCTGGTCAGCATGGTCCAACATCTCGTGGTGGTAATTCTTCAGATTACGCAAAGCAGATGCGTGCAAAGCAGACATTGAAAGGTTATTATGGTAATATCGGGGAAAAGAAATTCCGTGCTTATTACTTAGAAGCTGCCAATATGAAGGGTGACACACCAGATAACTTAATCGGTTTGTTGGAACGTCGTTTGGATGCAGTTGTATATCGTGCAAAATTGGCACCAACAGTATTCTCATCTCGTCAGTTGGTAAGCCACGGTCATATCTATGTAAATGGCAAGCGCGTTAAAATTGCTTCTTATCAGGTAAAACCTGGTGATGTAATCACAGTAAGTGAAAAAGCAAAACAGATGCCATTGGTAGTTTTGGCATTGGAATCTGCAGAACGCACATTCCCAGATTATATCAATGTAGATAGCGCAAACTTTACAGCGACATTTACTCGCGTACCTATGTTTGCAGACGTACCATATCCTGTTCAGATGTTCCCAGAATTGGTCGTCGAATTCTATTCTCGTTAATAGAAAAAACAAACCGCCGTTTTGGCGGTTTTTTAATTGCTTTTTTGGTGGGTCTGCCCCTTTTGTGTGGAGATAAGATTTTTTTGCACCGTATATAGAAAGTGCAACAGGGCAGAGCCCAAAAAATAACCACCATGGTTAATTCAGGGTGGTTGGAGTTTCTAAACAATAACTTGAATTGCGTGCTTATTCAGTATATTCACACACTCCAACCAAAAACAAGGTTGGAGATATTTTTCGTCATCTCTGACGCAAGTTAGGGCTTAGAATTCCCGTGTGGTAACCCACCATCACACTACAAGTATACAATATTTTATTTCATTTGTATATTTTTATTTATGTGTTATTATTCAAATTATGAGTAGAACAGTTCCTTTTGTTTGTTTAATGCGTTGGTGGCACCGCTAAGGTTGCCTGATTTATTATACTTTTAGCATTTTGTGCTTTTATTTTATGAACAAACAAATTATCATAATATCTAAATAAGGATTTTATTATGTCAGATTCAAAAAATATCGTATTAACGGGTATCAGACCAACTGGCGCATTACATATTGGGCATCTTGTTGGGGCGCTGATTGCAAATGTTGAAATTCAGAATCAAGGCGATTATGCACGTATGTACGGTATGATTGCCGATGCACAGGGATTAACGGATAACTTTGATAACCCAGACAAAGTACGTGAAAATGTTATGGAAGTTGCTTTGGATATGCTGGCGGTTGGGTATGACCCCAAAAAGACAACAATGTTTATTCAATCTGAAGTTGCAGAATTAACAGAATTAACTTTTTATTACATGAACCTTGTTACTGTTGCAAGATTGCAGCGCAATCCAACGGTAAAGACGGAAATTGCACAGAAAGAAAAATTTAATGGTGGCGTACCAGTTGGGTTCTTTACGTATCCTATATCTCAGGCGGCGGATATAACTGCTTTTGGTGCAAATATAGTTCCTGTTGGGCAAGATCAGTTGCCGATGATAGAGCAGACTGCGGAAATAGTTAATAAGTTCAATAACATTTATGGTGAAACTTTGGTTTTACCGCATGCCGTTGTTCCAAAAGCGCAGGCAGCGGCAAGATTGCCTGGTACAGACGGTAATGCCAAGATGAGCAAGTCTTTGAATAACTGTATTTACTTAAAAGATTCTGCCGAAGATATTGCGGCAAAGGTAAAGACAATGTTTACAGACCCCAATCATTTGCGTGTAGAAGACCCAGGTAATACAAAAGATAATCCTGTGTTTATATATCTGTCCGTTTTTGCAAAACCAGAACACTTTGCAGCATTTTTGCCAGAGTATGCAAACTATGAAGAATTAGCAGCGCATTATGAACGTGGTGGTTTAGGTGATGTAAAGGTAAAAAAGTTTTTGAATTCGGTGCTGCAAGAAACATTAGAGCCTATCAGGGCAAGACGTGAAAGCTTTGTTGCCAGACCCGATGATGTAATGGATATATTACGTGAAGGTACAAAGGTTGCGCGTGCAGCAGCAGCAGAAACTGTTAATCACGTAAAGCGTGCAATGAAGTTAAATTATTTTGAATAAAAAATAATGGAAAGGAGAAATAATGAATATGAAAAAGTCATTTATTTGGTTTGGTAGCGTCATTGGCGCAGGTGCTGTTATGGCGTTGTTGTTTGGTATGTTTACTCAGCCGCGTGAACAGCGCTTAATTGCGGTTTCTGGCGAGTGCTTAACGACAGTACCAAAAGATAGAATTGCGATAACTTTGCGTGTTACTACATTGGATAAAAACGCGGCAGTATCCATGAAGCAAGCAACCGAGAAGATTGCTGAAATAACAAATTATTTAAAAACGCAAGACGTAAAAATGCAGACAACTGAATTCAATTCTTATGAAAAGTCCGAATGGAATCGCGAATTAGAAAAATCAGTAGTTCTTGGCATAGAAACTACTATAGCCATAGAAGTATCTGCAGATAATATAGAAATGATAGAAAATGTATTATCTAAATTTGCGGGGCAGGCGAATATTTATTCTGAAAATATTCGTATGTATACCAGTGCAGAAACGATGAAACCAGCATTAGAGAAATGTTTAGGACAAGCTGTTGAAAACGCGCGTGAACGTGCAAATGCATTGGCATCAGGAGACGGGCGTCAGGCCGGTAAATTGGTAAGCGTTTCTTATAATGCAAACACAACTTCTTCTATTCAACCAAGGGCATCTAATTTCTTAGTAGCTAGCACAAAGATGGCTGTTGCAGACGAAGCGGCATTTAGTGCAGGTAGTATAGTTGCAAAAGATACAGAAGTTTCCGTCAGTGTTTCCGCAACGTTTGACATAAAGTAATGAATGAAGTAATTGTCGAGTTTATAAATTATTTAACGCAGACCAAGAATTATTCTGCGCATACGGCAATTGCATATGAAACGGATATCCGCGATTTTATAAAGTTTTATGAAAACTTTATAAGCGCGGATGTTTTTGTAAAAGATTTATCTCGGGTTGATACAATTGCTTTTCGGTCTTGGTTGGCAGACAGGCAAAAGCGTGATTTATCACATAAATCTACTGCGCGTGCGTTATCATCTGTTCGTGGTTTTTATAAATTCTTGGCAAGAAATTACGGCATAAAAAACGACGCAATTGGTTTAATTTCTTCCCCTAAAGTTCCACGTAAATTATCCAAGGCAATAGAAGTAAGTGATGTTGAGCATATGCATGACGCAATAAAAGAAATAGATGCAACAGAACCTTGGATAGCGGCGCGTGATTGGGCTTTGGTCTTGCTGATATTTGGTTGCGGACTGCGTATATCGGAAGCTTTATCATTAAAAAATACTGATATAGTTAATCGTCCTGATTCTTTGCGTATATTGGGTAAAGGAAGTAAAGAACGCATTGTGCCTATATTGCCTGCCGTATTAGATGCAATAGATAAATATATAAAAGTGCGACCATTTGGTAATGCGCCAGAAGACGAATTGTTCAGAAGTGTTCGTGGTCTTCCTATGTCTGCACGTATGGCAGAAAAAGTGGTAGAAAAATTACGTCATTATTTACAGTTGCCTGATTATGTTACACCGCATGCATTGCGTCATACCTTTGCAACGGCGTTGTTGGCAGGTGGTGCAGATTTGCGTAGCTTACAAGAATTATTAGGGCATTCTTCGCTATCAACTACTCAGTTATATACCAAGGTTAATATGTCTGAAATTATGAATATATACGAACATGCGCATCCAATGGCACATGATAAATCAGAAGATTAAAAAAACTCCCAAATGGGAGTTTTTTATTTTTGGATAAAATGAACGCTGTATTGCGGTTTTTTATCAGCACCCAGTGATGCACGTATAACTTTATTAGATGCAGTTTGAACTGCACGGAATAAATTATCACGGTCTTTTCTTTCGGCTTTTGTTAAACCATCAATAGCTTTTGTTATTTCTATTTGAATTTGGCGTTTCATAAATCCAGTAGTATCTGTTTCAAAAATACCTGCACTGGATACTTCAGGTACGCCTTTTAAGAAACCGCGCTTATCAACAGGCAAGGTTACAAATACGGCACCATTAGTTGCGATTTTCTTGCGGTTTTTATATACTTGGTCATCAGCGTTACGTTCTGTTTCACCTTCCATAACGACAAAGCGCGTTTCAATTGTTTCAGCGACATAAGGTGCTTCGCCGTCTTTCAAGGCAATCATTTCACCATTATGAACAACCATCATATGCTTTGCACCACCGCGTTCCATCGCCATTTTACCGTTTAGCATTTCGTTGATATAGTCGCCGTGCATAGGTATGGATACCTGTGGATGTACCATATCATAGAAGCGTTCAAATTCAGGGCGTCCCGCATGACCACTGGCATGTAAATGGTCTGTATCAAATATTGTGTGAGTTTTTATGCCCATACGAGCAAGTTTGTTGTATAAGTATGATACGTCTTGTTCACGACCTGGAATAACAATGGCACTAAATAAAACGGTGTCTGTTGGTTGCAGTTTCATTTCTTTTACGTGTCCACGACATAGACGTGTTAACATCGCGTATTGTTCACCTTGCGAACCAGTTAAGAAAATCGCTTGCTTTTCTGCAGGTAAATCTTTTATTTCGCTGTGCAGATAAACATCGTCTTTGTTAATATAACCAAATTCTATTCCAATTTCACGGAATTCTGGTAAACCAACGAATGGTACAGGATTAGGGTTGCTGCGTTCTTTTATTGTGGCAACTCTGCCTGCGGCGCGGGCAGCTTCGGCAAACATTTTCATACGTGCCAAGCTGCGCGAATAACCTGTTACCAAAACGCGCCCTGGTGCGTTTTTCATTATTTCTGTTAATGTTTCGCGAACTTGAACTTCTGTTGTTTGTGGTTCTTGACGTGATACAGATGTTGAATCAGATGCACATGCCAATAATTTGGGGTCGGAACCAATTTCGCTTAATCTGGCGTAATCAGTTGGCGCTTCTATTGGGTTATCATCATTAAAAGTCCAGTCGCCAGTATGCAATACTTTACCAGCAGGCGTTTTTATGATTAGCATTTGTGCTTCTGGTACCGAGTGGGAAACATGGAAAGTTTCTACTTCAAACGGGTCCAGCTTTAGTGTCGCACCATGGTGATCAAAAACGACGATATCCTTTTCTGGGTTAAAATCTAATTCAATACCCTTGAATGTTTGCATCAAGATTTCTGCTGGAAAACGAGTGCAGTAAATAGGCTTTCTAAATTTTGGCCATATATATTTCAATGCGCCGATATGGTCTTCGTGACCGTGCGTTATAACAAAACCAACAACGTCTTTTTTGCGCTTTTCCAGCCAAGTTGTGTCGCAATATTGAACATCCCCAGCACCAATTTCTTCTTCCAAGAAACCCATACCGCAATCTACGACCAGGTATTTGCCTTTGTATTTATAAATATACATATTTTGACCGACGTGTTCCAAACCGCCCAACGCCATAAAGTATAATTTATCATCGTTTTTATCGTTTTCGTGCTTGTTCATGCCCGAAATTTTTTCGGGCTTTACTTGTTCTTCATTTGTATCTGCAACTGGTGCAGTCTTTTTTTCTCTTACTTTTACCATATATAAATCCTTTTTTAAGTTACCTTTATGCGTTGCCCAAAATCCATTGCTAATAAAGAAGTTTTCTTTATTTGTAGTGAATCTGTGGCAACGCGCCATTTTTGCCCCCACGTGGCATTGGTTATCTGTAATCAAACAACATAGGGGTTATTTTGTTGATATATAAAAATATATATCTTAAATATCTCTCACCCTATAAATGATACAAAAATATCGTGAATTTGCAAGAATTTAATTACCTGCCTAGATTCCTAGGCAGGTATAAGAAACTATTCAGCCAAAGTACCAACAGACATAGTTATTCTGCGAATACCACTGCTGATAGATTTTTCTTTGTTTATTTTTGCACGAATTATTTCACCTGTGTGATAAATATGCGTTCCACCACAAAGTTCGCAAGATACATCACCTGCGGTAATAACCTTTACTGTATCGCCGTACTTTTCACCGAACAGGGCCATTGCGCCTTTTGATTTGGCTTCGTCCAATGACATTTCTTCGTGCTTAACAGGCATATCTGCGTTAATCCATTGGTTTATTAAGTCTTCTGTTGCTTGCTTTTCTTCTGGTGTCATCGCACGTCCGAAAGAAAAGTCAAAACGAACAGAATCTGGTGAAACCTTGGAACCGCGCTGTTCTACATCTTCATTTAACACATGGCGCAACGCCGCTTGTAATAAGTGGGTCGCAGTATGTGCGCGTGCTGTTTGTTGACGGGCAGATTGGTTAATTATAGTCTTTACAGTATCACCAACGTTTAAGGAATCAGTCAAAACACCTTTATGTATAACGACGTTATTAACGCGTGCAGCTTCTGAAACGTTCATTACAGTATTGTCGTCTTTTTTTATTTCGCCACTGTCGCCAACTTGGCCACCTTGGGTGCCATAGAAATTGGTTTTGTCTAAAGCAACTTCTACTTCATCACCGGCGTTTGCACTTTGAACAAATTCGCCATTGCGTAATATAGAAAGAACTTTGGATTCCATTTCATTTTCAGGCATATACTTTTTTGTATCGTCTGTGTCAGATAACTGTGTCTGCGATTCCCATAACGTGCGTGTGCCCTTGGTATTAGCGCGACTGCGTTCTTTCTGTTCTGCCATAGATTTTTCAAACCCAGCAACATCAACGTCTATATTCTTATCGCGTAATATCATCTGTGTTAAGTCCAGCGGGAATCCGTAAGTGTCAAACAATTTGAAAGCAACTTCCCCAGGCAACACATTGTTATTTACTTTTGGTATTTCGTTTTCCAACAGTTTCATACCGTTTTGTAACATATCGGCAAAAGCGTTTTCTTCATTTTGAATAATTTCAACAACTCTTGATTCTTCACGTGCAAGTTCAGGATATGCAGCGCCCATTTCTGTAATAAGGGCAGGGTATAACTTTGATAACAAAGCCCCCTTGTGTCCCAGCATTTGTCCGTGGCGCATTGCACGACGTAATATACGGCGAATAACATATCCGCGGTCTGTATTACTTGGAATAACGCCGTCCGCAATTGCAAAGCCAACTGCACGCAGGTGGTCAGCAATTACTTTGAAAGAAGGTGTGTTTTCTGCATTTTTCTGTACACCTACAACGTCTTCTATAGATTTCATTAAACCAACAAATAAATCTGTATCGTAATTATCTACTTTACCTTGCATGATTGCAGCCCAACGTTCCAAACCACCACCAGTATCAACGTTTTTCTTTGGCAGTGGTGTCAGATTACCATTAGCATCACGATCATATTGCATAAATACGTCGTTCCAGATTTCTACCCATCTGTCATCTTCGTTTTCTATATCCGCACCAAAGTCATAGAATATTTCTGTACAAGGACCACAAGGACCAGTATCACCAGCAGACCACCAATTATCTTTGTCGCCCAAGCGAATTGCGTCTTTGCCGGCAACTTTTTTCCATATTGCCGTAGATTCTTCATCCGTTTCGTGTGTTGTTACACGCAATTTGGCTGGGTCTAAACCTAGTACTTTTGTCAGTAGTTCCCAAGAATATTCAATTGCGCCTTCTTTAAAGTAATCACCAAAAGACCAATTGCCGACCATTTCAAAAAAAGTATGATGGCGCCCGTCATACCCGACTTCGTCTAAATCATTATGTTTACCACCTGCGCGGATGCACTTCTGCACGTCCGCAACACGTGGCGCAAAAGCAGGTTCTGTTCCTTGCAGAATTCCTTTCCATGGTACCATACCAGCAACTGTGAATAATAGAGTTGGGTCGTTTGGTATCAATGAAGCAGACGGAACAATTTTGTGCCCCTTGGATTCAAAAAAGTCTAAAAACGTTTTACGTATTTCGTTGTATTTCATTCTTTTATTCCTTATTTATCGTTGCAATTTTATAAACATTGCATTGCACTTTCAATCATATTTTATCTGTAAGAATTGATTTTTTATAGTTAGCCCCGTGGGGCTGCAGCATCAAGAGCCTTGTTTATTGCAGTTTCATATCTGCTTAATGCACGCTGATAATGGTCTGTAATGTTGCGAACAGGGTGGTTTAACTTGTCGTATTTTTTAGGGTTTGAATCTAAATCTATTTTTATGTAATTTATTTTATCCATGTAGATAGGTACAGAAACATCACCTGTTCTTTGAGAATATATTGTGAACAACAATTTCATCAATGCATCAATTGGTGGCATATAATCCAGACTTTCATCAATCTTTTTAATGTCTTCAAGTGCACACGAAACTAGTTGAAATACTGCGGATAGATATTTAACCCTAAATAACGTTCCTGCAAAGCTGACATTCGGTCTGGATAAAACAACATTTTCGCCGTCAATTACATAATCTTTTGGGTTGTCCATTACACGCAACAAGTCCATAACTCTATGCTTTATAATTACTGAGTTTTGAATTATAGCATTGTTTTCTGGGTTAACGTTTGGAATAGTAATATCTGTAATAATATCATCATCGTCATTAAAAATAATCCAATCAGGTTTAATTTTTAGTTGTGGAATTGCATTAAGTATATTTATTCTTCCACGAAACAAACCAACATTTTCAGCACTGTTTATGATATGTAAATCACCGCAATACCCAAGTCTTCTTATTTGCTTCTTGCTGACGGTTGTCATCGGATTATCGTTGTGTATTATCAAGAAAAATTTTTGATTAAGCTTACCCAACGCCGGTATAGAAATACGCAACATTTCATTATTAAAAGTAGTCAGACCGATAACAAGATTAGGTTTCTTAGATAACATGCAACGAATATTAAATCAAAGTTTATAAAATTGCAAACGCTTAGTTATTTATGATATAATAAAATAAGAAATTTTTGATAAGGACATAACAGAAATGAAACCAAATTTTTTATTTGCAATAATTGCGCTGATTTCAATAGTTATAATATCGTCATTTGATTTGCAGTTGGCGCCGAACGCCGCATTGCAAGTTCCTGCAAATGTAGCAGGGCAGGCATTATATGTTTGTCCTGCAGAAAGTTCTGTTTGGTCATCGGTAGCGCAGATGTTGCAGCCTGTTTCTAAGTATATAACTATTGCATTTTTCTTTATAGTAATGCTGTTATTGTTTAATTGGGGCTGGGCACTGTATCAGAATTTATTAAGTGATTCTTTTAAAAGGGAAAGCTTTTCAAAACCGTGGCAGTTTACGAAACTTACTTTCTGGGCTGGTGTGATAGTTTTACTGTTGGTATTTACACCAAATTATTATAGAACGGTTCACATAGAAGGCGCTGCAGGGGAATGGGTTTTGTGTGAAAGTGATACTCCAGGGGCACTGGCAGTACGTGCAGAATTGGTAACGGATTAAATTTTATAAATTTGTCAACATTATGAAAAATATCTAAAAAATAAATATAGGCTTGACTTAAAGGCGCGATTTCTCTACGATTCGTATAAGCAGTACAGGCAATGTCCTTGAAATGTAGTAAGTTGCGGTGAAACGTTTTTTTGAAATGGCGGTAATCTGCGATTATAAGATTTCAAAGGCATTGCCGAAAACCTGCGGGACACCTTAAATAAATTTATGAAAGGAGAAACATATGAACAAACAGCAATTGATTGAAGCAATCGCAAATGAAGTTGAAGTAACAAAAGCAACAGCAGCTTCTTGCTTGGATGCATTTATTAACACAGTAACAAAAGTTTTGAAAAAGAAAGGTGAAGTTCGCTTGGTAGGTTTTGGTACATTCACAACAGCAAAACGTAAAGCAACAACAGGTCGCAACCCACAGACAGGTGCAGCGATTAAGATTCCTGCTTCTACACAGCCAAAATTCAAACCAGGTAAAGCATTGAAAGATGCATTGAACTAAAGATATCTTAATAGGTTTGAAAAATTATAAAGCCCCATAATTTTGGGGCTTTATTTTATAAAAATATTCTTTACTTGATTTTCATTATTTAATAAAATGTTTTTGTTAAACAAAAAGGAAGGAATATGCCAGCAAAAACAACAAAAAAAACAACTGTAAAAAAACCAGTTGCAAAAAAAGCAACTGTTAAAAAAGCTGCAACTAAAAAAGTAGTTGCCGAAGAAGTAAAAGAATTTGTACCAGAAACACATGAATGTGCTTGCGGTCATGAATGCAAGTGCGGTTGCCATGGTGGTTGTGGCTCAAAATTCGGTCGTTTCTTGAAAAAATTAATAATTGCATTAGTCATTTTTGCGTTGGGTTTTGCCGCTGCAAAAATGTGCGATTACGGACGTCATTTTCGTACTCCGCGCGTTGATTTTGATAACGGTTGCTTGGATGTTGCCTCTGTTAAATGCCCAGCGTTGGCAGAAAAGTTGCCTTTGATGGATGTTAACAAAGATGGTTGCATCAGCAAAGAAGAGTATAAAATGTTCAAAAAAGATTGCCCACGCGCACGTCGTGCAATGAACGAAGCAAAGCGCGAAGTTCGTGAAGAATTACGTGAAGCAAGACAAGAAGTTCGTGAAGAAATGCGTGAAGCAAGACAAGCTTTGGTTGATTAATTAATACGGTTAATAAAAAAGCGCGCATATAGCGCGTTTTTTTTAACCTTTTAATATTCTAGATTTATTTTTATTCCATTCACGTTGTTTAATTGTTTCGCGTTTATCTACCTTGTTTTTACCATACCCAACGCCCAACAATACTTTTAATCTGCCACGGTTATTAAAATAAAGCTTTAGCGGTACAATGGTTGCGCCTTTTTCTTGTAATTTTCCTATTAACCGATTTATTTGTGCACGATGCAATAATAATTGGCGCGGTCTGCGTTCGTCAAAGTTAACAATTCTAGCAGCAGTTGGCAGTTTTTGAATCTCTATACCAGCCAGATACAAACTAGTGCCACGTCTTTGAACGAACCCGTCAACTATGGTTACTAAACCGTAACGAATAGATTTTATTTCTGCACCTGTTAAAGAAATTCCGGCCTCTATTGTATCTTCAATAGAGTAGTTATACCGCGCTTTGCGGTTTTCAGATACTTGACCAAATTTTATTATTTGACGTGGCATTTTGGATATAACTTTTTAGTGTTTTCGCTAAGTATAACAGCCAAATCGTCCAGTTGCAAATTTTTGATTTGGGCCAGTACTTTTGCGGTCTCAATTACCATAGCGGGTTCGCATACTTTCCCACGATAAGGAACTGGTGCGCAGTATGGCGCATCTGTTTCAATTACTATTTTATCAACAGGAATTTTTGTAAATGTGTCGCGAACTTCTTGGGCATTTTTGAAAGTTAAAATTCCACTGGCAGAAAAGAAGAAACCACGGTCTAACATAACTTTTGCTAATTCCCAAGAACTTGTAAAGCAATGCATTACCCCGTGAAATTCATCTGTTAGTATAGCTTTTGTATCTTCTTCTGCGTCCCGAGTATGAATTGCAACAGGCAGATTATATTTTTTTGATAAGTCTAATTGCTGTTCAAATAATTTAATCTGTGCATTACGGTTTTCAAGACCACTGTGATAGTCTAAACCAATTTCACCAATACCAATTACACGCGGGTGTGTCAAAACAGATTCTGTTAAAAATTGTTTTGCATCTATGCCTGCATATTCAGGATGTATACCAATCGTAGCAAATATGTTGTCATATTTTTCTGCAATCTGCAATGCGCTATTTATGTCCTGTGGGTCTGCCGTTGGACAAATTAAAGTTGTAACGTTCTGATTCCTGGCGCGACAAATTACGTCATTTATATCGCCAGAAACATAATTATCTGTTAAATGACAGTGAGTATCTATAAACATTTTTTTATTTCATTCATTATTTTGAAAAGGGAAATTTCTGGTTCAAGGTATATTTTATTAACATCTGCAATTGCCCGTGTTGCGACAGGGTATAGTTCTGCCAATCTAAAATGAGCAATTACGTCTAATAAAATTCCATAAAGCTCTGGTTGTAATGCAATTTTACGTGCCATATTCATTAAGTCTGCACTGTTAGAATGCGAATCTTGCAACGTTTCAATAAGCTCTGCATAAATTTCATCGCCACCAGATTTTTTTAAGTTTGCAATTCTTCCAAAACTGCCGTTAGCAAGCGTTAGGGTTTCTGTACTTACTTCTTCATCTGGCATAAATTTTACGCAAAGTTCGCGTAACTGAGATATACTAAGTGGGCGCATTTTTTCAACTCGTGCACGCGAACGTATTGTCGGCAAAACGCTAGATAGTTGATGAACAATCAGCAAAAATAATGTTTTTGCTGGTGGTTCTTCTAATAATTTCAGCAAAGCATTTGAAGCAGCTGTATTCAGTTCATCAACGGAATCAATCAATATTACGCGCCAATCACCAGACATAGAAGACATTTGCATTTTCTCAATCATTGCGCGTACTGTGTAAACAGATATAACTTTACCGTCTGTCTTTGGTTTACCGTCTTTATCAATATTTCTTTCCATATCTATTATGAAGAAATCGCCGACATTGCCGTAAACCATTTTTGCAATTTTATATGCCAATGTTGCTTTGCCAATTCCACGTGGTCCCGTCAGCATCCATACAGGGTGTATTGGGTATGATTCACGTGCGTTCCATGCAGATAAAAAATCATTTAAAACTTCATTGTGTCCAATTAGACAATCGTTGTCCATTGGGTGCGGGAAGTTATAAGAATTTGTTTTTTTACTTGCCATTATTAATTAATACCCAGAATTACTTTTATGTTTTTAATCACACGACCAAAGAACTGAGTTTTGCTAACTTTATCCATTGCGATAAGTGGCGCACGTGCGATTACTTCACCGTTCTTTTCCGCAATTATTTCACCAATTTTATCGCCTTTTGCGATTGGTGCAGGGACTGGGTCATCATATCTTGCCAGAACACGTACACCATTTAATCCGTCAGATTTAGGTAAAGTTATCGCAAATGGCTTTTCAATTGTTGCAATTGCGAAAGGTTGACGACCATACCAAACTGGAATTTTCGCGATTTTATCACCTGGACGATAAAATACTTTATTTGTTGTTGTTGTATATCCATAATTTAACAGCTTTTTCATTTCGGCGGCCAATGCATCATGACTATTTCCACGAAAGCCGTTTATTACGCCGATTAATCTGCGACCACCAATTTTAGCGCTTGCAACCATGCCATAACCACCGTCTTCGGTATGACCTGTCTTCAGACCGTCTGCACCAGGCATTGTGAATAATAACTTGTTATAATTCATTGTGTGAGTGCGCCCCCATTCACGGCACCAGTCTGTTTGATGCTCTTTGAATTCAAACCTTTTTGTTGAAAACAACGGATATATATCTGGATGATTTGTTATGACATAATCTGCCAGCATGGCCAATTCACGACTGGTCATAAGGTTGTTAGGGTTGGGCAGACCACTGGCATTACCAAACGTAGATTGCGTCATACCTATTTCACGTGCTTTTTTCTGCATCATATCGGTAAAAGCAATTTCAGAGCCAGCTAATTTTTCAGCCACAACAACGCTGGCATCACCGCCAGATAAAACTATTAAACCTAAAATGGCATCACGAACACTGATTGTTTGCCCAGCAACCAGACATATCTTACTGGCAGGATACCACAAAGGGTTGTTATAGTCTGCGTTTTCACTGACTGTTAGCCTGTCGTCCATAGTTAAATTACCGGCCTTGATTTCGTCAAACAGTACAGCCAATGTCATCAGCTTTATCATAGAAGAAGGCGGCATCAATGTATCGGCGTTTTTAGATACAATTTCAGCACCAGAATCATAGTCTATTAAGAATGCAGACTTTGCACGTGTTGAAAACTCAGCATGTGCAGCAGATGTTATTAATGATAATAACAGAATAAATAATTTCTTTTTCATGGTTCAGATGTTAGCAACTATAATTCGTCTTGCCAACAGATTTTTTATGCAATTTTTCCAATAAAGCCGTCGCCTGATATATCTGTCAGCACAACCTTGCAAATTGTCTTAGCTGGTATAGGTTCACCAACGATTTTTACGTCAATATCGTTTGGGGTTCTGGCGATGTTTTTTTCTTCTACCAATACTTGAACGGTTTTATTAAGTTGTGCTTTCATAAATTCTTGACGATTTTTTTCAGCAAGTTCAGAGATAGTTTTTACTCTTTTCTTAGATATTTCTTTGTCTATTTGGCCGGGCAGACTTGCAGCTTCTGTATCGGGCCGTGGCGAGAACGGAAACGCATGAACCTTTATTGGATGCGTTTCTTTTACTAAATTCAATGTTTCTTCAAATAATTGGTCTGTCTCTCCTGGGAAACCGCAAATTATATCCCAACTAAAAGTAATTTCTCCTTTCGCAGCAAGAAATATTTTTCTGACAGTTTGTGCGTTATGCCTGCGGTGCATTGCATTTAGAATTGTATCAGAACCAGATTGCATAGATAGATGCATATGCGGCATCATTCTGCTATCTGTATGAATCATTTCTATTATTTTGAAAATTTCTGGTGACGCAGGGTCCATAGAAGACAGGCGCAACCGCTTGATTTCTGGAACATCTGTCAGTAATTTTTTACAAACATCAGAAATTAATAAACCGTCTTTTGCATAACTGGCAATATCAACGCCGGTTAAAACTATTTCATAAAATCCGTTTTTGATTGCATTTTGTGCATCTTGTAATATAGTTGCGTAATCAAAAGATACGGCAGGTCCTCGCAAAAGCCTTGTTACACAATAAGCACATTTATGATTGCAACCATTTTGTACTTGGATGAATTGTTTAGACAGTTTGGCACAAGAATGATTGAATTTATCAATTTTAGGTGCATCAAAGTGGCATGGCGCATTGTTCAAGGCTTCAACATAAGCTTGTAGGTTCAGTTTATCTTTGTTTTTTATTACCAAAGTATTAGGAATTTGCGAAAACAGGGCAGGATTTCTGGTTGCTGCGCATCCTGTTACAAAAATTGGTGCGTTTGGGTTTTCACGTGATAGTTTTCGTATTGCTTGTCCAGATTGACGTTCTGCCTCGGCAGTAACGGCACATGTGTTAACTAAAATGGCAGTTTCCAGCACGTTGGATAGCATTGTTTGTATTTTTTCAGCCTCCAGAGCATTAAGTCTGCAGCCAAAAGAAAGAGTTTTAATATTAGTTTTTGTATTTTCTTCTTGCATTTTAACCGTCCATGGGGCATTATAGCGTGGTTAAAAACGTTTTCAACAAAGGATTTAAAAATGGCGCGCACAACTAATTCAGATACATTACCATTTGTAGAAAGCCGTTACGAGCTTGGTATGTTGGCATCACAACGTGTAAGGGACTTAAATGGTGGGGCTCAGCCAGTTGTAGATAAGGGCAAGGATAAATTAACAGTTGTTGCATTACGCGAGATAGCGTCTGGTAAATTGGACATGGACGAGGTTCGTCATGAATTTGTACAGTCTTATAAAGAAACGCCTGCATTACCGGATGGTGAAGATTCCTTAGAAATAGTTACGACAGAAGACCCAAAATTGCGTGAGATAGATGCAGAATTGGAAGAAACGTTATTAGAAGAAGCACCCGTTGTTGCGGAAGCTGGTGAAGATGACACACCGGACTCTGGAGAAGAAGAATAATTTAAAGAGCAAGGCTTAGGAGACGTCGCATAGTTGGTCTAGTGCGCCACATTGGAAATGTGGTATACTCGCAAGGGTATCAAGGGTTCGAATCCCTTCGTCTCCGCCAGGAATACAAAAAATTCAAAAAAGTTATATAAAGTCCCACAAACCCGCCGGTTTCTGGGACTTTTTTAGTGCGTTAGTGCTCTGGTATGTCTTTACTTTTCCAAAATCTCCCATTTTACCCACTCTGACATACTTTGCCCAAATTCAGTGAGGCAATTTTATTTCTTTTTGCCCATAAAGCTGTACTCTGTACCGTATTTCTTAGCGTCTTGTTTGTGTGCATTCCAATGCGCTTGTTGGTTTTTGAAAATGTACAAATTATTTGGGTTATTATTTTGTTTATTTCTGTCTATATGGTGTACGACCTCACAAGGATTTAATGGACGGCCGAGCTTTATTTCCGCCATATGTCGATGGACTAATATGCCCGTGTTATTATAAACACGATATCCGCTACTGTTAACGTGAGTTTTTGGTGCGCGAGGATAAGTATTAAAATTTTTTTTCATCTTATTTCCCCTCCGTTTCGGTATCAACTGGTATTAAGTCTAGTAAATTTCCGTCACATTCTGGATAATGTTTACAGACTATTTCTTTGAAGTCATCTTCTTTGCCACCATTGAATTCCGCTTTTAATCTTCGTACTTTCACATCGCCGAACTTAAATAGTTGTCCACAATGTAAACATTTTACAATTGTGTCAGCGGGGAATCCCATATTATTTTTATAGCACTCATCTATGCCAGCCTGTCTATCTTTGTCTGTTAATTCTTCATGATATGGGACGTCGCTTTCATTGTTATGGGAGAATTCAAAAACATCTCTGCCGTCAGGTGCAAAATTATGTCCGATAAAACCCGTTGATCCGTATTCGTTACTTTTATGATTTTCCAAGAATTTACGTGCTTCTGATAATTCTGATTCTGGCGCCTTTATTAATTCTGCCCACTTATTAAATCCAACAATTTGTGCGATAAGATGTTGTGCGTTTCCTAATGTAAATTCAAATTTTGGATCGTCGTCCATTATATCGTAATCAAGAAAAAGACCGACAATGTCGAAATACTTTGTATCGTATTCATAAATGTCACCATCGTCTGATAGATGTCTTGTTTTATAATCTTTAAGAAGATTTTTTGCTTGTAATTTAAAATATTCAATGTTTGTCATTGTAATATACTCCTTTTTGCGTATAAACGCACTCTGCCTAAGTTTTATTATCGGAAAGTTATGCGTCAGTAATCTGTTTTTGATAATAAAACCTAGAAAGGTTTATATTACTTTTGTGTTGAGTGATGATATCTTTGCACTGACGGACTGGCTTCTCAACGAACCATATGTGTATTATGACTTAAAATAATATTAAATTCAAGTAAGTTTATAAAGTAAATAATGCTTCTTGCTCTTTAAAATCATAAGTTTGTGATACTTTGTCCAGTATATCACGGACGGACAGGTTGATTTTACCGCTTATAAGCTTGTTAGCGATCGTTGGGTTTATGCATGCCAGTGATAAATGCTTATAGACATAGCGCAGGGCTACATGTTCGTTCCTCGCGATTGTATCCACATCGCCACATTCTTCGTACATTTCACGATATCGCCACGCCGTTGCAAAGGCCTTGACGATAAGGTTGTTGTTTTCCGTAATTGTAAGCAGGCTTGTTTTTCCTTCGCTAAATTTGGTGTTCGCATACCTGCGGAAAACTATTGGCGTGGTTATTGTGACAGTGTATTCATTTGTAATAAATTCCATTGGTAAGCTTGATTGATTTACATATACATCTGTAATAAATGGTCGCACAGAGTTGGGCGATACGTCCAAATAGATAATCAGTTGCTTGTTTGAGAAAATAGCCTTATCAACTATTGCTTGTATAAAGTCTCG
>CALXLG010000007.1 GCA_944389135.1 uncultured Alphaproteobacteria bacterium
TCTTTTCCACCGGTCTTCCCAGCGGCATCATCACAAACAGCATATACTTTTACTGTCTTTTTCTGTGTCTTCGTATCTTGAACACGTTGCTTCATCGCGTTAACATCGTACTTTGTATAAGAATCAGCTGCAAAAGACGAAATACCAGCAAATTGCATCAATGGCATCAAAAAGAACATCGAAAAAACAAACTTCTTTATCTGCATAAGATATGTTCCTTTATTTGCGCAATATCTGTGTCTTCTTTTAAAGGTTCAAGTTTTTCAACCGCAGTTATATATTCTTGAATATCTTCTTCATCTTTTAAGGACGCATCATTTTTTATTTCCGCAACATATTCCTTGTTTTCTGCTATTATGTTATTACAACGTTCTATTTCTTGTTGAATTATTTCTTTCAATTTGCTTTGTATTTCATCACGTTTTCTCAATATTTCTTCAGAGTTTTCTTTTGGCGCATCTTTGTTAATTGCGATATTTGCAGCAATACTTGCAACCGCACCAACACCTGCGGTAATTGCACCGGTCTTTAACTGTTCTGCTGTCTCGGCTTTCTGTGCCGCCCATTCTGCTGCGTCTGCGCCTGTTGGATTTGATAACGCAGATGCTAGTGATGTAAACGCACCGTCTGTCTTGCCAAGGCTTTCATTATCATACAGCCCCATGTTTGCTTTATCTAATATCTCTTCTGACTCTATGCCAGGTGCCATACCTAGGGCTTCTTTACGCATCTTTAGGTCTTGTGCCAACTGTACATATTCTGTATACAACGGCGCCAACGCATTACCACCAGGCAGTACAATATCTGTTTCGCCGCCTTTTATATTTCTTCCTTGTCCAAAATCACATCTGAATGTTGCAAGATATGCGGTCATATCTAATTCTGCAGCCTCGTCAGCTTGTTGTTCTGCCAAAGAAGACGCAATCATTTGACCACCGGCACCAATTGAAGCCATTGCACCGGCCCCAAGAAGTTTGTTTTCCGTAGATTGCTCTTTTTCTTTCATCGCATCATAGTTTTCTTGCAGTTCTTGGGTATTTGAATCAAGGCTTTTCATTAAGCTATCTACTTCATCATAAATTTCTTTTCTTTCCTCGTTTTCTTCTTCACCCCACCCAAGGTCAGTCATTATAGAATATATCTCTGATAAATATTCATTATTTTCTGTATCTTGTGCAACATCAGCATCTTCCGCACAAACTATTGTGGGAAACAATAAAAAAGCGACAAAGAAAATATGCTTTAGGAACTTCATCTCTCTTAGAAAAAATTTTATCAAAAAGCAAAAATTTGCGCAAGTGTTTATATATATGCTTTTATTCTTTAAGCAAACTAAAAACCATGTGTCATCTCTTGAACAAGCACTTTTTCTAAATCTTCATCATTTTCTGATTGCAATTTATTCAAACGCTGGGCAGTATATTCTTGAATTCTAACCAATTCTATTTGTTGCTCTAACATTTTATTTATTTTATTAAATATCGCCCCAACAGAAACATCTGAATCAATATAACTATCAAAATCCGTTCTTTTTTTGCTTACAACAAAATTCGGTACCAAAATACCATTCTCTTTCATAATTTCTATCGGAAGATTAATATTATGACTTCTTGCTTCTATAGATTCTTTTACTTCTTTAGGATACTTTATTTTAGAACCAGGTTTCATAGTATTTAATTTCGCTGCAAAATAATCAATTTTATCTCTATTTCCCATATCAAGATATGCAACAGAAAAGTATTTTTCAAACAATTGAACTTCTGGATAATAATTTTTAAGATATTCTAATTCTTTTCTTTCTGACTCGTTAAGTTTTTTGTGCTGATAATAAATAATTAACAAATAATCTTTAAATATCTTATGTGCATTCTTAGACGTATAATTTGCAGGGTAAGTTTTTCCGCCTGTTTTCAAAAAAGCATTATACGCATCATTATAAATCTTTGCCAAACCCAAGCGGTTAAAAGCCTGATGGCAATCATTTAAAACAGCCTGACTTGGAATTCGTATAGAAATTTCTTTGTCCATTTTTGTACCAGACAATATCAATTTATTTGCAGCATCTATGTTATTAGATAACCAACGAATTAACGCAAACGCTTGCTCTTTGTCTTTTGAATTATAAAAATTATGTATTAAATTTGTTGTATACTCAAATATGCTTATATATAAGTTAATTGCCTGACTATTATTCTGGTTTTCTGTTGCGTATTTTAAGCAATTTTCTATCAACTCTTTTTTGTGTTGATTTTGCAAGATATCACTTGTGTCTTTTAAAACAAAATCCAAAGATTTTTCATATAAATCTGCTTTATCCACAATTAAATCAGATAATTCTTTATCTGCCATAATCGCATACGCATCGCTTTCAGACATATTTACAGTGGCATTTTCAACAGCATGTGAAATCAGCTCTTTTTTTTCGCTTAACCCAAGTTTTTTTAGCATTTGTGGTGTAATAAATTCTGCCATTTGCTTTGCTTGATTTAAAGGAATATTTAATTTGTTATAAAATAGAGCAGGGTTCTGCATAAAATTCATAAGCTTATATATATCTTCAATTTTAAATGCTTCGGGTTTTTGATTATATCTTTTAACTAAAGTATCTATTATTTTATTTGACTCTGTCGCACTAATTGTATCTGAAGGAACAATAGCATTTATATTGATTTTAAAAGTATCTTTTGGCACCGGCTTTTTTTTACCAATAGAATCTAATATAGTCGTAGCATACGGGTCTTGCACACCTGTTTCTGTAGTTGTAGCAGATGCAGAAGCCATCGGGCTTAACCCTAAAAATGCTAATGGTAAAATTTTTTTCTTAATTTTCATGTACAAACATTTTATACAAAAAAGCCAGTCTTGTCAAACAATTGAATGTTTTTAATATATTGCAAGTCTTTCTTGAAATAATATAAAAAGTATATATCTTTATAAACTATGAGCAAATATATTGATATTCATTGTCATATAAAAGACATATCTTCAAAAGATACCGAACAATATCTTTCATCTGGTATAGTTGGGGCAATATGCAATGCGACCGCTGAAGACGAATGGGCACAAATAATATCTGCATCAGAATTACAAAACAACTTCTTTTCTGGCGCGATAGGAATTCACCCATGGAAAATTCACGAAGCAAAGGCAAACTGGGAAGAAAGACTTATACAAAAGCTACAAGAAAACACAAAATTAATGGTCGGTGAAATAGGTTTAGACAAGACAAAAGACAACTTTGATTTTCAGATTGAATATTTTATATCTCAACTAAAAATTGCGCATATATTAAGCAGGGGCGCACATATACACTGCGTTGGTGCTTGGGATAAAATGTTATATATTTTAAAAGAAAACAAAAAACAAAACCCGCCATTTATTGTATTTCATTCTTATACAGGTGGGGCAGAGCTTATTAAACAACTACAAGATAAATATAATGCATATTTTTCTTATTCGCCCCGTACAATAAAAAACATCAGCAAAAAAGCATATGAATCTATTTTAATGACACCGGCAGACCGATTATTATTAGAAAGCGACAGCGACAAAATTACAGACGTAATACAAATAGCCACCCAAATATGCGAAATAAAAAAAGAAGATAAAGAAAAACTTATAGACACCATATATAAAAATAGCATAATAATAAAAAACAATGGACAGACTAAATAGAACAAGATTACTTTTTGGTGATGCGGCAATAAAGAAGCTTAGCTCTGCAACAATAATGATTGTTGGATGTGGGGCGGTCGGCTCTTTTGCAATAGAAGCACTTGCCCGAAGCGGTATTGGAAATTTAATATTAATAGATTCCGACCGTATAGAAGAAAGCAACATTAACAGACAACTATTCGCCTTAGATTCAACGATAAACAAAGAAAAAGTAGCTGTTGCAAAACAACGTATCAACGATATAAACCCAGAAATAAACGTAGTTGCTAAAAAGCTTTTTTTTGATAAAGACACTAATTTAGAAATTCAACCTGATTTTGTAATTGATGCCATAGACACAGTCTCTTCAAAAATAGCGCTATACCAATGGTGTCAAAGTCATGGGATTCCTTTTATATCTAGTATGGGCGCGGCACGCAAAACAGACCCAACAAAAATAAAAATAGACAAACTATCTAAAACAAGTGTATGCCCACTTGCTTCTAAAATCAGAAAGCTGGTAAAAGCGTCTGCACTTCAAGACTTTGATACAGTTTTTTCTACAGAATCAGTTACAGATTCTCCAGAAGGTAAAAACTTTGGCTCTCTGATAACAGTAACAGGAACGTTCGGTCTTTTTCTGGCAAATTACGCTATACAATTTATTTTGAACAAGCCTATGCAAATACGGCAATAAGCACCAGTATTTAATACAAAAAAACTAAGATTTCTAAGCATAAGAACCTTTTCCTAATTCCAGTATTAAGATTGCAAGAAGATTTAAAAGCATATATAATTGGAATGTCTTAGGACAAGTCATAACCCTTGAAAAGGAGAGAAAAGATGAGAGGATTGACAAATTATGTTTTAAAACCACTAACATTTATCGGCGCATTAAACTGGGGCTTGATAGGTATATTTGGTTTTGATTTAGTTGCATTTATCTTTGGACCTGCCACATTAGCAAGCAGCATAGTATACAGCCTTGTAGGTATTGCTGCGCTGGTATGGTTGATAATGATGTTCATTGATAAACCAGCTAATAATTAATAAAAAACAAAAAAGTTTCATGTCATCCGCCCCAATATAAAATAGGGGCGCTTTTATTTTTGATATAGAAGAGGGCAAATGGTGGATGTGATTGGACTCGGACCAACGACCTCTTCGATGTGAACGAAGCGCTCTAACCAGCTGAGCTACACATCCAAAACATATATAAAAAACCGCTATACGCGGTTAAATAGGTGGTGGGGATAGTGGGACTCGAACCCACACGGTTGCAATAACCAAAGGATTTTAAGTCCTCAGCGTCTACCATTCCGCCATATCCCCTGCAACCTTTACTGTGGTGGAGCTGATGGGACTCAAACCCACGACCTCTACGATGCGAACGTAGCGCTCTATCAACTGAGCTACAACCCCACTATGGTGGGCATAAGAAGACTCGAACTTCCAAGGTATTGCTACCACTAGTACCTGAAACTAGCGCGTCTACCAATTCCGCCATATGCCCACAAAACTTAGCGAATAATACCGCAACTTATATTAATTTGCAACAGAAAAATTATTTTTATTTTAATTAGGTATAAAAATACTTTTAGATTTATCTTTTTTTGCTTGCCCTGATTTTTTATATTTTGCTAACATTTAATACAGAGATGAAGAAATTTCTTTTGTTTTTATGTTCTTTATTTGTCTGCATCGGCTTTGCCGAGGCGGCTGTACGTGATGAAAATGCAACAGACAGACAGTCTTCTAGCAACATTAACAGCAACACACAAAACCGTTCTGCAACAGTTCAAAAGTCTGTCGTAACAAATAGAGCATCAACAACATCACGTGGTAGTCAACAAAAAAGCGCCACATCAAGCAGAAGCGGTGTCAATCAAACCGTAATCAGCAGAAGTGCTGTTAGCACCAATACACCCACAAACAGCTCTGCTATATCTAACACATTGACTTCTCGACCAAGCACAACGATAAATCGTACCAGCCCCACCAGTACGAATAACATCAGCCGGGCAGCTACAAATGTTGCCGTACGCAACCAAACGCCCGTTGTATCACGTGCAGCGATTGACGAAACTTCATCTGTAATTACAGAAACCAGAACCGGTGCGGAATACGAAAAATGCAAAACAGCATATTTCACATGTATGGATCAATTTTGTCAGTTAAAAGACGACAACTACCGCCGTTGTTCATGCAGTAATCGCGTATTTGAATTATCAGAAATCCGCGGTGTAATGCAAGATGCGGGTCAACAACTTACAGTATTTACAGAAAACTTAGATGTTGTCGGCATGACAGCAGAACAAGCCACAGCAATGAAAACAGCTTCAGAAGGGGAAAATGCTTTAACCGACGACAACTCTGCATCAAAAGCTTTATTACAAGCCATAATGAACTCTATACGTGGCGAAGACGCGACTGTTGGTGGCAAATTTTCTGATTTAAACAGCATTAATTTGGTTTTTGATACAGCAAACGCTTTTGGCACACAAGACGCGGGTCAAATAATTGCAACTTACAACGGTCAAAATTTATACAACGCTGTATATCCTCAGTGCAGGGCGGCAGTCAAAGCAGACTGCACAGACGCACAACTACAGCGCGCCATTACCGCATATTTGATGGCAGTTGAACAAGACTGCAACACCGTAGAATCAGCAATAGAGCAACAGCAAAAAGAAATGAAATCTGCTGTTCGCGAAAGCAGCGCTTTGTTAGATTTAGCGCGCGTTGAAAACAGACAGAAACACAACTCGGACGATATAACAACATGTTTAAATAATGTAGAAGCAGCCATTTTAAGTGAAGAAGTATGCGGTGCAAATTATAAAAAATGCTTAGACAATGGTGAATTTATTGATGTATCTACGGGTTCGCCTATTGCAGGTGTAGAAAATTTCTACGAACTTGGGAATTTATTAAAATTTGCAGACGGTGTTGACGCAGCGGACCAAAAGCTATCAAAAGTTTCTGCTAACAAAACTTTTGTAACAAACTTTGAAAAACGAGTTAAAAAATTTGCGGAACCAGCACTTGATAAATGTGTAGAAGACGCTGACGAAGTATGGTCTGAGTATTTGGACAAGGCCTTGCTGGCAATATATTATTCACAACAAGACAAGGTAGACGAAATTAAGCAAGGGTGCTTTGACCTTGTTTCTGCATGTTATATGAATGGCGACAAATCTTTAACAGATGCAATGAAAGAAATTACTGATGGCTACGATGTTATTTTACAACCAGACAAAATTACATTAAACACGACAATGTGTAACGATTACATAACTTCATGTAACATGATGTTTGCAGAAGAATCTGGGGACATAATTGCAGATTATATAAACAATCGTCAAGAAACAGATACACTTACTGCATGCCGTGCTGTTGCAAAGCAATGCTTTGATAAATACGGCGGCACAGGATATGAAAACTTCTATTATCCTTACAGTGGGCTATTTACAGCGGGCGAAGCCTTAAAATGGTTCACATTGTATGAATATGATAGGAATGGAAACGTAGATAAAACAAAACCTGTCTCAGAGTGTGCAAAGCAACTGAAAAGTATTGAATCTTGTAGCTCTGAAGAAATGATGGAAAAAGCATTCGGAGGAATGGACTTACTTGTAGTATCTAAGGGGCTTTTGAATAATGAAATTATTTATTTCTGGAATCCCATTTCTTCTCAGGGTCTAAGTCAAAAATATGGTCTATTAAACGAAGAACTTGTTGAAATTGACGATGGTCACATAGCACGATTGTTACAACATCGCACACCAAGAGCAACTGGGGTTGCAACTGAAATATACAATCAAATAGTTGATACTTTAACAACACAATGCACAAACCTTCAAGGTCGCTTTGTAGAATATCAATTTATAAAAGATGGCCTATACGATGAAGATAATTTCTGTTTAGCGACATTTGAAGATTCCAACGAATATGGAGGAGCCGGCGGATTCCCGAACTTATTTAGTCTTTATTCTATATTAGAAAACGAAAATATGTGTCCACGAGATTACTCACTAAGCGTAGACACACAATCTTGGGGTGCATGCTTGTGTTGGGAAAATGGTGGCAGACGCAGTAAAAACGGATTAAGTCCAAAATGTGTCGCAGCATTACCGGTTGTCGAAACTGCAAATGATAATGCTTGCAGCACTAACACCCCTTGGAATACAAGTTCAGGAGCACCTACAATCAACAACTGGTGTACCAAAGGAAGTACCTCTAAAAATCAAGTGTGTCCATTAAATGCATCAGAATCGACCGAAGAAGACTCCAAGGGATATTGCAAAACAGATACAGACATAGTATTAGACAATCTTCCAGAAGGGTTATAAAATAAACAATACACATAAAATAAGCGCCATATAAAAACAGCGCTTATTTTAAACTTGCATAAACACCTTGTGCAATTAAAGCACTGGGACTACCATCTGGGCGCAACCATAAATCATCGGCACTTTTTAATTCAGCAATCATTTTATTGCGTACTGACGGAATTGTTAACTGTTGAATTTCTTGTAAAATATTTTCTGCAGTTGCACTTTTGCCCAACAATTCTGGCAGAACAGGGCGATTTAACAATATATTAACCAATGAAACCCAGTTAACTTTTATCAATAACTTTCCAATCCATGTAGTTATCGCATTCATTTTATATACAACAATTGTCGGAATATGAAGCATAGCCAACTCAGCCGAAACAGTACCACTGGCTGCAACAGCAATATATGTTTTTGCATAAACATCATACCTTTTATCAGCTGCAACCAAATCTGGCTTCACTTTCCAATCTTTGACACATGATTTAATGTATTCTTCGGTTGTTTCAACTGTCGGTATTATAAACTTATATCCTATATAACCACCTGAAACTAAACGTTCTGCAACTTCTTTAAATACTGGCATTAACTTTTTTACTTCAGACATTCTGCTGCCTGGAATAAGAGTTATTATTTTCTCATCACTATTTTTAGCTTTAGCTATTTTTTTCCCAATTAAACCATCTGCAATCGGATGCCCAACAGCAACCGTATCTAAACCATGTTTTGTAAAATAAGGAACCTCAAAATCAAAAAAAGCGTACAATTTATCAAATATTTGTGCGTATTTTTTTGCGCGTCCTTCGCGCCATGCCCAAACTTGGGGTGCAACAACATGATGAAATTTCAGACCATGCTTTATTAATTCTTGCCCACCCGCTTGTTTTTTTAGTTCTTTTATTACACCCTTGGCAAAACCAGGTGCGTCAATTGTTAAAACAATATCTGGCTTTTCTTTAATGATAACATTGGCGGTTTCTCTGATTCTTTTTGTTAAAGTCTTTGCATGTGCCAAAACCTCTACAATTCCCATAACAGCGATATCAGATATTGGAAACAAAGACTGCAACCCAGCCTTTATCATATTTTCACCACCAACACCAACAAAATGGGTGCCTGGCAATTCTTTCATTATCTTGGCACCTAAAACATCACCCGATACTTCGCCAGCAATTATAAAGACTTTTATTTTTTTATTCTGCATTTTTAGAAGTACCAATACCACGTTTTGAACGATTTTCTATAAAGTCTATAGCATCCATTGCATATTTGTTATTTTTAACTTCCTTGCGCACTTTTGCCAAGCGTTCTGACACTGTTCCTTCTGTACCACGGAAAACAGCAGAATAAACAGAGTGTATCGCATGCATATCTTCATTGGTAAAACCATGACGCATTAAGCCAACACGATTAATAGTACGATAAACAGCACGTGGAGAACCGTCATAAATTGCATAAGGCAATACATCATTGCCAACACCAGACATACCACCAATAAACGCATTTCTTCCTATGCGGGCGAACTGCAACACCATTGCGCCACCAGATAATATCGCAAAATCTTCTACTTCTACATGTCCCGCAACCTGAACCAAGTTAGACATCACAACACTATTACCAATCTTACAATCATGCCCAACATGTGCATTAACCATTATCTGACAATCATCCCCTATGACCGTACCATCCGAAGCAGGTGTACCAGAATGAATTGTTACATATTCACGAATTTTACATCTTTTTCCAATACGCAACCCTGTCATAGTTGACTCATCTTGCCATTTTAAATCTTGGCTCATTACCCCAAGAACAGCAAAAGGATAAACAATTGAATCATCACCAATAGATGTCTTGCCATCTATAACAACATTAGAAACCAGTTCTACCCTGTCACCTAATACTACGTTTGGACCAATTATACAAAATGGACCAATTTTACAATCAGCACCTATTACTGCACCTTCATGAATAATTGCGGTTGGATGTATCATATTTTCAAAGCCTTACTTACTTTTTATTGCTTTAAGTTTGACAAAATAATACATCATTATGTTATTGATTGGTATTAAAGAAATATAACGAATTATAACAAACCTTTTATACGCTGCCAGACATCTTTACAATCGTTATTTACCCAATATAAAATTCCCACCGCCGTTATTGCGGGCATAACTGTTAAAACACCAAAAGCAATCATAGATAAAGCATACATTTTTTTAGACAAAACATCTGACGCGCTTTCAAGATGCCAAACAGAAGTTCCAACCAAAAGAGCAACCATGAATAACGTACCGAAGAACAATGGAACAGATTCTGTAAACAAAAACAAAGCGGCACATAAAACAGCCATTACTCGCAGCAACCATTTTATCTTTACATACACGCTATTCTTTATTCCAGCGCATGGTTTTATATTTCTAAGAACAACTGTCGCCACACAAAAAGCACCAACCAAAAACAATATCAATAAATGAAATATTGTCAGGTTTCCCAATTGACCAAACCTAAAAAACTCTGGTTGCATAAGTATAGCAGACGCAGTACCAAGCATTAAAACAGTTCCTGAAAAAACGGCAGAGATTTCTTTTTTTATAAATCTACCACATAAAAAGCCTATCACAACAGCACCTATTTGTAGTACCGCCCCCCACCATGCATGCAAATCTGACAATCCTACAGCAATTAATAACAACAACCCCAGAACCCAGACTTTTCTTTTACTAAAATTCTGAACATTTATGTTTTTTGAATAATTACCTGCAACAAGTGAAGCAAAGAAATAAAGCCCTGCTAAAACAAACGGTAATACGGTTATATCGTCTCTAAGCACTTCATAAGCGCCACTAAACAAAACCAGCCACAAAAAAGTTAAAACTATTACTAACTGTGAAATTCGTACTGTTAATACAGACTTTGTCCAACCAATTTTTTCCAAGAAAGCATTACCACAGAAATAAACCAATGCAAAAAGTGGCAATGCAAGCAATGCCCACCACAAAAAAGCGGGTCCAACCAAAGCAGCATTATTGAAAGCACTAACCGCACTTTGTACAACAACTATATCATCAAACATAAACTTGCCTTTTTATTTTGTTGAATTATTATATAGCTATGGCTGAAAAACAAGATATTTTTACCTTATTAGGTGGTAAAGTACATATATTCCGTGGCAGATACAACCCAACATCTGACGCAGTGTGGCTTGCTGCGTACGCACCAAAGAACATAAAAACCGCTTTGGACGTAGGAATAGGAACGGGCGGAGTATCTCTATGCTTACTATATCATAATCCTGCTGTATCTCTAACGGGCATAGACAAATCATCCAATATGCTAAAAGAAGCAGGCTTAAATGCAGAACTTAATGGCAAACAAATAGATTTGATTAACGCCGATATAACCACTTGGAAAACCGACAAGACTTTTGATTTAGTGATAACAAACCCGCCTTATTTCAAGGGAACACCAGCCAAGCATGATGCACATCATAACGCAGATTTAAGGCTTTGGGTAAAAAAGTGCATAGCCCGTGTTAAACCACGTGGATATTTTTGCATAATAGTTGATGCAGGCGCATTAGGCGAAGTAATATCTGAAGTTTCGACCCATTGTGGCGACATAAACATATTTCCACTTTTTGGCGCAAAAAGCACGGCAGAAAGAGTATTGATAAAGGCAAGATTAGCTTCCCACGGGGGCAGCGTGCTATATAGTGGCTTACCCATGAATTACGAACCCGTATTGCGCAATGGCTTGACTATTGAAGAAGCATTGTCTAGACTAAATAAGCTATGATTAATTTTATAACAAGATATTTTACATCCCTGTGGGCATTTATAACATCGCCATTTCGTGCGATATGGCGTGGAATATGCAAAATATTTCCACCACGAGAATTCACCGTTATGGATACACCACGTGGTAATGTTTATACTTTTAAGCAAAGCAGTTTTTGGCGTTTTACTAAGTTTTGTGGTAAAATAGGACTTGTTATATGGGCCACATGGTCAACTTATGTATTTGTATATCACAGACCTTTATTACAAAGAAGAACCCAGCAACTAGAAGAAGCAAAATCGCTTCATGCACGTCAAATGACAGATTTACAGTCTTATTTGGAAAAGTATAATGAGCTGACAAGAAATTTAAATGTAATTGATGACAAGATTTTAAATGCGGACAAAAAAATTACAGATAAGCAAAAAGAAGAGCTTATGAATACTCGCATAAAAACTTGGGGTGAACTAGATTTCTTACGTACAAGAATCACTGAAATGTTCACGAATGAAGAATATTCGGCGGAATACACAAAACTATCTGAATTATCTATAGAATTTGAGCTTACCCGTGCAGAGAACGAAGAATTAAAAAAGCAAAACGCGCAATTAATAGAATCTATGCAAAAAGTTGCAGATGCAGATAACCAAATAATTGATTTAGTATCAAAACTAACATCTGAAAATACAGATACATTGAAAGAACCTATAAACAATATCAACAGTACAATTGCATCTTTGGGCCTAACCCAAAAAACACTCATAAGAAATGCAAACAAATATTCAAATCCATTTGTAGGTTCTGCTTTTAGTCCGTTAGACTTTGATAAGGATATGGACCCAAAATATAAAGAATTAGCCGATGATTTAGAATTATGGCACGGTCTAAAAAAACTTAACACAATATTACCACTTGGTGCACCTATAGAAAAAGCCAGAATTACATCTAATTATGGTATGCGCAATGACCCATTTACTGGCGAGCCTAAACGTCATCGTGGAATAGATTTTGCGGGTAAGATAGGAACAGAATTAATGGCAGTTGCCCCCGGTCGCGTTGTTTCTGCAGGCGAACGTGTTGGATATGGAACAACCGTAGAAATCGACCATGGTCTTGGTTTTACAACCTTATATGCTCATTTATCAAAAATTATGGTTGCACGTGGTGATTGGGTAAGGCCTGGCACAGTCGTTGGTCTGGGCGGTTCAACAGGTCGCTCCACAGGTCCACACTTACATTATGAAATAAGGTATAAAGGCGTACCATTTGACCCATCAAAATTTGTAAAGGAATAAAAATGTTAGCATTTACAAACGCAAAAGAAAAAACATCTCCGACAATTATTGGGGCAGGTTGTAAACTAACCGGTGACATAAAGACAGAGCATACTGTTCAAATTCATGGTCATGTTGTCGGAAATATTATGGCAGACACAGTTATTATTGGTCGTGGTGGCAAGGTTATTGGAAAAATAGTTGCGAACGACTTGTTTCTTCATGGAAGCTTAGACGGCCCAGCAACAGTAAACACAGCAAATGTGTTCAGTAATGCACAAATGACAGGTGTTTTATCTTATTATACTTTAAATATAACAGGTAACACAGGACTAGAATGCAAACTTGCAAAAAGAAAGGACAAAAAAAATGAATAAAACTATATCAAAAGTTTATATTGCATCTGACCATCGTGGAGTAGGGTTAAAGCTTTATTTGATAGAAATGTTAACTGCTGCGGGTTATGTTGTTGTAAATCTTGGTGTTGATGACCCTAACAAAATAGTAGATTTCCCAGATGTTGCTAAAAATTTAGCAGAAACCATGGAAAACGATGAAAAATCACGTGGTATATTAATTTGTGGCACAGGCGCAGGCATGGAAATTGCCGCCAATCGTTATAGACACATTCGCGCATCAAGGTGCGAACGCCCAGAACAAGCCCGTGATGACAGATTCCACGATGATATAAATGTGCTGGCCTTGGCATCTGACGACATTGATATAGAAATGGCTTTCATATGTGCCAGAACATTCCTAGAAAGCCCGTTTGACGCAATTGAACGCCGTATCAGAAGAATTGAAAAAATATCATAAAAACAAATAGTTAAATAAAAAATGCCCATTCGGGCATTTTTTATTTCTTTATCACAAAGTTCACCATTCTATTTGGAACGACGATAACTTTAATTATCTCGGCTCCATCTAGACGTTTTGCTGCAACCGATTTAGCCGTTTCTATTAAATCTTCTTCTGTAATAGCCACAGGAACTTGGAAATCCGCAGCTCTTTTACCGTTTACAGAAACAACCATCGTAATGCTTGTTTTTTCCAGTTTTGCCGCGTCATATTTTGGCCAAGACTGGAACACTAACATTTCTTTATGTCCCAATTTTTCCCACAGTTCTTCTGTCATATGTGGTGCAAATGGGTTTAGCATTTGCAACAAAGTTTCATAAGCAGGGCGGGGCATTTTGCCGCTAAACGCATTTATAAATTCCATCATGGCAGAAATCGCCGTATTAAAACGCATGTTTTCAAGTCTTTCCGTCATATCTGCAATTAATTGATGAACTAAACGTTCCTGTTCTGCGGTCATTGGTTCGTCAGTTAAGTTTTCAGCCATATTTTCTACGCGCTTTAAGAAACGTTGAACCCCAGCCAGCGCACCTTCAGACCAGTTAACATTAGTATCCCATGGTCCCAAAGATAAAACAGTTGTTCGTGCAGCATCAGCACCAATTTCTGCAACTTTTTCATCAACTTGGAAACCGTTGCCTGCTGATTTAGACATTTTTTTACCGTCTGTCCCCATTAACAAGCCATTTGTTGTTCTTTTCTTATAGGGTTCTGGTGTTGTAACAAAACCTAAATCATACAAAGCCTTATGCCAGAAGCGAGAATAAATCAAATGACGCGTATTGTGTTCATTTCCACCATTATAGTGGTCAACAGGCATCCACTTTTCTTGCTGAGACTTAGAGCAGAACTCTTTATCATTATGTGGATCCAGATAACGCATATAATACCAAGAAGACCCCGCCCATTGTGGCATCGTATCTGTTTCTCTTTTTGCATGTCCGCCACATTTAGGGCAGGTAGTATTTACCCAATCTGTCGCACGTGCCAGGGGGCTTTCACCATCTTCTGTTGGTCTATAATCTTCCATATAAGGTTGCATTAGTGGCAGTTCAGATTCTGGCACAGGCACCCAGCCACATTTTTCACAATATACTAATGGTATTGGCTCGCCCCAATACATCTGACGAGAAAAACCCCAATCACTCATTCTAAAGCGTGTTTTAGGACGCGCGAACCCGTGTTCTTCACCATACTTTATTGCAGCAGCAATTGCATCGGCCTTATTCATACCATTCATAAAACCAGAATTTATATGTTCGCCATCACCTTCCCATACTTTATCTGGTTCACCACCAGCAATCACAGGTATAATATTGATACCGAATTTCTTTGCAAAGTCCCAATCGCGTCCGTCATGTGCAGGAACCGCCATAATAGTACCATGTGCATAGTTAACCAACACATAATCAGCAACGAATACAGGAATTTCATCACCAGTATAAGGGTTTTTTGCCATTATACCTGCTAGCTTAACACCTGTTTTTTCTTTCGTAACATCTGTACGGTCAAATTCTGACTTTGCTGCGGACGCTTTTATATAATCGCGCACAGCATCAGCATTTGATATTTTTCCTTCATCTAACCATTTTGCTAGCAACTTATGCTCTGGCGCAATTGCACAGAATGTAACACCAAATATAGTATCAGGACGCGTTGTATAAACAGTCATCTTATCATCGCCAACCATAAAGTCTACATCTGCACCAGTTGATTTACCAATCCAATTAGTCTGATCGCGTTTTACACGTTCTGGGTAATCAACCAAAGCCAAATCATCTAACAAACGTTGTGCATATTTAGTAATCGCCAGATTCCACTGCATTTTTTCACGAATTTCTACTTCGCCATGGCAACGATTGCACTTACCGTCTTCTAATTCTTCATTTGTCAGGGTAGTGCGACAATGCGGGCACCAATTCATAGGCAACATAGACTTATATGCCAAACCAGCATTAAAGAATTGAATAAACATCCACTGTGTCCACTTAATAAATTCTGGGTCAGAAGTCGCAACCTGAGAATTCAAGTCAATAGACCACCCCATTTCTATCATGCTTTTTGTGAACTTTTTTATTAAATCTTCAACAACAACTGACGGATGTTTACCAATTTTTGTCGCATAATTTTCAGCAGAAATACCCAAAGAGTCAAACCCCATAGGATATAAAACATCATAGCCTTGCATACGACGAAAACGTGCCATAACATCGCCACCAGAATAAATTAACATGTGTCCACCAGTCAACCCTTTACCAGACGGGAAGGGAAATTCAGCCAACATATAGAAAGGCTTTTTGGTTCCGTCGTTTTTAGGTGTAAAGACTTTTTCATCATTCCAACGTTTTTGCCACTTGGCTTCACGTTCTTTAATTTTTGTAATATCATCTGCCATTTTATAAACCTTAAGGTATAGAAAAACACCCCAAATGATAAACAAAATATAGTTTTCTTTCAAGGAAAAATCTTGGTAGCCAAAAAGAGTCTGTTGACAATAATACACAAAAAATATAAAATTAAATACGATTAGGGGCATTAAATGACAAAACTAAAAAAGTTAGTATGGTTAACTATTTCATTTTTTATAACAATAATATTTAAAACGGATATCGCCAGCGCTGCTAGTAATTCATATTATAACGCTACATACATAAAGACAACTACAAATGGCGTACGAATACAAATACGTACATCAGATCGAGATTGTTCCACAGAAGCAGTAGGTCATAAATGTAATGGCTCAGTAACCAGTTACTTGACAATGTTAGAAGCCGCATTAGAAAACGATATTATAACAGCAAATGGATGTGGAGTAGGTAAATATTGGTCCAGCTGTGGTTGTGCCGACGATAGAAGTAGTGATTGCTGTAATACACTTACAGACATATCACGATTAAAATGTTCTCCATGTCCTCAAAATGGTACAACAGCTACAGCTGGGGCATTTTCTTATATTGGGCACGAAATAAAAGGGAATACAGCAGGCGGATCTTTTTGTTGTCATATAGACCCGTTTGGAAACAATATAACATCTAACGGGGATTCCATCAATCAAACTAGCTATTATTTTACAATTGATATTCTTGGCGGGATTTTTCCTAAGAAGACAATTGAGGACTGCTACATACCAAAAGGACCAGTATATGGTGACAGATATGGTTCTTATGATTTTGTAAGTAGCTGTTATTATTAATTAATAATTATTGCACTTTCTATGCTTGACATAACTTATATAAAGAAGATATAATCTAATCATTATTAGGCACATTTTGTAAAAGGGAAGGGCATACAAACCATGAAACACATACAGAAAATACTATGGTCTATTGCAGCTACATTTATAGCAATAATTTTTAAAACAGATTTAGCACAGGCAGCAGGGGAATATTACAATAGAAGTTTTACAGAAGTATTAAGCAACGGAATAAGATTATCGATTACAACCACTTCTTATAGCTGCGATTGGGGTGACAAATATAATTGTCCAATAACCACCCTTACAGAAAAAATAAACAACCAAGGCGAAACAGTATCAAAATGTCCAAAAGGCACATATTTAGCAAGTTGCGGTTGCACAACAGGACTTGGTTGTTGCAACGCAACCACAGATGTAAACAGCATAACTTGTAAAACCTGTCCAGGTATTGGAACAACAGCAGATGTGCCAGTATATTATTATCCAGGGCAAGAAATCAAACCAACAAATGGACCTTCTTCTTATTGTTGCCACCGTACCCCAGATGGCAACGTAATATCCCCGGACGGAACTATGAGAAGTTATATATACAAAGTATATATATTAAGTGGCTTTATATTAAATGACGCAGATGCGGCAACAGACTGCTTTCTGCCAAAGGCAACAACTTATAACGATACGACAGGCAGTTATCAATATACTAACAGTTGTTATTATAATTAATATAATAAAAATATTATGAAAAAACCAAAAATTTCAATAATTATTCCTAATTACAATTACGGTCGTTATATTGATGACGCTTTAAAATCAGTACTTGCACAAAAATTTAACGACTGGGAATGTATTGTTATTGATGATGCTAGCACAGACGATTCTATTAAAATCATAAAAAAATATATAAAAAAAGATTCTCGCTTCAAACTGATACAAAGTAAAAAACATATAGGCACATCATCATCTAGAAACAAAGGTCTTGATGCTGCTCAAGGGGACTATATTGCTTTTTTGGACTCTGACGACTGTTATACAGATTACGCCTTAGATATGCTTTATAATTTAGCCCTCAGCACAAAGGCGGATATGATAGGTGCACAAACAACAATAGTTCCTGAAAACTATTCTTTTGTTCCAAATGCAAACGCCTCATATCCAACAACAAATATCAGCATAAGCAACAATCCTGTAGAATTTTTATTGTTGCCAAAAAATTATAACTGGTGTTGGATATGGCGTCGAATTTACAAACGTGAACTTTTAAAAGACGTTCGTTTTTTACCTGATTTTGAAACGATTGGTGATGATTTAACATTCATGTTAAATGTATGCTGGCGCGCAAAAACAATTGTAGAAACTCCTAACATTTCTGTAATGCATAGATATAACAGATTCTCTGTTATGAACAAAACTTTTGACATTGATAAAATAGACTGGTTCCCAAAATATTTTAAATATATAAAAAATAACATGCTAGATAAATACGATTTCGTTTTCCTAAGGTATTTTTATCAAAACACCTTAAAATACCTTTTACTAGAAACTGTCGCAAAACCCAAAATGTATAATAAGCTTCATTTAGAATCAAGAAAGATATTAATTGATTCCTGTAAATACATTCCCTTAAGATATTTAACATTTAAGCAAAAGATTTTGTGTAAGTTCTTATCATGGCTGAAATAAACGTATTATATGCTTTTGATACACGTTTCTGGAAACTTGCTTCTGTTTCCATGTATTCTTTATTAAAAAATAAAAAAAACACCACTAGCATTAATATCTACTGCATGGTTGCTCCTCATACTAAAGGTAAAAAGAAAATATTTTCTATAATAAAAAAATTTCCTAATACAAAGCTAATATGGCGCCCAATTAAACCATATGAAAACCCATTCAGAACATATGAATATTCCAGATGGAGTCCTGTTATATTCTATCGTTTATTTGCTCATAAAATATTTCCAAACGTAGATAAACTATTATATCTAGATTCAGACACACTGATATGCGATGATTTAACAGAATTATATGAAACCAACCTATCAAAATATGTTATCGGCGCTGTACAAGACCTGGCCCCAATAGAAGACCCAACAAACCCCAATGGTACATTTGCAAAAGGATTTTCTGAACAATATTTAAACAACGGCCCGTACTTTAATTCCGGCGTATTATTAATTAACACAAAAAGAATGAAAGAATTTGAAAACGCTTTAATTTCTGTAAAAGCCAAATTAACATACCCAGATCAAGACATAATGAACGTAGCACTTCTTGACCGTATAAAGCCATTAGAATTAAAATATAATTTCGCGCCGAACGTAAAAGTACCAAAACACTTTCCACCCAAACAAGCAAAAGAAGTCATAGAAAACAAATATAAAATTCTTCATTTTTATACAGTAAAGCCTTATTATTACTTATATATATCACGCGATATATATTCAAGATTCTATAATACGGCAGACGAAATAGATATGCACCCAGAAGATTTTATAAAACAAGAAAACAAACATCTAAAAAAATATGCAAAGAAAAATACGAAGACCAACATCCCTTTTCTAAAACTTCGTAGAGGCACAATTTATTTATTCGGCATTAAAATTTTACAAATATAAAACTTATAAATTAAAGCCGGCCAAAAACTCAACATTTCCACTGCCACCAAGAATAGGGGACTGTATAACACCAATGCACTTTAACCCCAACTTTTCAAAGCAAGCCCTAACTTTTTCTATCGCTTGATTCCTGTCTATTTCAGACCTTATAACACCATTATATCGGGCTGCAACCTCTCTAGACACTTCAAATTGTGGCTTTATAAGCGCAATTATTTTCTTCGCACCCCATTTTTGTAAAGCATCGGCAATATTAGTTAATGAAATAAAAGAAACATCTATTACTATCAAATCTACTGGTTCAATAGGGTCCAATGTCCTGATATCAGTTTTTTCCAACGATATTACACGCGCGTCTGAACGCAATTCTGGAACAAGTTGATTTGTACCAACATCCACCGCAATAACCTTTTTAGCACCACGATTTAGCAAAGTTTCTGTAAAACCACCAGTACTTGCACCAACATCCAAACAAACCATACCATCAGGATTTATATTGAAGTAATCAAGAGCATGAGACAATTTTAGACTGCCACGACTTGCAGAATAGGGCAAATTTCCGGCTATCAACTCATCTGTATCTTTTATATTTTGACTCGGTTTTTGCGCAATTTGTTTATTAACATAAACTAACCCCGCTTTAATAGCAGCTACAGCCTTTGCACGCGTAGGATAAAAATTTTTAACAACCAATGCTTGATCTAATCTCATAACAAACTAAATTATAGTCTTTAAAAAAATAAAATCAATTTTTGTAATATATTTTATAAATTCAGAGCAATAATTATAATTAATATTTTTTATTAACTTAATAGTTTATTCACATAAATATACTTATATTTATAACGAGCACAAGACATAAAAAAACAACCATACAAGCAGTTAAAAAACAAAAATATAATTTCGCAGAAAACATCCATATAAAAAACACATAAGCTAAACTAAATTATAACACAATATACAATATAATATTGTATTTATTAAATAAATACTATTAATAAAACAATACGCAGAGCAGGGGCATAAAATCAACGTGCCAAGCGCTTCTATAAAGCATAAAAAAACAAGCTTTAAAAAACCGCCATATAAAAAATACGCAAAAAAACGGCAAAAAAAACACGTACAACAACAAAAAATGTAACAATAAAAAGTAAACATCAACATTTTTATAACACTTACCACGCCGAACACCACAAGCAAGCTTTAGCCGTTATCAACACAGAAGCCACAGATTGCATAACTCAAAACAACTTATACAAATACAAATCGAAAGCAACTAAGAATTAACAAACGCGCCAAACAACACTCGCCAACAATAATACAAAATACATAAACTCCCCCCGGTTCCACAATACGACTATACATAATATACATTATACGCCTTCTGCTAATACTTGCCCTGCAGTACAAAAACACGACAAACTTATAAAAAACAACTGCCCAACAATTTATTAAAAGTCTCGCTCTAACACGACATCACAACACACATTTTTTAAAACACCAAAAAAATATACACAACTTTAATAAAAACAAATATCTTTTTGATTTAAATACAATTTCAAAAATTTTTTTCTCATAACAACAATAAAAGAACTATGTTTTTCTATACAAGCCACAAAAACTCCCTATAAAAAACATCTCACACATAAACAAAGCAATGTTTTTTTTGGACATACAACCTGGCTCGCCGTTCCCTTAGTTTATACCCACAAACAAGCTTTTTATAAGACTTTAATTTAATTTCCACAGTCTCTTCTTTCTCTTTGATAAAAAGCTATCGTCCACCTGTTGTTTTTCGACTACATGCCCACAATTTTGTCGTTTTTAATCTCAAAATTATCTGACAATTAAATATTTATTTTATTAATTATTGAGTTCGCAAGAACCAGAATCTGAAAGTTTATTTTGTGAATCAACTTTTGCTTTCTACAAATTGTTTTTATTTGTATTTTTCAAATATTGTTTCAACGCAAAATCTACTTTATCCAACGTTTTACGCAGGCTTTCATCCTTTGTTTCAACAGTAATATTCGCCTGCGAATAAATATCATAGCGTTCGTTAATCAGCTGCGCCAAAATCTTTCTACTATCAGCATGCAATAACTGAGGTCTAGTATTACGAAAATTAGTTCTCTTTACCAACAAATCTAAATCTGCCTTCAACCAAACAGTAACAGCCTTTTTTAATACCATTTCTCTTACTGCCGGGGTTATAAACGCCCCTTCCCCGGTTGATATAACTTTTCCAACAGGCGCGGTTTCCAGCAATCTTTCTATAATTTTCTGTTCAACACGACGAAATTCCGGTTCACCATACAAAGAAAAAATATCAACAACACTACAACCAGCCGCAGATTCTATTTCTTTATCAGAATCAACAAACGGAACACCCAATTTTCTTGCCAGAGCTCGCCCAACGCTTGTTTTACCTGCCCCCATTAAACCAACCATAACAATCGGTCTATCTAACAAAATTGCTTTATCTTCTTTCATTCTTTGCATAATACTAATAAAAACACCCTTAAAAAACAATAAAAAACCGCAAAAAGCGGTTTTTTTAATTTAAATTAGCCAATTGTTCTAATTGATCTGCTGCAATTAATGCATCTATCATCTCATCCAATCCTTCACCACCGGCCAAAATATCCTCCAACTTATATAAAGTTAGTTTTATACGATGATCTGTAACACGTTGTTCTGGAAAATTATAGGTCCTAATTTTCTCGCTACGATCACCGGAACCAACCATACTTTTTCTTGAAGCATTACTTGCATTCATCTGTTCTTGTCTTTGTTTTTCGTATATTTTTGAACGAAGAACTGACATAGCAGAAATCTTATTTTGCAACTGACTGCGTTCATTTTGACACGTTACAACAATACCTGTTGGGAAGTGCGTTATTCTTATCGCACTATCGGTTTTATTAACATGTTGACCACCTGCACCGGATGCACGGAATATATCTATTCTTATATCTTTATCATCAATAACGACGTCTATATCTTTTGCTTCTGGCATAACCGCGACAGAAGCAGCACTAGTATGAATTCTACCGCCCGCCTCTGTTTCCGGCACACGTTGAACACGATGTATTCCTGATTCAAACTTCATACGCGCATAAGCACCATTGCCATCGATTTTGAACACTATTTCTTTATAGCCATTTAAAGACGTTGCATTTTCTTCTATAACTTCGACCTTCCAACCATGACGCAACGCATAAGATTTATATTGATTATATAAATCCCCCGCAAACAAAGCAGACTCTTCGCCACCAACACCTGCACGAATTTCCATAATAACACTGTTATCATCCGCTTCATCACGTGGTAATAACGCAATTTGTAGTTTTTTTTCTGTCTCTGGCAGTTTATGATTAAGATCATCTAATTGCTGGGCCGCAATAGATTTTAATTCGGCATCGTGCAACATCTCATTAGCATCGGCGATGCCCTGAGTTATCTGAAAATATTCGGTTATCAAAGGCAAAATTTCTGACAAACGAGAATATTCTTTTGACAACTTAGTTAATTCTGCGCCAGACCCCCCCCCAGAATTCATCTGGGTTTCTATTTCTTTGGCACGCGCTTGAATATCTCGTAATTTTTGTTCTATTATCATGACATTACACCGTTTTTAACAAATTTATTGTTTCTTCAAGACCTAACGTCTGTTGTTGCCCTGTTTGCATATTTTTTACGGATAGAACGTTAGTATTTTTCTCGTTTTCACCTATTATTATACTGAAATCAGCCTTGATTTTATCCGAAAACTCTATTTGATTTTTAAATTTCTTGTTCGCATCCAAATAAGGAACAGCTGTTATACCAGAATTACGCAAAGCAGCCAACACAGACATAGAAAAAGCAACCTGCTCGCCCCCCATAACCAATACCGCCACTTTTACAGGACGTTCAAATTTGCTTAAATCTATTTTATTCTCGTCCATTAACGCAACCATAAGTCTTGAAAAGCCAACAGCAGCACCAACACCAATTATTTTTGTTTTGGAAAACTTTGATGCAAGGTCCTCATAACGACCGCCCCCACCTATTGCGCCCAATTCTGGAAAATTATCCAAGAAGAACTCAAACACAATTCCTGTATAATATGCGTGTCCACGCATAATTCCAAGGTCTATTTTGGCATTTTTTATACCCATAGAGTTTAACAACACCATAAATTCGTCTAACTCTTTTATTGCGGCATCTAATGCCTCTGCGCGCCCTACAAAAGAAGAATAACCATTTGAAAATACATTATTTATTTCATTTGCTGCATTTTCCCCAACTTCTTCAACAAGTCCTTCATAAAAATCTGATATCTTATCTTTTTTATCTATCAAAACGAATGCGGCACGTTGCTGTTCTGCGCTTAAATTCAAACTTGCAAACATCGCATTCCAAAAGCGACGGTTTCCAACCCTTACATTTACAGGCCCAATAAATTCTTCAACAGATTTATATGCATCCGCCAAAGTCGCAACTATTTCCGCATCGTAGTTTTCAGACAAACTATCTATTCCCATAATATCCAAGTCCATCTGATAAAATTCACGATATCTTCCACGCTGGGGTCTTTCCCCACGATAGTTGCGTGCAAATTGGTATGCTCTAAAAGGAAAAACTAAATCATTTATATGCCCCGCTACATAACGAGACAGCCCGACAGTCCCGTCATAGCGTAGCCCCATTTTAGTATCACCCTTTTGAAATAAAAACATCTGTGTTTCTATTTCATCCCAATTATCTTTATCTGTCAAAACTTCTGCACGTTCAATAGCCGGCAAATCAAGATGACAAAAACCCGCTGTCTTTAACACACGTTGCATACGCATTGCACATTCATCAAAGCAACGCTGTTGAACAGGCAATAATTCAATAAATCCAGACAAAGTTTTCGTTGGTTTCAATTCCATTTTTTTATTCCTATATTTTATAAAAGAAATCTGAACACATTTAGTGTTAATTATATCATAAAAATAATTAGTATGCTATAAACAGTCGCCCACCAGGGCGTGATGAACCAAACGATAAAGATATTCTTTAGAAATCATAACTTGATTTTACGATATTTTTTTCAAAATTCAAGGTTAAAAATATTTATGTAATTCCGCCCCATGCTGATTTAGCCATCTTTTTGCGCGTTCTACCCCAAATCCGTACAATTCAGACACCTGATGCCAGAAAGCTGCAGAATGGTCCATATGTTTTTGATGTGCTAGCTCATGCATAACAACATAACGCATAACTTCTGGCGGCGCAAATGCCAATCGCCAAGAAAAAGACATTGTTCCGCTGGTAGAGCAACTGCCCCAACGTGAAGACGTATCACGAATTGAAACTCTTTTCGGCCAAAAATCTTTTGGGGTTGTTTTTATAATTTGCTTTACAGATATTAAGAATTGCTCTTTTATAAAATCACGTACGCGACGTTCCAACATATCGATACTCCCCCCAACAATCAAGACACACGTACCATCTTCACACAGCAAAAATTCATTTCCTCGGCGATTTGGGTTATGCTTTATTAACACTTTTTTCCCCAGAAATTCTATAACATCATTTTCTTTAAGTTTTTCTTTAGCTGGGGCTTTTGCAAATATACGTTCGCACCATAATCGCTTTTGTTCCAAGAACCTCAACGCAGCAGACGTTGAAGCCAGCCACGGTTTTGTTATAACAATTTCACGTTTTGGTGTCGTTTTTGGGCGTAAAGTGATATTACGCAAACCGCGTCTTGTATTTATTACGACAGGAATCTTTTCTCCTGACGACAAAGTTAATTCGTAATCAGCCATATTTATAAAGTTATTTTATTTTTTTAGAAATTGCACGCGAAATAGTATCTACATCAAAACCAAAATAATTATAGACATCTGCCCCACTGCCAGAAACACCAAAAGAATCAATTCCGATAACAGCATCTGCAAACTCAAACCAAGGACTTGTTACCCCTGCTTCTATGGCAACGACAAAACCAGACAATATTTTTTTCTTATACTTTTCATCTTGACTGCGGAATATTTCAACAGACGGCATACTAACAACTTGTACACCTGCACCTAACTTTTCCGCAACAGCCACCGCCAAGGGCACTTCACTGCCAGTTGCAATTAAAGTTGCTTTTATTCTGCCGCCAGATTTTTTAATTACATACCCACCACGTGAAATATCTGCATCCTGCGGGGTATCTATCTGCTTTATCTTTTGTCTTGATAGAATTATTGCGGACGGCTTGTCGCTTTCAGAGATTGCCTTGCACCAAGAATACGCAACCTCTGCCCCATTGCAAGGTCTAAACACATTAAGGTTCGGCATTAAGCGCAACGATGCCAACTGCTCAACCGGTTGATGCGTTGGACCGTCTTCACCAACCGCAACGCTATCATGCGTAAACACATAAATCACCGGTAATTTAGACAGCGCAGACAAGCGAACGGCCGGCCGCATATAATCACTAAACGCCAAGAACGTAGAACCATACGGGCGCAATCCAGCAGCTGCCAGTCCGTTCATAATTGCCCCCATTGCATGTTCACGCACACCATAGTTGATGAAGTTCCCAGCAAATTTTTTCGGAGATATAGAAACGTGACTTTTTGTTTTTGCACACGTACTGGACGATAAATCTGCACTGCCCCCGATTAAGCCAACGCCACCTGCCACCAAAGATTCTAGAAACATACCTGATAATTCACGTGTAGAAATATCTTTATCCACACTTGGCGCAGAAATACCTTTTGGACACGCTTCTGCTTGATTCAAGACATATTTTGCAGGTACGTCTTTTGCAACGCTTGCCCACAGATTTTCACCGTCAACAGAAATAAATTGCTCTATCAGCTTCATCATTTCCGAATCGGACAAAGCAAAACCATGTGCTGCCGGCGTTCCTGCCAAAGAAGAACCAGCCCCAATCGTGGTCTTGCACTGTATAAACACAGGTTCATGCGCCAAAGCACTGTTTCGCAACGCCTTATCAATTTTATTAAAATCGTTTCCAGATATTTTAACGACACGCCAACCAGCAGACTTCATACGTTCTGCAACATTTATATCTGTCAATGCGTCACCGTCAATACTGATACCATTATCGTCCCATAATAAAACAAGATTATTTAATTTATACCTGCCGGCGAAAGTTATTGATTCTGACGCAACGCCTTCCATTAAATCGCCGTCACTGCACAAGCAATATACACGTTCATCAGATTTTTTAATTTTTGCCGCCAGCGCCAACCCAACAGCATTTCCGACCCCCTGCCCCAAAGGACCTGTTGTTGCAAACACACCGTCAATACCGAATTCTGGATGCCCCGGCAAACCGTCAATTTTTCTAAAAGAATTCAATTCGCCGATATCATACCCAGCTAACTTTAATACAGAATATAGCAAAGCACTGCCATGCCCGGCAGACAAGACGAACTTATCCTGACCACGCCGTAAAAAATTTGCATAAATAGTGGTAATAATGTCCGCGGCACCCAGCACGATTCCAACATGTCCAGAACCAGCGGCACGCACCGCACCCAGTGCATGCGCACGGACTGCGTTTGACATTTCTTTTAATTGTTTCGCATCAAATCTCATTTTATGATATTATAACATAAAACGAAGGAAATAAAAATGTTAAAAATATGGACAGACGGCAGTTGTCTTGGGAATCCTGGCCCAGGCGGGTGGGCATTTATAGCAACAAACGGCAAAGAAACGGCACAGCGCAGCGGGGGCGAAGCAAACACAACAAACAACCGTATGGAATTAACGGCGGTAATACGTGCCTTAACAGCGGCGCGTCATCATGACGAACTGGAAATACACACCGACAGTCAGTATGTAAAGAACGGTATGCAGACATGGCTGACACAATGGAAGAATAATAATTGGAAGACGGGGGCAAATAAACCGGTAAAGAACAAAGAACTGTGGCAACAACTGGACGCAGTTGCCAAAGATAAAAAGATACATTGGGTTTGGGTACGTGGTCACGCCGGCAACGAAATGAACGAGCGTTGCGATGAACTGGCACGCACCGCGGCAGAAAGCTTTAGATAAAGAACATCGAACCAAATATAAAAAACGCCCGTTATTTTGGGCGTTTTTTATTAACACATGGCTGACCAAAACTTATTTTACTTCCACGCCGCCGGTATTGAACTGTAATCTGACAACCCTGTCGCACCACGGTACATGTCGTCGACGTAACTTGATGTGGCGGTATCAAAATAATCATATAAATACGTACCGTCTGGCTGGCGTGCGGACGGACCTGTGAGTTTACTGCATCCAGAAAAAGTATCATAAAACATGTTTTCTGCAGGTACACCCGACAGTTCACCAAACAATCCCAATGGTATTTCACCTGAAAGATTACTGCAATTACGAAATGTAGCACCAAACATACCTTCTGCAGGCGCACCCTGAATACCAGCAAACAAATCTGCTGGGATACCGGTCAGACCACTGCATCCATCAAAGGTACTCTGAAACATACGCTCAGCTGGCGCACCCTGAATACCAGCAAACAAACCTGCTGGTATTTCACCGGTTAAACCACTACACCCATCAAATGTACTATAAAACATATAACTTGCTGGCGCACCTTGAACGCCACTAAATAGGTTTTCCGGTATACTTACAAGCGATGTTTCCATAAATGTAGCTGCAAACCTTGGTTGACGACCATCTGGCAATGTACTGAATATTTCACCCAAACTTCCTGATATTTTCGCAATATTGGTATTTTCTGCAAAGCTTATCGCCGCAGACATCATAAGCTCCATAAAATCAATAGATTGGTTTTCTTCTGTTTCCAACTCGCTATAATCCGTTGCCTTACCGTCAAGCCCTATAAAATACTGACCTGCTTTGTCATACGTATGACTGTATGGTGTCATAGTTGTATCAGACTTTGTTATTTTCTCGGTTTTGCCATCACCCCAGTCAATCGTATATTCACCAGCCGCACTTATCTGAAAACTAAAACTACTGGTATCAGGCGTTGTTGTTATATAGAATGATGCTTCGACTGGTTCTATCGGATCCGTTGAGCCACCACATACACCACCGGCACCACCCCACAATTCTGGTATACATGGATAATCTTCTAACCCAGTCGCCCCTGTGTACATATCACCGACTTGTGTTATTGTTGCAGTATCAAAATAATCATACAAATACGTACCATCTGGTTGGCGTGCGGAAGGTCCCGTCAAACCACTGCATTCTGAAAAAGTCATCATAAACATCATTTCTGCTGGGGCACCAGATAATTCCCCAAACAGACCCAACGGGATTTCACCTGAAAGATTAGTGCACCCGGTAAACGTTGCCGCAAACATCATTTCTGCTGGTGCGCCCGATATACCATCAAACAAACCATCCGGTATACTTGTTATTGGCGTCATACCAAATGTACCGTAAAACATACCATTTGCTGGCGCACCCTGAATACCACTAAACAAGTTCTCTGGTATGCTTGTTATTGGTGTCCCTACAAATGTCATTGCAAACATAAAATCTTTTGGAGCACCTTGAACGCCACTAAACAAGTTCTCTGGTATGCTTGTTATTGATGTCATCATAAATGTAGCTGCAAATCTTGGTTGACTGCCATCTGGTAATGTACTGAATATTTCGCCCAAACTTCCTGATATATTCGCAATGTTGGTATTTCCTGCAAAGCTTATCGCCGCAGACATCATCATCAATTCTTCTGAACCTTCTTGAGTTATATCTATCTCTGCATCATTATAATCTGTGGCTTTACCGCCCAAGCCTATTGTATATTCACCTGCGGTATCATACGTATGACTGTATGGTGTCATATTAGTATCGGTTTTTGTTATTGTCTCGGTTTTGCCGTCACCCCAGTCAATCGTGTATTCACCCGCCGCACTTATCATTATATCAAAACTGCTGGTTGTCGGGGTTGTTGTTATAAAGAAAGAAGACTTAGGCGCACATACACCACCGGCGCCACCCCATTCTGTAGGTATGCATGGATAATCATCCAGCCCAGTCGCACCAGAGTACATATCAAAACTACCGCCCTCTGCAAAGTAATCATATAAATACGTACCGTCTGGCATTCTGGCAGACGGACCAGTGAGTCCCGCACAACCAGAAAACGTTGCCCAAAACATTAAAGCATTAACCGAATTCGACAATTCGCCAAATAATCCCAATGGTATTTCACCGGCTAACCCACTGCAACCAGAAAACGTCAATGCAAACATCTCCTCTGCTGGTGCGCCAGACAATTCACCAAACAACCCCGCTGGGATACTTGTCAAGCCACTGCATCCAGAAAATGTACCATCAAACATACACTCTGCTGGTGCGCCAGACAATTCACCAAACAACCCTGCTGGGATTTCACCTGTCAACCCGCTGCAACCAGAAAACGTATATGCAAACATATACCCTGCTGGCGCACCCGACAATTCACCAAACAGCCCCGCTGGGATTTCACCTGTCAGATTCTTGCATCCATAAAATGTTCTATAAAACATATACTCTGCTGGTGCGCCAGACAATTCACCAAACAAGCCCGCTGGGATTTCACCAGTTAAACCGCTACAGCTATCAAATGTGTTGTAAAACATATTCTGTGCCGGCACACCGCGAATACCTGAAAATAAGCCTGCTGGGATTTCACCAGTCAACCCACTGCAACCAGAAAACGTACCAGCAAACATCTCCTCTGCTGGCGCACCAGACAATTCACCAAACAACCCCGCCGGGATTTCACCGGTTAAACCACTACAGCCATCAAATGTGTTGTAAAACATCCCACTTGCTGGCGCTCCTGATATACCGGCGAACAGGTCCGCTGGGATACTGCCAGTTAGGCCACTGCATCCAGCAAACGTACCACTAAACATACTATCCGCATGCGCACCGGATATCCCGGCAAATAAACTTGCAGGGATACTACCTGTTAGACCACTACATCCTGCAAAAGTCTGCGCAAACATCCCCATTGCCGGCGTACCTTTGATACCAGAAAAAAAGCCCACAGGAATACTGCCCGTCAACCAACGACAACCAAAAAATGTTGATGCAAACATTCCAACTGCTGGTGCACCTTGAATATCAGCAAACAAACCGGCTGGTATGCTTGTTATTGGTGTCATCATAAATGTCATTACAAACATAAAATCTGTTGGGGCACCTTGAATACCACTAAACAAGTTCTCTGGTATGCTTGTTATTGATGTCATCATAAATGTAGCTGCAAATCTTGGTTGACTGCCATCTGGTAATGTACTGAATATTTCACCTAAACTTCCTGATATGTCCGCAATATTGGTATTGCCCCCAAAGCTTATCGCTGCAGACATCATCGCTAATTCTTCTGAACCTTCTTGAGACGAGTCTATCTCTGCATCATTATAATCTGTGGCTTTACCGCCTAGTCCAATTGTATATTCACCTGCTTTATCATACGTATGACTGTATGGTGTCATAGTGGTATCGGTTTTTGTTATTGTCTCGGTTTTGCCGTCACCCCAGTCAATCGTGTATTCACCAGCCGCACTTATCATTATATCAAAACTGCTGGTTGTCGGCGTTGTTGTTATAAAGAAAGACGACTTATTCTGTTTTTCTATCAATCTGTTTACTGCATCTATCGTTGCAACAGTGTCTGCGGCATATAAGGTCGCGTATTCACTGTTGCCATAGTCTGTCGTAGGGGTGCCATTTAATATCTCGTTCGCTTTGTCTACTGCTTTTAATACATATTCCATATTTGCTGCATATTTCAGACTATCTTCGTAATACGGCACGTCTATATTCCAGACTTTCTTTATCAGGCTGTGTACGTATTCTACGTTTACTATTTCCGCACTATGTGCAGGTACATATGATGTAAATAACAATAATATCGCCAGAAATATTCGCTTTAACATAGTCCTTTCCCCCCAACATTGTTTTACATAACCACAAAAAATGCCTATTTTCTGCGGTTCTTTCCCAATGTAGATATATTTTCATACTTATTAAAGCAAATTTAACTTTTTTTTACAAGAGTCTTTTTTATGTAAAAAAGCCCCATATAATCGGGGCTTTTATATAAATAAACAACCACAGTAATTACAAAGGCTATAAAATTACGGCAACGGTTGTGTTGGAACTTTCAAAGACCCGGTAACCTCATAAGTACCTTGCAATACCTGATCTGCCTCTGGCACAGTATCAACTTTTGTATCCAGAGAATCTTGCAAATCGTTATCTGTTTCGTGCAAAGCATCTGTTTCCGCATACATTTCTTCGCGTAATTTATCAATTTCACTTTGCAAATCAGCCGCCATTCCACTATCAAAACCACCATCAGCATAGCCATCATCATTTGGTGCCTGTGGTTTTATAGAACTGCCACCACTAATAGACGTGCCGCCACCTAAGAATTTTCCAATAGATAATCTTGGGAGAGCAGCTGCACGCCCAGCATTAGATGTGTTATTAGTTTTTATTGTTGTACTGCTTGCGCTTTGTCCCGAACCAGAAGTTACCCTTACAGAACCGCCACGCAAAACAGCAGATGACGCCCCCGCAGAACTTTTTGAACCGCCACCAGACGCAACCGCAGCGCTAGAATAAGTACCTGCACCACCCAAGCTACGTACAGACGCAGCCGCATGTGCGCCATCTACACAAAAAGCCGCTACAAAAAGGCCACAAATTATAAAAGAAAAGTATTTTTGTATCATTGCTCTCTCTCTTTTTTATTTAACAAGCCTTAGAATTCGTATCTTAACCCAATAGAGATAGAATTATCTAACACAAGCCCTATTTTATTTTCTACATACGCATCTTTCCAAACTCCCGGTGCATCTTCTGTGTCATACTGCAAATGACGCGTTTGACTGCCACCATAAAAGCCAGACAATCTATAACGAATATCCAACACAAGATTATAATCTAACTCCTTGGCAAATCCAAACATCAGTCCTGCCATAGGCGACACAGATGTCTTTTTTCTGTCACCAGCGATAAAATTCTCATAATCCATACGTTTAATTGGCATTGCCGCACCTAAACCAGCACCAACATAAAAGTTATTTGCAAAATCATAATAACCATTAAGCATAACGTATGGAACAGTTAAACCAAATTCGACATTATTATCTTTATCTGTATATTGGCCTAAGATACCAGCTTCTAATTCAGCACGCCAGAAATACATAAAACGATAACCAGCAGACAAGTTACCACCAATCACAGGCTCAAAAGAATATTTATCACTATTAAAATTTTCGTTTACCCCTGGATAGTCAGAACTATATTTATTAGTCCAATTTAAAAAGCTAAGTTCTGCACGACCACCAACATACCACCCAGACTTTGCTTTATCTGTATAATCATAAGTAACCTTATATGCATCTGTTCCAACACGTGTTAAATAGCTTGGTGCAGCAAATGCGCCAGAGACACCCATCAAAACACATAATGATGACAGCAATATTTTTTTCATGTTAAAAATCTCCTTGTTTCCATTTATTTGTATGTATTATATCATATGATTCATTATATTAACAGAAAAAAATAATCAAAATACCAACATTGACATATACATTATATTATGATATTTTATATATGAATATATAACCAAGGAAATTAATCATGAAAAAACTTTTGGGTTGTTTTTTATGCTTACAGCTTGTTGCATGTGGTGGGCTAACAACAATAGAAGATGAAAAAGTATTCTTTGCATTTGATTCTGCACATATTTCTGATGAAGCGCGTGAAAATCTTGAAGAACAAGCTTTATATATGAAGCGTCATCCCGATATCAAGGTATTAGTTGCGGGCCATTGTGATGAACGTGGTTCAACAGAATATAATTTGGCATTAGGTGCATTACGTGCTGGGAACGCAGCACATGTTTTAATTGCCGAAGGCATTGAACCAGAACGCATTGAAACAATCTCGTACGGGAAAGAGCGTCCACAATATCCAGGCACAGGTGAAGAGGTTTGGGCCAAGAATCGTAACGCAACGACGACTGTTATTAGTGAATAAAAATCATAAACATTTCCAGCAAGGCGATATAATATCGCCTTGTTTTTTTATATATTAGGTATTTCAAAATAAAATAAGAAGCAGATATCTGCTGATAAACACGTATTAACCGAATCGGTATTGCGATAGATTTATATTGGCGCGCATCGCCACAGAAAGTTTTAGATAAAGAAGATTGAACCAAATATAAAAAACGCCCAGAACAACGGGCGTTTTTTATTAACGCATAGCTGAAGCCCCTATTTTACTTCCACGCCGCCGGTATTGAGGCGTAATCTGACAACCCAGTCGCACCAGTGTACATATTCTCAACATGACTGGTTTTTGCGGTATTAAAGTAATTATATAAATACGTTCCGTCTGGCTGGCGTGCTGAAGGCCCTGTTAAACCACTGCATCCATTGAATGTTTTATAGAACATAGAAGTTTTTGGTGTGTTTGATGTAAAGGTTCCAAATAACCCCAACGGTATTTCACCCGTCAGCCCACTGCATCCAGAAAATGTACCACTAAACATATACTCTGCCGGCGCACCCTGAATACCTGCAAACAGGTTTTCTGGTATACTGCCCGTAAGTCCACTGCATCCAGAAAATGTACCACTAAACATACTTTCTGCTGGCGCACCCGTTATCCCTGCAAACAGGTCTGCTGGGATACTGGTCAGGCCACTGCATCCATCAAACGTACCACTAAACATACGCCCTGCCGGCGCACCTCGTATTCCTGCAAACAAATCTGCTGGTATTTCACCAGAAAGATTACTGCATCCAGAAAATGTACTGAAAAACATACTACCTGCTGGCGCACCCTGTATCCCTGCAAACAGGTCCGCTGGGATACTGGTCAGGCCACTGCATCCAGAAAATGTATACGCAAACATACTAATTGCTGGCGCACCCTGAATACCAGCAAACAGGTCCGCAGGGATTTCACCAGTCAGGCCCCTGCATCCATAAAAGGTATAGTAAAACATACCAAATTCTGGCGCACCCTGAATTCCTGCAAACAGCTTTTCTGGTATACTGCCCGTGAGTCCCGTGCAACCTTTAAATGTATTGCTAAACATCTGTTCTGCTGGTGCACCCTGCACACCTGCAAACAGGTCTGCTGGTATTTCACCCGTCAGCCCACTGCATTCAGAAAATGTAGAATAAAACCTTGGTTGTGTGCCGTCTGATAATGTTGAAAATACCTTGCCCAAACTGCCCGATATTCCAACAATGTTTTTATTACTACGGAAACTTACTGCCGCAGTTGATGTACTGCTGCTATATGCAGTTGCCTGACCACCAAGACCGATTGTATATTCACCCGCACTGGCATATGTATGCCTGTATGTCGTTTCCGTTGTATCAGACTTTGTTATTGTCTCTATCTCACCGTCACCCCAGTCAATCGTATATTCACCTGCCGCACTTATCTTAAAACTAAAACTGCTGGTTGTCGGCGTTGTCGTTATAAAAAACGACGGTTTAGGCGCACATACACCACCGGCACCACCCCACGCCGTCGGTATGCACGGATAATCTTCTAACCCAGTCGCACCTGTGTACATGCCACCGACGTGACTTGATGTGGCGGTATTAAAATAATCATATAAATACGTACCATCTGGCATTCTGACGGATGGTCCCGTCAAATTCCTACAGTTACCAAAGGCTTGATAAAACATATAATTTTTCGGTGTTTTTGTATCATAATCACCAAATAACCCCAACGGCACAGTACCAGTTAAACCGGAATCCCCCCAAAAAGTAGCTCTAAACATGCCTTCTGCTGGTGCACCACTTATCTCGCCAAATAAACCTGCAGGAATTTCGCCAGTTAACCCGCTACAACCATAAAATGTAAAAGCATACATATAATTTTTTGGCACGCCAGAAACTTCTCCAAACAATCCATCAGGTATACTACCGGTAAGATTACTAGCCAATCCGAACACGCCTGTATACATATAATCTGCCGGTGCGCCTGATATACTACCAAACAACCCTGCTGGAATTTCACCGGTTAAACCGCTACAGCCATAAAATGTATAAGCATACATTCTTTCTGCTGGGGCACCACTTATCTCACCAAATAAATTTTCCGGAATGCCTCCTGTCAGGCTTTTACAATCTTGAAACGTTTGAGCAAACATACGAACTGCGGGAGCGCCTTTTATGTTACCAAATAATTTTTCTGGAATAGGACCTTGTAAGCCACTACAACCATAAAAAGTTGAATAAAACATATACTCTGCTGGTGCACCACTTATCTCACCAAATAAATTTTCCGGTATCCCCCCTGTTAGACTATCACAATATTGAAAAGTTTGAGCAAACATATACTCTGCGGGAGCCCCCCGTATTCCCGCGAACATGTCCGCTGGGATTTCACCTGTGAGGTCCGTGCACCCATAAAAAGTACCATAAAACATACCTGTTGCTGGCGCACCTTGAATACCACTAAATAAATCAGACGGTATACTTGTTATTGGCGTATAACCAAAAGCATATGCAAAAACATACGACGCAGGCGCACCAGAAATTCCAGAGAACAAATCATTAGGTATACTTATTAATGACGTATTAGTAAAAGTCATTGCGAACATCCAATCTGTTGGTGCACCTTGAATACCACTAAACAGATTTTCAGTTATACTTGTCAAACCACTGCATCCAGAAAATGTAGCATAGAACCTGGGCTGAGTGCCGTCTGATAATGTACTGAATATTTCACCCAAACTGCCTGATATACCAGTAATGTTTGTATTATTTAAAAAACTTACTGCTGCGGTTTCCGTATCAGAATTATATGCAGTTGCCTGCCCACCAAGACCGATTGTATATTCACCTGCACTAGCATACGTATGACTGTATGTCGTATCCGTTGTATCAGACTTTGTTATTGTCTCGGTTTTGCCATCACCCCAATCAACCGTATATTCACCCGCCGCACTTATCTTAAAACTAAAACTGCTAGTTGTCGGCGTTGTTGTTATAAAGAAAGATGACTTATTCTGTTTTTCTATCAACCTGTTTACTGCATCTATCGTTGCAACTGTATCTGCCGCATATAAGGTCGCATATTCACTGCTGCCATAGTCTGTCGTAGGGGTGCCATTTAATATCTCGTTCGCTTTGTCTACTGCTTTTAATACATATTCCATATTCGCTGCATATTTCAGACTATCTTCGTAATACGGTACGTCTATATCCCAGACTTTCTTTATCAGGCTGTGTACGTATTCTACGTTTACTATTTCCGCACTATGTGCAGGTACATATGATGTAAATAACAATAATATCGCCAGAAATATTCGCTTTAACATAGTCCTTTTCCCCCCAACATTGTTTTACATAACCTCAAAAAATGCCTATTTTCTGCGGTTCTTTCCCAATGTAGTTATACTTTCATACTTATTAAAGCAAATTTGACTTTTTTTTACAAGAGTCTTTTTTATGCTTTTACTTCCACGCCGTCGGTATTGAACTGTAATCTGACAAGCCTGTACAGTTATAATACATATCACGCGCAGCAGAACTTGCGGTATTAAAATAATTGTACAAATACGTACCATCCGGCATTCGGGCTGATGGTCCTGTCAACTTGTTACAATTATAAAAAGTATTAACAAACATATTTGTCCTTGCTGTATTTGATGTGAAAGTACCAAACATTCCTAACGGTATTTCACCGGAAAGTTCTGTACAACCTTCAAATGTAGCTTGATACATATAATCTGCTGGTGCGCCATTTATTCGTGAAAACAAAGGCCCTTCTATAGTTTTTAGCTTGGTACAAGTAAGAAAAGTACCATTAAACATAAATGTAGCTGGTCGCCCATATATCCCTGCAAACAAGTTTGCAGGGATAGACTCTATACCAGACTGACGAAAAGTCGTTTGAAACATGCCATACGCAGGCTCGCCCTGTACACCTGCAAATAAATTTTCTGGAATTTCTGATATGCCGGAACATCCCCAGAACGTAGATTGAAACATCTGTTGCGCAGGTTTCCCCTGAATACCTGCAAACAAGTTTTCTGAGATTTTTGTCAAACCGCTACAATTTGCAAAAGCACTATAAAACATGCTTTGCGCTGGTGCACCTTGAATTCCAGCAAACAAATTGCCCGGGATTTCCCCAGTTAAACCACTACAGCCCTCAAAAACACGATAAAACACAAACGGTTGTGGCGAACCATTTAATCCGGCAAACAGATTTTCTGGAATTTCACCAGTGAAACCACTGCATCCATAGAAAGTATTGTCAAACATATTTGATACAGGTTGCCCAGTAACACCAGCAAATAAGTTTTCTGGTATATTACTTTTTATATTGGTACAATTATAGAATGTTTGATAAAACCTTGGTTGTCCCCCATTAGCTAACGTACTAAAGACCTCTCCTAAACTGCCAGATATTTTTGCGATATTTTTATTAGCATTGAAACTTACTGCTGCGGTTGTTGTATTAGAATTATATAAAGTTGCCTTTCCCCCAAGACCAATTATGTATTCTCCTGATCTAGCATAAGTATGACTATATGTTTTGGTTGTTGTATCTGTTTTCGTTATCTCATCTATATTACCGTCACCCCAGTCAATCGTATACTCTCCCGCCGCACTTATCTTAAAACTAAAACTGCTTGTAGATGAAGTAGTTGTTATAAAGAACACAGAATTCAACTGCTTTACTATCAAATTATTTACTGCATCTATCGTTGCAACTGTGTCGACAGCTCGCTTCGTCGCATAACGCGTATCAGTTCCATACGAAGAGGTCTCCCTACCATTTAAAATCTCGTTTGCCCTATCTACTACTTTTAATAAATATTCCATATTGGCAACCATTTTTGCATTCTCTAAAAAATAAGGAACATCTATCTGCCATGTTTGTGTAATCAATTTATGAATATATTCAACATTCACAACTTGTGCGGCATTAACTGTTGACACGTTCATGCCAACAAACAACAAATAAACTATAAAAAAAATACGTTTTAGTATTTTCATATAAAATTATTCTATTAAAAACAATTTTTAAACACTTTAATTCGCCGCAGGCAACGTAGGCGTATTAACATACATAACACCAGAAACATTATATGTTCCTTGCAATGTTTGATTTGTTCCTGACGCAACATCCACCTTTGTTGTCAATGCATTTTTTACCGCCAGCGCACTAGGATATTTTGTATTGTCGCTAAATGTTGTATTCAAACTTGAAACTTTGTTTGACTTGTCCTCTTTTCCAACAATCGCATCCGCTATTTTCTGTGCTAATTCTGAAGTATTTAGCTTTAACGCCAACCTCTCTGTCAAATATCCTGCAGATACAACATCAGCAAAAGCTACCCCTTGTGGAAGCATGCCCACAACCACACAAAACACACAAATCGCACGTTTTATTATTCTCATCTCTCTCTACAAGCAACTTGTTTTATTATATAAAAAAAATTTTTTTTTATCAATTAAATTTTCTAAAACCAGTTGCGACAATAAACATTTCTACGGAATCTTTTCGTGATGCAGGTGGCTTTATATGATGCACATTATCAAAGCGTTCTTTTATCTGCTTTAACAATTCACCTGTTGTTCCACCTGTAAAAGACTTTGCAACAAAAGTACCACCTGGCTTCAAAGCACGCACTGCAAAATCAAATGCATATTCCAACAATACCATTTGACGCAAATGGTCCGTCTTTTTATGCCCGACAGTATTTGGCGCCATATCCGACATAACAACATCTACATTACCATGAGTTGCGGAATCCGTAGGTAAATTTAACTTTTCTGTCAACCAATCCAGCGCAGCATCTGTTGTAAAATCGCCTTGATAAAACTCAACACCTGGAATTGGTACAATTTCTAACAAATCCATTGCAAAAACACGAGAATGCGGGAAAGTTCGCATAACATATTGCGACCATGAACCTGGCGCAGCCCCTAAATCAACCACAACCTGCCCGTCTTTTAGGAAATTAAACCGCTCGTTCATTTCTATCAACTTATACGCCGCACGCGCACGATAGCCTTCTTTGTGTGCACGTGCAACATATGGGTCAGCTGCCTGACGCTGTATCCACGTAGCAGAAGATTTTTTTGAAGCAATTTTTTTATTTAATATTTTCATTTCTTGTATTCAAATTTATTGAATGCCTGACTTTTTCATTTTTTCCATTACTGCTTCCATTCCGCCCATGCGCTGAATCATCGCCATCTGCTGACGCATTTTAGTATATTGCTTTATAATATGCTCTACGTCACGAACAGTACAACCTGCCTTTTCCGCAATACGAGCCTTGGCATTTGCAAAAATCTTTTCTGGGTCAGCACGTTCTTCTACAGTCATTGCTTCTAATATTTTTATCTGGGCATCAACACTGCCATCTTTGATTTTTTCTTTCATCGCAGACACTGCCCCTGACATACCTGGAACCATTTTTAACAGTCCGCTAAAATTACTCATCTTTTTTATCTGCTTTAGCTGCGCCAACATATCGTTCATATCAAATTGACCAGACATCATACGCTGGGCGGTTTCTTTCATACCACTTGGAATTTTATCTTCCATTTTCTTCAGTTCTTTTTCATCAATCTGGACATCTGAAGTTTCTTTGATTTTTTCCGCTTTCTTTTTTCCGAAACCAAACATATTTTTACTCCTTTTCTTTGAATTTTATTTTTTCTTTGGCGCTTTGTCCAGATACTTCTTTAAGTATTTTCCTGTTAAAGATTCAGGGTTAGTCGCAACTTGTTCTGGTGTGCCTGTTGCAATTACTTTACCACCACCTGCCCCACCAGTTGGTCCTAAATCAATAATCCAATCTGCCGTTTTTATAACTTCTAAGTTATGCTCAATTACAATTACTGTATTACCTTGGTCCACCAATTCATGCAAAACCGACAGCAACATTTTTATATCTTCAAAATGCAACCCCGTTGTCGGTTCATCCAAAATATATATAGTCTGACCTGTGCTGCGTGCAGCAAGTTCCTTGGACAGTTTTATACGTTGCGCTTCGCCTCCCGATAAATCAAGTGAACTTTGCCCTAACTTTATATAATCTAAGCCAACACGTTTTAATAATTCTAACTTACGCGCAATCTGCGGAACATTTATAAAGAATCTATACGCTTCGTCTACCGTCATATTCAAGACATCTGCAATTGACTTACCCTTATATTTTACCGCCAGCGTCTCGTCATTATATCTTGCACCATGGCACTTATCACATTCTACATATACGTCCGCCAAAAAGTTCATTTCTATCTTTATCTGGCCATCACCTTGGCACGCTTCGCATCGCCCACCTTTTACATTAAATGAAAAGCGTCCCGATGAATAACCACGAGCTTTAGCTTCTGGCAGTGCCGCAAAGAAATCACGAATATTCGTAAACACGCCTGTATATGTTGCAGGATTACTGCGTGGCGTACGTCCAATTGGCGACTGGTCAATATCAACAACCTTGTCAACATTTTCCATACCGCGAATTATATCGTGCTTACCAGCCTCTATCTTAGAATTATAAAGCGCGCGCATTAATGCGGGATACAAAGTATCCAATAACAATGTAGATTTACCAGAACCAGACACACCTGTCAGTGCAATAAACTTGCCCAACGGGAAATCCACGTTTATATTCTTTAGGTTATTTTCACACGCACCATAAATAGAAATCATATTACCGTTACCGGCACGACGCTTTTTAGGTACTTCTATCTTACGTGCACCAGATAAGTATTGTCCTGTCAAAGAATCTGGACATTTTATTACATCACTTGGCTTACCTGCTGCAACGACATTACCACCATTAACACCTGCACCACGCCCAATATCAACTAAAAAGTCCGCGGCTCGCATTGCATCTTCATCATGCTCTACAACGATTACAGTATTGTCCTTGTCTCGCAACATTTTCAAAGTATCTAACAGCTTATCATTATCGCTTTGATGAAGACCAATAGAAGGTTCGTCCAACACATATAAAACACCAGATAAACCGCTGCCAATCTGTGAAGCCAATCTTATACGCTGTGCTTCACCCCCCGATAACGTACCGGACATTCTTGATAAGGTTAAATACCCAAGTCCAACATTTTGTAAGAACTGCAGACGGCTTGTTATTTCACGCAAGATTATTCTGGCAATATCATTTTCTTTCTGAGACAAACAATTAGGCAAATTATCAAACCAGCGCAAAGAATCATCTACAGACATATCACATACGTCCATAATATCTTTATTGTTTATCTTTACACATAACGCTTGTATATTTAAACGCTTACCATGACATACCGGGCACGGCTTTTCTGATTGATATTTTGCCAATTCTGTTCGCATTGCTTCAGAATCAGATTCACGCCAACGACGTTCTATATTAGGTATAACACCTTCATACGGTTTTTCATAAACAAAACCGTTCCAGTTAATTTTTATTGGCTCGTCCCCACTGCCATATAAAATAATATTTTTCTGTTCTTCAGTCAGTGTATGCCAAGGCTTAGTTAACGGTATCTTATACTTTTTATGCAATGCATCTAATAAATGCTCAAACTGACTAAGCATACCACCACGCGACCAAGGTGCAATTGCACCGTCCAAAATAGATTTTGACGGGTCTGGGATAACTAAATCTGGCGACATATTTAACTGTACGCCCAAACCATCACAAGCACTACACGCACCCATTGGCGCATTAAAAGAAAATAAGCGAGGCTCTATTTTTGGAACTGTAAAACCACTAACCGGACACGCATAATTCTGAGAATACAGAACATCTTCATTTGTATCCAAACGCCTTACCAGAACAGAACCAGGGACCAAACGTAACGAGCCTTCAAATGAAGAATACATTCTTGAACGAAATTCTTCCAAATCTGACTCTGTTGCGTTTTCAGACGGCATCTGAAGTCTATCTACAATTACAAAAATGCTGTGCTTTTTATTTTTATCCAATGGCGGAACAGCAGACAAATCATATAACTCATCATCAATTATTGCGCGCTGATACCCCTGCTTTATTAAGAACGCAATTTCTTTTCTATATTCACCTTTACGTTCACGAACAAGTGGTGCCATAATAAAAACTTTCGTTCCCGCCGGAATTTTCATTGTCCAATCAACCATTTCCCCAATGGTCTGAGATTTTATAGGCAACCCCGTCACAGGTGAATGAGGAATTCCGATACGCGCCCACAAAAGTCGTAGATAATCATAAATTTCTGTAACTGTTCCAACCGTAGAACGTGGGTTTTTTGACGTAGTTTTCTGTTCTATTGAAATAGCCGGTGCCAAGCCTTCTATTGTATCAACATCAGGCTTTTTCTGCATATCTAAGAACTGACGCGCGTATGAAGACAAAGACTCTACATACCTGCGCTGGCCTTCGGCATAAATAGTATTAAAAGCCAAGGACGATTTACCCGAACCGGATACGCCAGTAAAGACCACCAACTTATTTTTTGGTATGTCTAGGTTAATATTTTTAAGATTATTTTCGCGTGCACCGCGAATTTTTATTATTCCACTCATGCTAAGAAATATAGCTAAAATATTATAAAATTCAATAGAACGGGCGAAATTTCTTTCGCCCGCTTAGCTTTACTGATTATCTGCATTTTTTTCAGGCATTAAATCTTCTGCAGACAAGCTTATACCAGACTTACGAACATAATTTGCCCCCTGCTTTGGTGCAAGTTTTCCGTTAACCCAAATATCTACACCGCCAGCATTTCCAAAAGTTGCCTTATACTTATCTTCTGCTGGAACATAATAGATATCACCTGGCACCAAAACACGACTAAACACAGTGTTTCCACGCGCATCTTCAACTTTTACCCAAGATTCTTGATTTGCCTGCAATATCACTTGTGCAGTTTCACTGTTTTCTGTACCAAAGCGTTCTCTAACCGCAACTTTATATTCTGGTTCAACAACATTTTCAACAGCAACTGTATTCTTATTATCCGATATAGCTTCTGTATCCGTTGGTAATAAAAATACCAATAAAGAAATCAATAATACAAATATTACTAAACCCGAAGCAAACCATATCCAATTTTTACGAACAAATTTATAACAACGGCTTGCAACTTTCTTTATATCTAATTTCTGTTTTGCGTTACCCCCAGGTAAAGCGCAATTACCACTATTTTCGCTTTCTTCGTTCTCTTCACAATCTGGGATTAACCCCATTTCGCGCTTTAATTTAGTTACAATTTCATCTGGGTCCAAGCCTAATTCCATAGCATAATTACGTGCAAAACCTAATATATAAACATTTTCTGGTATTACATTATAATTACCGTCTTCTAACGCTTGCAAAAATTCTTCGCGGATACACAACAACTTAGATAAGGTCGTAATTTCACGTTTACGGCGTCCTGTTGTTCTGGCGTTACGCAAAATTTCACCGACTGTCATTTCTTCTTTTGGTGCTTCTAAATTATTTTCGCTCATGCTTATATCCTCTATCTATTTAGACTTATCATAGAATCTATATATTCAATTCGCAACCCCAAAATTCACAAATTAAACGTTTTAATTCTTTTTCTTCTGTTGTTTGATTAACTTTGATACGAAACTCCGCAGAATTTGGCATCCCTGATGAATACCAAGCCACATGCTTACGAAACATTTGTACTGCATTTTTCGTTCCATAATATTCCAGCATATATTCAAAATGTCTTAGTGCTACTTCCCCAACATTTATTGATTGAATTTCATTGCCTGCCAATTGCCCAAGTATCCACGGTTTCCCCAGCATAGTTCTGCCTATCATAACACCGTTATAGCCAAGATTTTCTGCTTTTTGCATACTTTCTATATCTTTTATATCACCGTTTGCGATAATTGGTATTTGAAATTCTGGTTTTGGTGGCAATTCTGCTTTGCCAAGATAAAGCTGTGCCCTTGTTCGCCCGTGCACTGCGGCGAACGCAACACCAGAATCAATTGCAATATTTATTAAATCTTGCCAATCTTTATGCGCATCATCCCAACCGAGACGTGTTTTGATAGAAACAGGTATACTTACCGCCTTTACAACAGCCGACATTATTTTACCGGCAAGTTCGTGGTCGCGCATAAGATAAGCCCCCGCACCAGAACGCGTAGCAACTTTTGGCACAGGACATCCCATATTTATATCTATCCACGCAGCCCCAGCATCTTGCAAAATTTTTGCGGCTTCTGCCATAAGTTTAGGGTCTGCCCCGAATATTTGCGTTCCGATATTACCTTCTGTGTCATACCTATCAAAATTACGCAGACAATTTTTGTGTGCCCCGACCAAAGAATGACAAGAAATCATTTCTGTATATAATGGCGATGTTGGTGAAAACATACGAACAACCTTGCGGAAAGGTTTATCCGTAATTCCAGCCAAAGGCGCACCAAAAATTTGCTTATCAGTAAACATTTATGATATAATGCCACCGATGAAAGAGAAAATCAAAAATTTATTCAGTTTTATTGGGCGGGCTTGGTCCGGCAGTTTTCGTGGTAAAATCGGCGTTTTTTTAAGTATATTTGCTGCATTTATGTTTGTTCGCATATTTTGGGGCGAAGTAAATTTACAAAAATTTATAATAAATATCTGGCGCATGAATGCAGAACAAGAACAATTAATAGCCGAGCAAGAAAAGCTTGAAACAATCAACCGCCACATAGAATTACTGCAAGGCTACAGCCCTGATTATGTAGAAGAACTTGGATTAAAATATTTAAATATTGGTGATCCAAAGGCAAAAATATTAAAGATATAAAAAAACCGCCTAAAAGGCGGTTTTATTTTTAATTCAAGTAAAGAATCATTCCATTTAAGAACATAGCAAAAACTTGCCATACTATATAAGGGATAACCAGATATCCTGCTGAATGTCTGATTTGATAGAAAGCGCGCGCCATCCAGATAGAGAAACCGAACAAGACGAACAGCTCTACCAACGCAAGCCCGACCAAATGTGCACCAAAGAACAAATAAGTCCACAAAGCATTTAAGACCATATGAGCTACGAACAACCAATAAGCTTTTGCTTTACTTAATTTTGTTTTTGTATCTGTTATTATTAAATACAAAGCGATACCCAACAGCACGAACAATATTGGCCAAACGACAGCGAACACCCAACCATCTGGTGTCAGGACAGATTTTATCAACATATTATACCACATATCCGACCCTTCGCCATTTGGCGAGAAAGCCATACCAACGAAAGAAGGTATGAAAGAAATTAAAATAGAAATTATGAATATGAAAAACTTTTTCATTTTAAGACTCCTTAGTTCTGATTAAATGATATCAGAAAGCGGCGAGATTCTGCACAGGAACGATTTCACATAAAAAAATTGGTGTATTACTTGAAATTTCAATAAATATATAGTAGAATCTTGAGCAACGCGCCCTTAGCCCAGCTGGATAGAGCATCGGATTTCTAATCCGCAGGTCGCAGGTTCGAATCCTGCAGGGCGCGCCAGAAATTAAAACCGGCTTTATGTCGGTTTTTATTTTTGTGCAAGTCCCAGGATTTGAACCTGCGAGGGGAGCGGTTCGAACCGCAGTAAAAAGGCGGACGACAGTACGCCGGTTATGCAAAGCATAATTTTACAAGGTGACGAAGTAATCCTGCAGGGCGCGCCAGAAATTAAAACCGCCATTTCGGCGGTTTTTTATACTAGCTTTTTCAAACGCAATAATTCTATAAACATATATACATCTGCTGCAGCATACAGCAATAAAGTTACAGCCAAATAATATACAACCGCAACTGCACCAGCCAATGGATATACCAACAAAACAACCGCCAAAACAATCAAAATTATTGACATAATCAAATCAAACCAATAGTGCCCAAAACGTGCCCTTGCCATATTTATTGCAAATATCAATGCACGCAAAGCTTTGAACATAAATAATATTACAAATATATATGTTAAACTTATCATAGAACCAACTGGATATATACAGAACAAGACACCTATTACAACATTTAACAACCCGAATAATACATCAAACCAACCTGCTCCGAAATCACGCGTGGTAATAAATCCTGCAATTGTTCTGTATAACCCAAACAGAACCAGCGCACCACCTATAATAAAAGTCAAAATTGCCAAAAACGCAACAGGTTTAAAAAACATTAAAACTGCCGCGACACCAAACAACAAAGCCTCACATACCAATAACGGCGCGCTTTTGTTATAAAGCTTTTTTATAGACTCTGCTATAACTGAAGTATTTTTTCTTTTTTTGTTTTTTATACTTGGCATTTTATTCCCCTTTCTAAGAATCATTAAAAATTATAACGATTTAATTATAATTACCTCATCAGAAAAATTCAAGTCTGATGAGGTAAATTTATTAAAGAAATAAATCCTTAGAAAATTACACGCAAACCAATTTTCGGTACTAAAGAATTTACATTTGGTTTATACGTATAATAATAATCAACTCCTAAATCAATTCCAACATGTTCAAAGTTTATGCTAAGCCCTGTATATGCCCCCAATATTGGCGAATAACCATCTTCAACAGTCTCTAACCCAGTTCTTTGATAATTTATTACAGACTCATATGCGCTTAGTCCAGCTCCACCCCCAACATACCAAGCAAAATATTTTGAAGAAAAGATATCGTAATAACCGTTTGCAATTAATGCATGTTGTTCCAAAGAAGCCATAGTCTGAGTCAATAAAGAACTAAACATTTCGCTAACTGTTGCCCTTTCTTGGAAAGCAAGTTCTGCACGCCAACGATTTTTTTGGGCACCTGCTGCAAAATTAAACATACCCTGGAAACCACTTAAATCATAATCTGAAACAGTTGTATCTGAATAAGTAAGTCCTGCATCAGCCCTTAAATAAAATCGCCAATTATCGTTAGTATCTGCAAAAGCAAATGTTGGCATCATCGCAACTGCAAGTATAAATATTTTTTTCATAAGGTGCCTCCTATTGTTTTGTTGGATATAAAGAAATTATCTCAAGCACTTCATAAGTTCCATCGTATTCTGCCCCGAACCCATCTTCCATTTTCGGTAATTCTTTAACCTTTAGTTCTGCATTAATTGGTACATATGCTCCCTGCTCAATCGGTGCTATTTGCAAATATTGTTTATATAATTCCCCAGATTTATCAATTACCCAGTATTCTTTATCTTGTCCGGTTTCAACAAAAGCCCTAACTTCGTGCCCCATTGTTAAGGTTCCACTTACAACTTTTTCTGTAGGTTCTGAACACGCTGCAGTAAGCATACACAATAAAAATAGGAAAAATTTTTTCATCTTTTACATCCCCCTCTAAACAAATGATATCTATTAAAAAAATAAAAACAAGAAAACAATCAAACAGATCACTATTTAAATATGAATTTACTATAAATTTAAAAGATTGTATGATATAATTCTCATAAAATAATCAAGAGAAAAACTATGAAATCTGATAAATTTTATAATGCAATAAATTCGTTAGAAGAGGCCCAGTTTGAACAACAATATATGTCTGACATTAATAATTATCTGGCAATTCATGCAACACGATACCTGCCACCAGCACACAAAGACGGCACCCATTATATACCGTCTACTGCAATGGTACGCGATGATGGCTATCCACGGTCAACCGTACATTTTGCACTAAATCATATTGTAGAAGGGCATATTGGCGGTAATTGGAGTGGCATGCAATACGTAATTATGACGCCTTTTAACGATTTAATGCAAGATAACGGTGCACCGGCAGAATTATCAATGGTAGACACATATTTTTCTGTTAATCCTGACAAAGGAATTATTTTACCTAAAAGTTATCACATTGTTAGGCCAGGCAACTTGCCCGCAGGAAAATTATACGAAATTCGTGGCAACACAACCATATATAAAAATGAAAACTTTACCGCCACCGAAAAACAAGAATTATTAGAACAAATGGACTCAAAGGACAAATTAACATACAAAAGATTTAATACGGGTGATTTAGAAGAAATTGAAATAGAAAAAGAATTATCTAAACTAGGCGAAAAAGGAAAGAAATTATATAACACAGCCAAGGATAAAAAAGCTTTTTTACGCGGCATACTTGAAAATACTTGTAACGATATGCTATCCCGTATTTCACGCGACATTGCCACCCAGGCAACCGCTCAACAAATGGGCTTTAAAATACTTCCTATCAGCAACGGCATTATCGACGGTTCTGACCTACTTTGCACTGTTGAAACAACTGCACAACAGCATAATATACCGGGGAACTGTACTAACAAGGGGCACAGTCTATCAATTTACTATGCACTAGAAATAACCGCCAGATACATAGATGCTTTACTAAAAGAAGATTACCATTTTAATACTAAAGGGATTTATAACAATAAGGATGACCTAAAAACTCTAGGAACAGACCTTATAACTATTGATAACCCGCTGAAAGCAACATTTATACAAAGTATAATTAGCAATAAACCACTGGGGTTAAACAAAATATTTGAAAACGCATTTCGGTATGAAGTAAAAGACCGTACAACACGCAACCCACATTTCAAACAATATAAAACAATTGCAGAATGGGATGCTAACACAGCTGAAACAATTCGCAGGTATTGTGACAAAAACGAACAGCAATTTGCAACTTGGCGACAACAAATATCACAGCAACCGGACTATCAAGAATTTATCAACACACTACGCACATGGCAAAACAAACAAAATATTGCCCACGTACTAAATAGTCGTGAATAGTTGTTTTGTTGACACTTTTCCTCTGTCTGCGAAATAAAGTCCTACTTTTAACCTTCAGTATAACTCGTACACCGGGCGATTTATTACATTCCGACCGTGATGGCTAACAAGAAATTCTGGAACTTCGCAAGACATATAAATGAAGCAACCGAACAAATGGAGTTCATAACAAGCAAAGATGAAGTAATAATAACCGTTCCAGTTATTCTGCGTAAATACGCAACAACACGTATTGATAAAGATGCCAAGACTGGAGTTCTTAGCATAACCGACAATAATCATTTAATAGTAAAAGCCTTTGCAACCGCCTGGCGATACAAGGAACTATACGAACGCGGAGTCAGGATAAAGAAAATTGCCAGAGATGAAAAACGCGACCTGCGAACTATTTATAAATATCTGAACCTGGCATACCTGTCGCCACGAATTATCAACGATATCATGAACAGTAAAATTCAATTCCACATCAACCTGCAAACGTTATTCGTCATCGCAAGTAAGTACGAGGATTTTACGGAACAGGAACTGGTATTTTATTGATAAAAATATTGAATTATTTGAAAAAATATAATATTTATTTTATGTAAGGAATCATAAATGTCAGCAACAAACAACTATAAAGTTACAGTTCTTTATAGATATAGAAAATGTAATGAATTTTTGTTTGAAGAACTAGAAAAATCAGAAATATATTTTTCTGATTTGAAATCATTAAATGATCCAATGGATGGGTATAGGAGCATACACTTTTGTGGTTCTAAAGGGGATTGGAGTAATTTTTTTAAAAACTATATATGGTGTTTGTATGAAAATATTATAAATCGTGTAAATAACGATTGTTATAATAAAAAAATTGCAATTTGTACAACCTTAAAACATCTTAATGAGATAAACTTAAAGAAATTTAATAAGCTATCATCTGCTTTTGCAAGTTCTGATTTTATTACGGATGTGATTTCAAGTTTAGAAAATACTATGCTTATGGGCACAGAATTATTTAGAATAATGAAAATATGCCATCCAATTGCAATCCAATTCATTCTAGAAAACATAAAACCAGAAACTAAAGCTAAATTACCTAGATTGGAAGATGGTTTTTTATCGGTTAAAGAGCGTTTAGAAGCAATAAATAGTCAGATAATATTAAAAAACAAGGCAATGGATACATTTGGAAGACTAGCCTGTCAAAAAGACAATGAGTGCGTAGCCGGCATGTTTTTAGATCGTGAGATATTCAATCCAATGAATATTCATGGTTCTCCTTTATTGTCTATAGAACAAATAAAGTTTTTATATATTGATTTTCCACAATATTTTCTAAAAGAATGCGAAAATATTATTTTTAACTCTTTCAGAATAGCCTGTTTTTGTAGTGAGTATAACAACTCTGCAATGTGGGCACATTATGCCGATTCTCATAAAGGTGTGTGTTTAATCTTCGGATCAGTAGACAATAATTTTTTTATTGAACAGGATAAACTCCCAACCTATGAAGTAAAATATGAGCATAAATTATTGCAACATAATTTCTTTTCTTTAATAACTCAATTAAACAAGAAAATTACGGCAAAGCTTTGGAAGAAAGAAAAGTCAATATATATTTTCGCTACTACAAAAAATAATCCCATTATAGACAATGTATTAAAGTCTTTAACTACCAAAAGTCCGGAATGGGAATATGAAAAAGAAACAAGATTAATTATACAAAATTCTGATAATTTGCCAAAACGAGTATACCCTTTTGAAGCTCTAGTTGGCATTATATTTGGGATTAATACAGCAATTTCAGACAAGCAAAAAATTGTAAAAATTATCAGAAATAAATGCGAAAAACATAAAATTACTTTTTCTAAATTCAAATTTTATCAAGCATATCAAGATTATACTTATGGGACGGTACGGATTCGCGAATGTTGCAAATTCAATAATGATTAAGTAATAATCCCTTTGCGCAAATAATTTGACTCCGCAGAAATGCCCATTGTATACAAAGGAGTATATTTGGGGTGGATTTTCGGATATTCGGCGGATACCACAATCAATGTTAAACGCAAAGCCCCGCGGATTGCGGGCGACACACAAAAAAGCCGCGTGAACACGCGACTTTGAACTTTCTGGTCGGATTCAAATACCGCGCCCTGTGGCACATACAAAATCGGCTAAAACACATACGTCGTGCAATAAAAAACAGGGAAAAACAGGGATTTTTTTTTGCAAAAAAACGGGCATTTTGACCAAAATTCACACAACCTGCACTAGAATTCACACACAGTTTTCTAAGCACTTACGCCCTACTCGCCCCAAAATTCCCTGCAAAAATAACAGGGATTTTTTTATAACATAACAGGGATTTCCCATCGAATATCAGGGAATTTAATAAGCTAACAGCGAAACCCATTTTTATCTTGTTTTTCAAGGTGTATGTGATACATTAGCTTCGATATATAAAGGATTGGATCATATATGTCTCTTTCAAAAGCTTTTCTAACGGGAATAACTTTTTCAGGCGGTCAAACGATACCACTTAATAAAGGCGATATAGTCATTATTGTTGGAGGCAATAATTCTGGCAAAAGCACCGCTCTAAAAAACATATTATCGTATTCTCGTGACTCTAAGCCCCAAAAAGTCATAACACAAACTAAAATGTCTTTTGAAGGCGACGCTACTGGCTTCGTTGAATATGCAAAAGCTATGATGATACAAAAAGGTGAATACCTTGTTTTCGGTAGCACATACATAGAAAAAAATAAATTGGAGGATCATTGGCCAATCAAAAATGGTGATATCATATCAAATTTGTTTTTTAGCCTATTATCAACAAGTAACAGACTAAGTTCTGCAGACTCCTCGCCATCTTTTGACGCTTCTTCTGAATCACCGAGGACCCCTTTACAAAAAATTTTCAACGATGATGAAACAGAAAAACGAATTAGCGACTTATTTAAACAAGCATTTGGTAAAAACCTTGTCATAGACGTTAGGGGCGGACAAAAAATATCAATGCACGTGACAGATGATGACGCCTTGCCATATGACACTAACCGCAGCACTTCAGAATTCACCAAGCGTTTGCGCACATATCCTAAAATCGATGATGAGGGCGATGGAATGCGCAGTTTTGTAGGAATATTGTTACATGCACTAACAAGTCAAAAAAGTATCACTCTTATAGATGAGCCAGAAGCCTTTTTGCACCCCCCACAAATACGAATATTGGCAAAAACTTTAGCTACAGAAACCCCTACTGACAAACAACTCATAATCTCAACCCATAGTCAGGATTTTATAAACGGAATTCTAGATTCTGACATTACGGACAGAGTGAAGGTAATCCGTATAGAACGAGATGCTAGTGTAAACAATGTATCTCTTTTAGAATCCGCGGCAGTTAAGGAGCTTTGGTCTGACCCTTTATTACGATACTCTAATATTTTAAGCGGTTTATTTCATGAACATGTAATACTTTGCGAAGCAGATATGGACTGCAAATTTTATCAAACAATATTAGATCATATAGTTGCTAATGCTCATATAAAGCAACCAGACATACTATTCACTCATTGTGGGGGAAAAGCGCGCATGAAAAATGTAATAAAAGCTTTGCAGGCGATAAAAATTCCTTTATCTATAATTTGTGACATAGATGTTTTAAACAATGAAGAAACAATCAAAAGCATTGTTGAAGCAAAGGGTGGAAATTGGGAACACTTTAAACCAGATTGGCTTGTTGTTTATAATGACATAGTAAACATGAGACCCGAAATATCAAAATCCGATCTCTCCCAAAAACTAAGTGAACAAATATCAAATATCTCAAATGAAACATTAACCTCGGAAGATATAGAAAATTTACGAAAAACAATAAAAAAAACATCCCCATGGGAAACAATCAAATCTGGTGGAAAATCGGTTATTCCATCAGGAAATGCAAGTTTAAAATTTAACTCTATTAATGAAAAGCTTGAAAGAATTGGAATATTTATTGTACCTGTTGGTGAAGTAGAATGTTTTGACAAAACAGTTGGCGGTCATGGCAACAAATGGTTAACTAGTGTTTTACAAAAAGAAATAACCAATGAATATTTAAACGACGCAAAAATTTTTGTAAAAAATATATGCCGCAAATCTGGGATTATTTTTTAATACAAAATCATAATACATATTTTATGGATTTCTTTAGTTCTCTATGATTCTGAACTTTAAAAAATGTGTAAAAAAATACGGCGGAACAAAACACAACAAGAAAAAGATTCTGTAAAAAACGCCAAACAGTCAAAATTAAAAAAATAATCAACAAAAACTTGTTGCGGAACTTCTAATATCTTACAACTATAAAAAATATTTTTACACAATTTTCTACAAATACTTTTTTACCTTGTTTTTCAGGGTGTATGTGATATTTTTCAAAAAAAGGGCCTCAATATGCCACAACAAACAAAATCTTCTGACTATCTGAATAAAATTGTATCTGTTGTCATGGACAGACCATTGGGCACAAAGCACCCAAAGCATGGATTTGTGTACGAAGTAAATTATGGCTATATTCCAAACACAGTTTCTGGTGACGGCGAAGAGCTTGACGCATATGTTTTAGGCATAGACAAGCCACTAAAAGAATCCACAGGACGTTGTGTAGCAATCATTCACCGTACAAACGATAACTATGATAAACTGGTGGTTGTTCCTGACGGCTTACAGATAACGAACCAATTCATAGAACAAAAAACAAATTTCCAAGAACAATGGTTCAAACATAAGATTATTAGATAACAAACGGAATAATTATGATTATCTTTTACATAATTGTTATTCTATTTTTGTTATATATCGTAATAAAAAAACACAAACGTAAACACGCGCACAAAGTTGGCAAAACGTTCAACGTTTTTGAATATCTTTCAAATAAAAGACAGTTAATCGAAACAGTAACTTCTCTTGAAAGAGGAACATGGTCTGAAAGAGAACTTATTCTAAAACTATTAAAAAACGATTTCCCAGCAGGCTCAATATTTCATGATCTGTATATCATAAAACCAAATGATCAAACATCACAAATAGATCTGGTACTAGCCACCAAAGTTGGTCTAATTATCTTTGAAGTTAAAGATTATTCTGGCTGGATTTTTGGCAAAGGCAACCAACAAACATGGACACAAGTCTTATCTTACGGACGAGAAAAGAACAGGTTTTATAACCCTATTTTACAAAACAAGAAACACATCGACACACTTCGTAAACAATCCAAACAATTTGCTAAAATCCCAATTTACTCTGTCATAGTATTTTTCGGCAGTTGTTCTTTAAGAAACATAAGTTTTATTCCAAAAGACACAATTGTTACTACGTCATCCCGAGTAATAGAAGCCGTACAAACAATAATTTCAGAAAATGCCCCCGCAAACTATACTGACAAACACGAAATAGTACGTATTTTGAAACAGGCGGTCTTAAACGGCGGAGACACAAACATACAAGAAAAACATATCACCCAAATAGAAGATATGATTGGAAAAAATCGTTTATTTGAATAAATTAGCCGCAATGAAACAAATCTACGATTTGCTATACAACTCCCACAGATATTCAAATCGTTCTGAATATTCTTTGTTCGGTTGTTCAAAAAACAGGCAATTTTCACTGTTACTTTT
>CALXLG010000008.1 GCA_944389135.1 uncultured Alphaproteobacteria bacterium
ATACCCACAGGCATACGCCGAGGGAATCCGAGTATGTGAAAACGAGCAATGCGAAGTTTGAACAACTACGAGGATACCCACAGGCATACGCTGAGGAAATCCGAGTATATAAGAACAAGCCCAGCGCAGTTCGCATAAATACAAGGATACACGCAGATTTATCGTCTTTTGACGATAAATCGAGTGAAAGATTCGAACCCCGACAAACGGCGGTTTGTCGTTTGAATATGCAGGTTCCACCCAGAAAATTAAAACCGCCGCAAATGCGACGGTTTGAATTTTCTGGTCGGGGCGAAAGGATTCGAACCTTCGACACCTTGGTCCCAAACCAAGTACTCTACCAGACTGAGCTACACCCCGAAACGAACAACATTATAACAACATTTTTTTTAAATGCAAATTTTTTTCTTAATTTTATACTTGTCTAATCTCTTCAAACTTTTTACAATGTAAGTAATGATAAATAAACTTAAAATTTTCTTATTCTTATCAACTTTAGTGCTTTTCGTACAAGTCGCTTTGGCAGCAACTTCACCTGCTAATTATATGAGTGCAAATTCTTATAATAATCTATACCCATATATGAATAATACTATGCGGACAAGCCTTAACCCAGGTACAACCCCAAGTCAATCAAATGCACAAATAAACGTATTAACCAGAACTAAACAAGCAACAAATACAACAACCAGAAAAGTTGTACCAAGAACCGCAACAACACAAACCACCGCCAGAAGCGCAACTACAGGCACATCCGTACGAAGTGCTAGTACGCCAACCACAGCAAACACTAATTCCAATGCACGCGTAGCAACAAATACCACAATGGCGGCCAGAAACAATACAACAAGCAATTCAACACGACGCGTAGTCGCTCGTTCTGGAACAACAACAAATAATGCAATGCAGGCAGCCATCAGAACTTCTCGTGGAGATGTATCAACCTATGCAAACCAAAATGCTTCTGGCGTAATTACTTATGATACCAGCACTCAATCTATACCCTCTTCGCGTTGCATGGCAGATTATATTGAGTGTATGAACGGTTATTGTGAACGTGAAAATGCGGCATATAACAGATGCTATTGTAGCACAAAACTGGCACAAATAGATTCCACATATCAACCAGAAATAGACAGTTTAATAAAAGAGATAATTGTTGCACAAAGTACTAACAAGTGGACAGATGAAGAAATGAACGAATACTGGATGGAGACAATTGGTAAATATACTGGTGATAATTCTTGGGTTAATCTTGAAAATGCTTTAAATATAGATTGGTCCAGTACAGAAAGCCGCGTTCGCGGACAGCAAGCCTTTGCAACAGGACATTCATATTGCGTTCAACACTTAAAAGGATGTGCATATATGGCAAATAATCTTCGTGATGCGTATCGCTCTGAAATTGCGCGTGATTGTTCTACATATGAAACCTCATTAAAGAAAATAAAAAGTGCCGCAGAAAGTATATTGGAGGCTTATAAATGAAAAAACTATTTGGCATAGAGTATGGTCGCGGTGCAACCGCTAAAATTATTGATGGTGGACCCGCATTGGCACCAGCAAAAGTAAAAAGTCTTTTTCCTGACTATGATTGGACAATTATCACGCCAGAGCCTTTCAACTTAGAAGAATGTCAAAAGGACAGATTCGGTGAAAACTATAAAATACAAAAGAAAATTTATGAAAACACACCAACAGAAAAACATATTTTAATTGGTGGTGACCATTCTGTAAATTTTGGGCATTTTGCGGCTATTGCCGATAGAATCCCAAATGATGAGTTATGCTTAATATATATTGACGCACACTTAGATATACATACACCAGAAAGCTCTAAAGCAGAAGCATCTGGCGCACCACACGGTACAAATGTTCGCGCACTTATTGGCGAAGGTGATGAACGCTGGTTATCATTACAAAAAAAATGCCCTGCCCTCAAACCTGAAAATGTTTTTTATTTGGCAACCCGTTCATATGAAAATTCTGAGATAAATTTTGTACGCAACAATAATATTTTTTGCCGTGAATCAAAAGAACTTCAAACACCAGAGGCATGGGAAAAAGCCGTTAAAGAAATTATGGCAAAAATTGCCAACAAACCTTTTATGATTTCTTTTGACTTTGATGCGCTGGATCCATCTATATTTGAAGATGTTTTGGTTCCAGAACCAAACGGTATATCATTAGATGCCGCAAAATATTTCTTAGAATCATTCAAAAATGCAATTGGCATAGAATTTGTGGAATATGCACCAAAACAATCAGAAAAATCAGAAGAACTGGTAAAAGAATTAGTCGGTCAGGCATTAAAATATTAATGCCTGCTTTCACAAATCTGATTGTGCCGATAAATATTTCTTGCCAAATCATCACTGATGACATCCCAATCTGATGCGCGTCCATAAATTGGCATACATGGCAAGCAATTATTATTAATCTGCGATTGTGTATTTTTCGCGCAAGATGCGACGAATATCGTGCAAGCTAGTACTAAAAACTTTTTCATCTATCTCTTTCCTTTGATTTTCATAAATAATTTGATTATTTTTTAAATTCTCTATAGTTTCTTGCGCTAATTCTTCATGGCATTTTGCATTGCCACGAAACTCACCAGCTAAAAAGCATAAAAATAAAGTCAGACCAATCAGTCCGACAAGATAAAGCTTATACATATTACTAAACCTTTAAAATTAAATAGCCCTCTTTTTTGAGGGCTTTTAACTATTGATTCATAGAAGAGAAGAAGTCTTCATTAGTTTTTGTTAAACGCAACTTATCCAACAAGAACTCCATCGCTTCCAATGTTCCCATCGGATTTATAATTCTGCGTAAAACGTACATCTTTGACAACACATCTTTGCCCACCAACAAGTCTTCTTTACGTGTGCCAGATTTCGTTATATCAATTGCAGGGTATACACGTTTATCAGATAATTTTCTATCTAAGATAATTTCACTGTTGCCAGTACCCTTAAATTCTTCGAAAATAACTTCGTCCATTTTAGATCCTGTATCAACCAATGCTGTTGCAATAATAGTCAACGAACCACCACCTTCTATATTACGTGCCGCTCCAAAGAAACGTTTTGGTCTTTGCAACGCATATGCATCAACACCACCTGTTAAAACCTTGCCACTGCTTGGAACAACAGTATTATAAGCACGCCCCAAACGAGTAATAGAATCTAACAAGATAACAACGTCTTGTCCTGCTTCCACCAAACGTTTTGCTTTTTCAATAACCATTTCCGCAACTTGAATATGGCGCGCAGCCGGTTCATCAAACGTTGAAGAAATAACTTCACCCTTAACACTGCGTTGCATATCAGTAACTTCTTCTGGACGTTCATCAATCAACAAAACTATCAATTTTACATCTGGGTAATTCGTCGCAATAGAATGAGCTATATTTTGTAGCATAACTGTCTTACCAGTACGTGGTGGCGCAACAATCAATGAGCGCTGCCCCTTACCTGTCGGAGAAATCAAGTCAATAACACGTGCAGATAAACTGCGCCCTTTATCTTTATCATCAATGACTTCCATTTTTAACATCTCATCAGGATAAAGAGGAGTCATATCATCAAAAGATACCCTATGACGCAACTTTTCCGGATTGCCACCATTAACACGTTCTATCGTTTCCAATGCAAAATAACGTTCAGATTCATTTTGTGGGGCTTGAATTTGACCTTCAACATAATCACCTGTTTTTAAGCCGTATTTCTTAATTAACGCTGGTGAAACATACAAATCATCAGGTCCCGCCAGATAATTACTTTCTGGTGCACGCAAAAAACCAAAACCGTCTTGCATACGTTCCAAAACCCCGTCACCAATTAAAACAACTTTTTTATCCGCGGCAAAAACACGCATAACCGCAAAACGTAATTGTTGTACATTTAACTGTGAAGGGTTTTCAATCCCCATATCTTCAGCCATTTTCAGCAATTGCTGTGGCGACTTTGCCTTTAGTTCATTAATATGCATAAATAATCCTTTTTGGAAACAGGTATGCGAGAATTCGCCCCTTTCTTTTGATTTTACCCACTAATTATATCTTTTTTTTGACAAAAAGTCAATATTTTGATTTTTCACATATAACCTCATAAAATTTATTGATGATTTTTCTTGCTTTTTCGGGCTTTTATTGTTCAAATATAATTATATTATAAAGAAACCAAAGGAAGCAATAATGGCAGGCAGCATCAACAAAGTTATACTTGTCGGAAATGTAGGACAAGAACCACAAGTTCGCACAATGCAAAGTGGGCAGAAAGTCGTAAGTTTTTCACTAGCAACATCTGACCGCTGGCGTGACAGACAGTCTGGCGAACAAAAAGAACAAACAGAATGGCATCGTGTTGTTATTTTTAATCCTAACTTAGTTGAAGTTGCGGAACGTATGTTACAAAAAGGCACCAAGCTATACTTAGAAGGTTCACTTCGTACACGTAAATGGCAAAATCAACAAGGAATTGATGTTTTCACAACCGAGGTTGTTTTAAACCCGTATGCAGGACAAATGATTATTTTAAGCGGTGCGAAAAATTTGGACAACTCTTCAAATAACGATTACAGCGCCCCACAATCACAACCTGCGCAACAACGCGAAGAAATATCAATATCCGACATTGGTGATGATATTCCATTTTAATAAAAAACCCGCTGTTGCGGGTTTTTTATTAAGCCCCAAGTAAGTGGGGCTTTTCTATTGATATTTAAAATCTGTAAGAACCAGATACTTTAATGTTATGTAATTGGATAGCAGAATTATATTGATATCTATAATCTACGCCAACCTGAATACCACTTGCAGACAACATTTCGATACCACCACCTATATTTGCCCACATTGGGTCAATATCTATATCGTAACTAGTATAAGAATAAGCGGGAGCAAACTTATATTTAACAGAATCTGGTGCACCCAAAACATCATATTCTATACCAATTGACGCATATGGACGAATTTGGAACCATGCAGAAGGATATATACGTTTCTGCGCTGTCAAAGTATATCCAGGTGTTAAAACCAAATATCCATCAGATTCAAGACTCATATAATCTTGACCGTCTGACTTTTCTTTAACAGAGAAGCCTGTATTATAACCAAAACGAGCATACAAATTTCCCACGATATACTGATTCAATATGTCATGCATCAACCCCCATTCGCTTATCAAGCTAAACGCTGTACCAAAACCGTCTATCGGATTTGTATAAGTTTGTGTACGGTCAACATTCAAGAAATGTATGTCTAAGAAAGCATTACCATAAGCACGCGCTTTCTCGCCCAGTATTTTCATCAGATAACCGCCAACAGCGACATTCAAATCAGATACATCTACATCAACCTGCCCTGTTATGATTTTATCAGCATAACTTAAATCAACAACGTCCGAATTGTCTGCAGACATATTAGATATACGCCCAGTCAAACCAAGAATTAATGTTTCTGATTCTTGCCAATCAAAACCCCCAGAAACATTAAAGCGATTACCGTATACGCGCTTACCATCCGAAACATCCTGACTAAACATACCAAAATCAACATCCGCCCACGCTTTCTTTAGCTGACGATTACGATTCCAAATAAATTCATTTAACATATAATCTTCAAAAGAACGGAAATTTGTATGTTCATTCAGTGCTATACTGCCTGCAATTTGTTCTAATTCGCGTACTTGGAATAAACGGCTGAAGTTAGCCAAGACAGAACCATCACGGTTTGTATTATAATCTTCCATACGATTATATAATTCGTTGGCCAACTCTTCCATATTTGTATTTTCAAATATTACCGGTATAGCTTCTATCGGTGTATCATTAAAGAATAGCTTATCTGCCATTTGCCCACTGATAAGGTTATCCAACGCCCCTGCAGAAACATATTCACCTTCTGTATGTTGTTTTGCTAACCCTACAATTGGCTGAATTTTAAACACTTCGACAGGCCCACCAAATCTTGGGTCAAAAACGACATAAATACTATCTTCTATACCGTCACCATCACTATCACGTAAAGACAAATACGCAGGCAAACCTTCTTCTGTATTTGCGCCTTCTGTCAAGTCATAATAGCTAAAACATTCAGTGCCGTTAGCATTACAGAAATTTACATGCAAATTTCTTATTTTATCGCTTAATTCACGAACGCCTTCATCTGCATGTACCAACCATATCGCAGTACCTTGGTCTACCATATCAAACAAATCAATGCCTATTTGCCCGTCTTTTAATCCGACACCGTTTGATGCAGTACCAAAACCAGAGACGTCCGAAATGAATTGCCCACCAACTGTTATCATAGCCTTAGCATCCGCAGCATTTGTTATTACACCTAATGTATCATCTTCATTCAAACTAACCGTTGCCCAATAATTACGAGTTGTAGAATTAAGCCCACCACCTGCTGCATATGGTAAAATTGCTGCATTCAAAGAACTACCATTGTTAAATATATAGTCCCCACCAATTGTCATCATTTCCAAACCATTGAAGCCAACACCACCAGAGACAGTTCCAAGAACATTAACGTTCATCCAATTTCCTTCTGGATTGGCAACAAAATTCAAATTTTGTGCAGTAATTGTACCACCGACATCAATATCACTAGAATTTACCGTCATACCCCCAGAATCTTGAATAATACCACCAACGTTAAAATTTCCTGCCGTAATTGTATATGCGTTTGAATCAACATTGATATCACCAGCAACTAAATCATCATTATAATTTTGATATAAAGTTGCCCCTGTTGAAAACGCGGAACCAGAAGTCAAGCCAGTCCCCGCCAGCACAACAGTTCCTGTACTTCCCATTGCAAAGTTATCAACTGTCGCAATACCAGTCCCCGAATCAATTGTTAAACTTCCTGTATTTGTAACAACACCTAAATTAAGCCCCCTATTTCCAGTTAAATTTAATGTTCCAGCATTAATAACATTCTGAGCAGTTATGTTATTTGCGGCTAATTCTACAGCAGTATTTGCAGAAACATTTACGCCACCGCCAATTACTGCGGCACCTGCAAAATCATACTCTGCACTGCCACCAGTTGCATTAAATGCACCGCTAATATTTAAAGCACCGTCAGAATTTAAATTAATATTTGCACTTGTTAGGTTCAAAGACCCACTTGTTCCACCTTGCACAAAATTGCCAGTTACAGATACATTATTAGCAACCCTAATGTCGCCCGCACTTATAGTTGCAGTTCCGTCATTAACAGCAATTGAAGCAGAAGTTAAATCAGAAGAATTAATTTGTAATAAACCACCATTAGCATTGATAAGTCCGGCATTAACAACTGCACCAGGTACAGTAAGGTTATTACTATTTATAATATCGCCTAAATTAACATCCCCTGACGCAGTTATATTTGCCACATTTGTATTGCTTATATCTTTTAAAGTAATATTCTGACCATCTATTGTTAAAGTGCCAGTGTTAGTAATTGCATTATCAAAATTAACGCTTGTAGTTGCATTAATGTCTAAAATTCCAGCATTGCTGACAACCCCACCAATTGTGGAATCCAACGCAGAATTAATCGTTAAAGTTTTTCCTGAACCAACATAAAGCCCACCTGATAAATTAACCCCCGCATTTTGTGCAACCAAAGTAAAATCATTTGTTCCATTTGCAACCAAACCACTTGTTGCACTTGTTCCATCAAACCAAACGCCACCAGCTATATTAATACCGTCTACGCCAGTTGCTGTGATACTTTCGCCGCTTACAACAAACTTTCCATTACCAGTCAAAGAACCGACCGTAGATGTTCCTGCAACAAAATTTATCGTACCACCGTTATTTGCACTAACATCTCCGTCTACGATTAATGTCTGACCAGTATTTCCACCAAAAGTAAGAGCCCCCTTCCCCGATGCCGATACATTTTGTCCTATTTTAATATTTGATGCATCAAAAGTCGCACTGCGTGCAGTAGTTGCATCAGACACAGAAACGTTTCCTAAAATATTGATACCCGCATTTGTAGATTTTAGGACAAACCCCTGTGGGCCAGAAGCCGCAACTTTTATACTACCGTCATCTATCAACGCAACATTTCCTAAAACGAAATCGCCACTTACCAAAACGCTTTTATCAACTGTAAAAGAAGTAGTTGTTTCATCTATATTTAACACACCATCAGAAACAGTAAGATTATTTTCAACAGAAACCCCACCGTCTAAAGCATTTATATTAACAGTACCAGAATTAACTAACAAACTGCCAATAACCAAATCACTAGTTCCCCCACCATTAGAACCTGTTATTGTCATGGTTCCACCAGTATTTTCAACAGAACCATTAATAGTTATATCCATAGCATTAATATTAACAGTACCAGAATTTTTTAAACCATTATTAATAGTTATCTGCCCATTATTCGTAGAAGATAAAATTTCTAAACTTCCACTTGTATTAGCTACACTATATAATTCAACACTTTGATTACCACTTAAAGACATTGTCGCGTTATTAGAAACAGCACCACCAACAACTAAATCAGTACTTGCAGCCAAAGTAGTAGAACCAGACAACCCAGAAACAGCACCAGATACATTGATACCAGTTCCACCTGTTGATGTAACAGACAATTTTTCACCGCTATTAGTTACAGAATCAGCAGACACAGAAACAGCAGCAATTTCCATATTTGCAGATGTATTACTACCGGTATTATTAATTATATTGCTTGCGTCTATATCACCACTTTTTATTTCTAAATAAAAACTATTTAGATTATTAGAAAAAACCTGTAACCAAGCATCATTATCAACATCATCACCAAAAACTAAAGTACCTGTAGTTAATGAAAAAGAATTATTCTGTTGCATTGCACTTAAATCAAATCCGTATTCTAAGTACGTCTGCCCAGTAACCTCTATTTCCAGATTTCCTTTGTTCGCAAAAGAAGGATTTTGAACACCGCTACCGTCTGGTGCCAAGCTACCACCATTAATGGTCAAGCTATCACCATAAATATACATACTGCTGTCCGATTCGTTTTTAACAGTACCATCTATAGTAATATCTATACCTGTAGCGCCTTCGTTTCGTCCAATGGTCATTGACGTGCCGGTATTTTCAACACTTCCGTCAACCGTCATATCACCACCCAAAAGGACAGTAAAATCGCCACCGGCTAAATTTTCAATATCACCCGCAGTAGTTAATGTACCAGCAGTAATATCTACATCACCCGTTCCTTTATTTGTAAAAGCACCGAAATTTAAAGCATTTGCAACTTTTAAAACTGTATTTCCACCCCATACTTCTATTGCACCAGACGTCATTGTATTTGCATCAATACTTAACCCCTGATATGCAGTTATTGTTCCATCAGAACTACCAGTGGCTTGGACTAAAAAATTATCTGCATTAATAACAGACAATTTACCATTGGCATTTATTTCACCAACTGTGACATCAAAAACAGGGTTATCCTCAATTCCAAGATTCAACGAGTACCCCGTATTAATTGTTAAAGTATTATTAATAACAACTGGACCAGACGTACTAATTGTGAACAAAGACTGGTCAATACCAGTTTCGCCATAATAATTATCTTCTGGCGCAGGGTCTGGTGCATCATAACCAATATCCATACTATTTACAGTCAAACCATCGGCATACGTGCCACCATCTGAACCACTTTCTATTATTATAGAATCCGCGGCGTGTGCCGTAAACGGCAACATGCAAAGAATAAGCGAAAATATCTTTTTCATTGTAATTTTTTTCTTTCTTCCAATCGTTTTTATGGTTATATTATGACACAATTCGTCAAACAACACAAGACGGAACTTAAACAGCATTAAAACATTTTTAGGAATAAGGAGAAAAAATATGTTTTTTATAAAAAAAGTTCATGCACGTCAGATTATGGACAGTCGTGGTAATCCGACAATAGAATGCGACATTACATTATCTGGTGGCGCAATGGGTCGGGCGGCAGTTCCATCGGGTGCATCAACAGGTTCTTTTGAAGCACTAGAATTACGAGATGGTGGTAAAGCTTACATGGGTAAAGGTGTTTTAACGGCCGTTAAAAATGTAAATGAAATAATTGCACCAGCTATTATAAATATGGACGCATCTAAACAATCTGAATTAGATGAAAAAATGCTTGCTTTAGATGGAACATCAAACAAAGAAAAATTAGGTGCAAATGCAATACTTGCAGTATCTTTAGCGGCTGCGCATGCTGTTGCCAAACAAAAGAATGTACCTTTATATAAATACATTGCGGAAGTTTACGGAAACCCAAATCCAGATTTGCTACCACGCCCAATGATGAACATAATAAATGGTGGTGCGCATGCAGACAACGGCTTAGACGCACAAGAATTTATGATTATTCCAAACGGTGCAGAAAATGAAGTTGCGGCAATACGTATGGGGTCAGAAGTTTTTCATAATTTAAAATCTATACTGAAAAAAGGTGGCAACTCTACGAATGTTGGTGACGAAGGCGGCTTTGCACCAAATTTCCACTCATGCAAAGAAGCATTAGACACAATCATATCTGCAATTAAAGCAGCAGGATATGAACCAGGTAAAGAAATCTCTATTGGCTTAGATGTTGCATCATCAGAATTCTATAAAGATGGCAAATATGAATTCGAAGGCAAATCTTTATCTTCAGACGAAATGATAGAATTCTATGAAAAATTAATTAACGAATATCCCATCATATCTATCGAAGACGCACTTAGCGAAGAAGATTGGGACGGTTGGAAAAAATTAACAGATACAATCGGCACAAAATGCCAATTGGTTGGTGATGACCTATTTGTTACAAACCCAGTTCGCTTAAAGAAAGGTATAGAATCCGGTGTTGCAAATGCAATATTAATCAAAGTTAACCAAATTGGTTCTTTGACAGAAACATTGCAAGCAATAAAGATGGCCCAAGACGCAAAATACGGTGTCATAATTTCTCACCGCAGCGGCGAAACAGAAGATACGACAATTGCTGATTTAGCAGTTGCAACAAATGCGGGTCAAATTAAAACTGGTTCTATGTCTCGTACAGACAGAATGGCGAAATATAATCAATTAATTCGCATTGAAGAAGAACTGGACACAAAGGCAAAATACGGTATATAATCAAAAAAAATGGGGCAGAAAATCTGCCCCAATGGAAATTAAAAACATGCTGGTTATCAAATATATAATTTCTATTTTGATTATTTCAATCATTGTATTGGCGCCTGCATGGCTTGCACGTCAAAACAAAAGAAGCAAACAAGACAATATTTTAATAAGACTTGCCAGTTGGATTTTTGGTTGGACTGGCATTGGATGGTTATGGGCTTTATTTTGGAGTGTAAAAAAATAGGCGACAACAATCGCCTATTTTTATAATCACAATATATTAACAATAAACATAATATATTGAAAAAATAAAACTATTTTTCGTTCTGACCGTTTTGCACATTAACGCCGCGCGCCATTAATTCTGCCGCTAATTGAACCGTTGCGACGCCTTTTTTATATCCCAGTCCGTGCGCCTTTTTTTCTAAAGCAGCCATACCTTTATCAAATTTATTCATATTTTCAGTCATTTTCAATGCCTCTTAAACATCTCTCTGACGAAAGTCAATATATACTAACAAAACTTTTTTGTCAAGTATTTGTTTCTATTTATTGTTGAACGCATCCGTACATTCCGCAATCTTCTGCTTCATTTACAGAATATTCTTCAACAATAGCAACAGGAACGGGTTGTGCAGGTTCCGTATAATGAACTTCTTTCACAACACGAACGCGACGGTTCTCTGCATTTGCGACACCATCTGGGGTTGGAACGGCTAAATCTTCTTCACCAGCGGACACCGCAACTATTTGACTTGCAGGGATACCATATTTTATTAGCATTTTTTGAACCGCTTCCGCACGTCTGCCACCCAATGCATAATTATAATTTTTTGATCCCATCGTATCAGTATGCCCAACAACAGAGACTTTTATATTCTTATTAGACTGTGTTGCTGTCGCCAATTGCTTTATCAGCGCTTCATATTCTGGTTTTATAGTAGACTTATCAAAATCAAAACGAATTTCAAAAACTTCTTCCATAACATGCTGTTTCGGTTCTAGCGGTATCTGCTGAACTTTTATCATAGTTTTTTCACCAGCATTTGCCTGAATTTCATCAAGGCGAGCATTAATTGCAGCCAACTCTTGACGCATCGCCATCATCATATTAATAAATTCTTCACGCGTAACTAATTCATCACCAACCATTGGTATTTCTTCTTGGGCACTTACCGTTGTGGTGCTTTCTTGACAATCAGCAGTTGTACACCCCTGAACATTGTTGCTATCTGTCATTGTTTTATCACCACCATAAATATTTTGATTAAATACTAATGGCTGAACAGGAACAGGATTAATTAAATGTTCTGGGACATTTACATTATTAACAATAATAACCCCTTCTCTAGCCTTACCAGTTCCACGCATTTCTGATAAATTACGTGTATCTGGATAATAGGTCTGAACAGGTGTTTTTTCTGATTGTTCTACAGCAATTGTAACTTCACCATTTTGAGTAATTGTAGTTTCTTCAACTGTGCAAGACTTGACGCTTGCCCCATCGTTACAATTAATCAAAGCGTTCATCGTCTTCATAAATCTATCGCGACATTCTTGGGCAGTTCCTGTTTGTCCACTGGCAGCCGCAGACAACCAACAATCAAATTTGGCCTGCGCTTCTGCAGCCAACTCAGGATTTGTCATACTTGCATCATTTTTCAACTGATTTAACAAGTCATTATATGCATTATAAAGTTCAAAAGATTCTTGTTCATTTTCAACGGGCCAATTATCCAAAGTTTCTGGGAAAGGCAACTCGCCAGAGAATGCCGCAATAGCTTTCTGTGCGAACAGCTCACCCATTTCTGGATAGCCACTAGTTCTTGCATTATAAATAGCATAAGAGCGATAATTCATCGCCAACTGATTTAAGAAAGAATCTTTGTGCGGTGCAGAATAGACATCCAAAGTTTCAATATAATCAACAGTCGGTGTTTCTATCGGTGTGTACATATTATCATTACTTCCGGCACAACCAACTAACCCCAACCCTGCTACCAAGCACAAAACTTGAGAGAATGCAGCACATGATACAAAAGACTTGTTTTTCATAAAAAAATCCTTTCTATAATCCCTTTTATTATACGTTTTTTACGCATATGAGTAAAGTGAAAAAAACAATTCTTAACCACAAATAAAAATTATTGATTGCCCAAGAACTGCGATGCGATTGCTCCCAGTGAAGACAAACTTCCCAATCCGCCACCACTACCTGCGATACTGCTAACCTGCTCCATAATACTGCCCGTATTTGTCGGTTGTCCGATATTAGAAATTGTTCCCATTAAGAACTCGCTCCACATCGCACGTTTTTTAGCATTTAATTTAGAATTAGAACAATTTTCAATTTTCGCAATCAATTTTGACGCCATTGTAATTTCAGACGAAGAATAATCAGCTTCTGAAAAATCAATCAAATTGAATATATCATAAATATTAGAAACTGTTTTTTTCTCAGAACAACTATTTGTACCATCTTCACAATACTTTACGACACCAACTTTTGGATATTGATACCAAACCATACCCTCATCGGAAAAATAATCATAACAAATATCTTCTGTATCCATCATAGCTGCAATTTCAACAGAAGCCTGATAACCACCTGTTGCACTATCACAACGTTTCCCTAATTTTTTTTCTACTTCCTCGGCACTCATCGCGCCTGTTTTTGCCCACTCTTTCATCGTATTATCAACAAAATTTATTTCTTGGGTTGTTGGAATACATTCTGCGGTAAGTTCTTTTTGCTTTGCGCTAATCTGTTGAACTCCAGAAATCAAATTTATAACAGTTGGCACCAAACTGGTAGTTGCAGAAGACGCGGACGCTTCTTGCGTAGCAACAGGTGCCGCTTTTTTAATTGTAATAGCAGACGCATCGGACACGCCGAAGGCACAAATACTCAAGCAAAATAAGGTTGTTAAAGTTTTTTTCATCTCTCTTGAAAAAGATTATATCATAAAAAAATCTTTGAATAAATATAAAAATTGCTTTTTGTTCAAAGCCACGCTAAACTAGCATCGTGATACAACGAGACAAACGAAGCTTTATTATATTTATGAAGCACAGACGCTGGAAACGACTGTGGCAGTTTTTCTTTACTGGCTGGGGCTTAGTAATGATTGTTGCTCTTATTGCAGGGTCTTTATTTACCCAACAATTACTATGGACACCAATATCCGCAATAAATATGATGGATATAGTCAGCAACCAATTCAAAATGTCAGACGCATCTTTTGCTGGTATTGATACCAATGGTCAACCCTTTAAAATTCGTGCAAAAAGTGCTCGCCAAGAATATGACAGTCCTGATATAATATTTCTTGATGACTTATCTGGCACAGTAAATCGTGTGTCAAACAAGCAAAAAATAACAGATAATATTTCTGCAAGTTCTGGTGAATATAACAAAAAGAAAAAAACAATTACACTAATTAAAAATGTCCGTATAGACTCTAGCAACGGCGACAAAATAAGAACAGATGAACTGGTGATAAAGCTATGAAACAATCGGTACTAAAAGTTGAACATCTTTCCAAGTCATACGGGAAACGTATGGTTATTAAAGACATTTCTATGATTGCCCGTCAAGGTGAATCTGTCGGTTTGTTGGGTCCTAATGGTGCAGGAAAGACAACTGCTTTTTATTGTATAACAGGTCAGTTAAACGCAACTGGCGGTCAAATATTTTTAAACTCGCAAGACATAACACACTTGCCTTTTTACCAACGCGCCAGACTTCACATTGGCTATCTGCCACAAGAAAACAGTGTATTTCGTGGCTTAACGGTTGAACAAAATATTATGGCCATTTTGGAAGTTGTAGAACCAAGCAAAAAAAAGCGTCGTCAAAAACTAGATTCCTTACTAGAAGAATTTTCTATTGCAAATCTTCGCCACAGCCCAGCAACAGCTTTATCTGGTGGTGAGCGCCGCCGTGTTGAAATTGCGCGCGCCTTGGCAAACGATCCGAAATTTATATTACTAGACGAACCTTTTGCAGGGATTGACCCAATTGCAGTGAACGAAATCAGAAGTTTAGTATCTCAATTAAAAAACCGTGGTTTAGGCGTAATAATAACAGACCACAACGTTCGTGAAACATTGGGAATTACAGACCGCAGTTATGTTTTACACGACGGGAAAATATTAAAGCACGGAACGACCGAAGAAATAGTACAAGATGAAATGGTTAAGAAAGTTTATCTTGGGGAAGACTTTGTAATGTAATTTTATATTAATAAAAAATAAGAAACCGCCAAATAGGCGGTTTTATTTAAGAATCTTCGTCTTCCATATCTTCATCATCATCAACATCAACTGCATTTAGGTCAATTTCTTTTGGAATACCTAAAATATCTTCAATTTTATCAGACGCCGCATCTAAATCAATTTTGTGTAAAACAGCAAATTCTTGCGCCATACGCTCTAAGGCACGCAAATATAATTGACGCGCAGAAAAAGTCATTGTATCAGCAGCCGTTCTGCGCTGTAAATCACGAACAACCTCGGCCAATTTCATAGGGTCGCCAGAATTTATATTTTCTTCGTACTGTGCGGCACGACGTGCCCAAATCATACGCTTTGCCCCAGCCTTACCCTTGGCAGCTGCAATAGCCTCGTCCATTTTCTTAATTGACGTCAGCGGACGCAAACCTGATATCTCTGCTCTTTCAACAGGCACACGTAAAGTCATATGATTTCTTTCAAAATCAATAACCAACATTTTTATCTTCTGTCCGCCAATTGTTTGTTCTTCTACACGAACCAGTTTACCAACACCCTGCGTTGGATAAACAACATATTGACCTGCTTTAAAATCTAGTTTTTTATTTGGCATAATTGGATACCTTTAACAGTTGCCATTCTCTCTGTCTTATATATTATAGCACAAAAAAACAAAAAAACAAACCCCAGCCAAAAAAATTAAAAGTCCCCAATGGGGACTTCTTTTTATCTTATTGAGCGACGCAATGTAGTACCAGTTCTTCGTATACTAGATTCACGACTACCTGTTGTTGTTCCACTAGACGTTGCGCAAACCCACTCATCACCTTGCAATATAGCTGACTGACCATCTGGGCACTCTGGTTTTTCCAAGCGCCACGCAAAGCAACTGCCTTTTTGATAAGAAGTATAAGTGGAACTATCGGCGCCACTGCGGGTATACGCACCGTATTCAGGATTCCAAATACCCGCAGGTTCGCCACTGCACCATTTTCTATCACCAAAGCATTCTATACAATTATTTTTAGCATCGCATAATTCAACAGGTCCAGCTGTTGTTTTATAACCACTTGCCGCGCCTTTTCCACTGCCCATAGATTTTCCGTTTTCAAGGTCACGACACCATAATTTTTGACATTCTGCCGCATCAATTCCGTCAATATCACTATGTGATACCAAAATATAACCCGGACCACAAGAAGTAAGCTTATCTGCAAAAGCAGAATTCCCAGCCACCAACAATACTGCACCACCTAAAAACAATGAAACAAGAAATTTTTTCATAATTCTCTCTTTTGTTTATACACAAATATTGTACACTTTTTCATAGTTTTTTGCAAACGCCTTTTATCTACAAAATTACTGACCAAGACCAGCTGGTGAAAAACGTCCAATATTATTAAACAACTCTTCTATCGCATTTAATTCAATTGCCGCAGGAATTGGTGTTTCACCTTCTGCAATCATAACATCTGGCAAATCTTCATCATATAACACTTTGATTTCTTTAACTTTTTGACCGTCGACCCAGGCCAACAGAACAGTTTTATTGTCATACTTTAGTGGTAATGGACCGCGATAATTTTCATCGGCACCATAATATATCCAGACTTCATCGCCATAGATAGTTTTAACCTGTGGTGCACCAATTTGCTCTTCCAGCTGACGCGTTGTTTTTATATTTTCAACTTGTTCTTGCAAATCTGGCGCGAAAACATAACCGCGATGTTTAGTTTGAAAAGTACATGCGGACAATAATATAGCAAAAATTAATATAACTTTTTTCATGCTAAAAATTTACACCAAAACACTTATTTAATGCAACAAAATAAAATCCGAAACAATATTTCATTGCTTCGGATTTTTATCTTCATTAACCTTCCCCGTTTTCTTTAACTTCTGGTGCGGCTTTCATCATAGCAAAATGAGCAATATATTTTTTCAACTCGCTTTTATACTTATTGTTTTCTTTCGCCTCTTCTACCAGATGATTAAAGTTAGGATTCGCTGCGCGTGCCGCACCGAAACGACTTTCTGTTTTCAGGAAGTCTTCCAAAGGTGTTGGGTTATCAACGCTTGAATCTAAGGTTAAAGGATTTTTCCCTTCTTCAATCAATGTCGGGTTAAATCTATATAATGGCCAAGCCCCCGTACTTACCATTTGCATTTGATGTTCTGGCCCATTTTGTAATGCAAATCCGTGCGCGATACATGGCGAATATGCCAATATAATTGATGGTCCATTAAAGGCCTCTGCTTCACGGAAAGCACGAATCGCCTGTGCCTGATTTGCCCCCAACGCAATCTGCGCAACATATGCACCAGACATCATGGCAATCATACCTAAGTCTTTTTTAGCATGTTCTTTACCACCAATAGCAAACTTCATACTTGCCCCAAATGGCGTTGATTTAGACTGCTGACCACCTGTGTTTGAATACCCTTCTGTATCCAACACCAATATATTTACATTTTCACCGCTATGTAATATATGGTCCAGACCGCCATAACCTATGTCATATGCCCAACCATCCCCACCAATAATCCAAACAGACTTATCAACAATTTCACCAAGCAAGCTAAGTGCTAACACAGCTCTTGGCGAATCGATTTTTTCTAACTTACTGCGTAAATCTGCTTCTATTTCACGTTGCTTATCTGGGTTTGTTTCGGCAAACATTTCTTCTACGTCTGAAATACCTAACTCAAACAACAGACCTTTTAGCGTATTACGTTTTTGATTCAAGGCCAATCGCATACCAAGTCCATATTCTGCATTATCTTCAAACAAAGAGTTTGACCACGCAGGTCCACGTCCATTAGCATCTTTTGTCCACGGCGTAGTTGGCAAATTTGCCCCATAAATAGACGAACAACCCGTTGCATTTGCAACAACCATTCTATCACCGAACAAATGCGACAGCATTTTTATATAAGGCGTTTCCCCACAACCAGCGCATGCGCCAGGGAATTCAAAATAATGCGGTAATAACTCTATATGCTTTGGAATATTCAAATTCAGCTTTTCTTTTGGAAAATCTGGTAATTTTACAGATTCATCAAAAGCCTTCTGGTTTTCCGATGCGTCTTTTAACGATATCATAGACAACGCTTTTACAGGACAATTCTTTACACAAACATTGCACCCCGTACAATCTGCTGGGGAAATATTAAGTGTAAAATACATATTTTGTCCCAGTTCTGGTGTTTTCATTGGCACGACAATAATACCTGCCTGACGCGCTTGTTCTGCTTGTGCTTCCGTCATAACCTTGATACGTATTGCCGCATGTGGACACAATGTAGAGCACTTTCCACACTGAATACATTTAGACAAATCACACGTAGCGACCTTATCAGATATAGCGCGCTTTTCATATTTAGATGTACCAACAGGATATTGCCCTGCCCCAAATTCACCGTCAACCTTAAATCTTGAAACAGGCAATGCATCACCACGTTGTGCCGCCATTTCACCAAGCGTTCCCGCAATTTCAACAGGCGTATTTAGTGTCATAGCTGGTACAAAATCTGGTGCAAAGTTAGAAACAGATGACGGCAATTTATATTCTTGTAAATATTCTGCTGCTTTATCAACTGCTGCCCAGTTTGCTTCTACGACATCCATGCCTTTCTTTTTATAAGTCTTTTCAATTGCAACCTTTGCACTTTTTGCTGCAACAGTTGGGTCAATAACTTTCGTTAAATTAAAGAAATTCAACATTATAAAAGTATTAATTCTGTTGCCTAAACCTAACTCTGCCGCCGCGCGATTCGCGTCTAAGAAGAATACACGTGCACGCATTCTTATTAAATGTTCTTGACTTTCACGTGGCAGATTTGCAAACGCTACTTCTGGTGTCATAGAAGTATTAATCATAACAGTGCCACCTGCGCGTAATCCCTTAAATATATCAAATCTTTGTGCAATCATAAAATTAGATACACTAATAAAATCTGCAACTTCTATTAAATATTGACTTTTAATCGGTTCATCTGAAAAGCGCACATGTGACGCCGTTAACCCACCAGACTTTTTGGAATCGTACACTGCATAAGACTGTGGATATAAATCAGAATTTTCACCAACAATTTTTACAATATTTTTTACAGCACCAACCGTACCATCAGAACCAATACCATATAATATAGCCGTCTTGAAATTAGGCGCTTCTACTGCAAAAGCAGGATCGGTCTTCAAAGATAGTCCCGTCAAATCGTCATCTATTCCAACTGTAAAGTTATGATGCAGTTGCCCCAACATTAGGTTTTCATATACAGCCTTTACATCACGAGGCTTAAATTCTTTACTACCCAAACCATATCGCCCACCAAATACTTCAGCGCTATCACCAACAACACTTTTTACATCTTGGTACAACGGTTCACCAACAGAACCAGGTTCTTTAGTTCTATCTAATACCGCAATTCTTTTTACTGACTTTGGCAAAGCTGCTAAAAAGGCTTCTTTCGGGAATGGACGGAACAAATGAACTTTTAACAGCCCCAAACCTTTTGGTAAATAAGGAAGAGTTTCTTCTATTGTTTCACAGGCACTTCCCATTGCAACAATTACATTTTCTGCATTCGGGTCGCCAATATAATCAACCAAATTATACTTACGCCCCGTCAACTGTGCGAACTTATCCATACATTCTTGAACTATTTCTGGCGTTTTCAAATACAAAGGATTTGCAGCTTCACGTCCTTGGAAATAAACATCAGGATTTTGTGCGGTTCCACGTATTGTTGGATTATCTGGTGACATACCACGTTTACGATTTTGCAAAACCAAATCATCAGGAATCATTTCACGCAAAACATCGTCTTCAATTCTTTCCAGTCTTGATTCTTCATGACTTGTTCTGAACCCATCAAAGAAATGCAAGAAAGGAACGCGTGCACGTAAAGTTGCAGCATGTGCAATTGCAGCGAAATCATGTGCTTGCTGAACATTATGGCTAGACAACATTGCAAACCCAGTTGAACGCACAGACATAACATCGCTGTGGTCGCCAAAAATAGATAAAGCATGCGTAGCCAACGCACGCGCGGCCACATGCATAACAAAAGGTGTTTGTTCCCCAGCAATCTTGTACATATTAGGAATCATTAACAACAAACCTTGTGATGCCGTAAAAGTTGTTGCCAAAGCCCCCATTTGCAACGCGCCATGCATTGCACCAGCAGCACCACCCTCTGATTGCATTTCAATTATTTCAGGAATAGCACCCCAAATATTTTTCTTATGTTGGAAAGCCCATTCATCAGCCAATTCACCCATAGTACTACTTGGCGTAATAGGATAAATCGCCGCGAAATCTACACATCTATAGGCAACATCAGCCGCCGCCCAATTACCATCTACGATTAAATTTGCCATTTTTTCTTCCTTCAAAATTAATACCGTCGTAAATGATACCGCCATTTATACCACAAGGCAAGTTTTATTAGACTGTTGACACAACCAACTTTTGTAAAGTATTATAAAAAAAAGGAGTGAATTATGTTTATAGTAAACACCCTGAACAATTACATAAAAAACAATAGTCTATATATACTAAATGATTTGAATCCCCGTAATACAAATCAAGTAATTGGCGATTTAAAAAATCTTGTTTTTAAAAAGCACCCAACCTTAGACAAAGATTTTAACATTGAAAAAATAACCACTCCATATGAAATAAATTATGAAAACGCCCCAGTTATTGACATATTTATAAACTCAATAAGTAGCGATTTTCAAACTTATTCAGCAATATCAACTATACTTGCCATCGCAAAAAGCAAAGGTATATTAATAAGAACAACTGTAATGCAAGTTGCTGGTGCCATGAACAGTTTATTAGCAATTCAAGGCACACCAGGACTTCGCATAATGCATGAAAATGCAGTACACTATATTCCACATATAAAACCTAAACCAAACGTTGGGTTCACATCAAAGCAAGACCCCACCACAGAAATTAAATTGGACATGAACCTTATAGAATATCAAATACTTATAAAAAGTTACAAAGCCAACACAAATATGAATAAACATCAAATTAATAATCTTATAGTACAAGGTGCTTTTAATTCTACCAAAAGCCTAAAATTAAATATGTGTGATTGGATCTTGCTAAACAATGGAAATTTCATAAAAAGAAATACAAGACAAAAATAAAACGGGCTTAGCCCGTTTTATTTTTGTTTTCCTAACAAACGTCCAGTTATTCTGGATAGAAAATTATCTAACTTAGAATATTTTGCCATAATTTTACCGTCTTTTATAAACAATGATTTTTTATAACCTTTATAAACGGGGTTATTAAAAAATACAAAGTCTGAACAATCTTTAGGTATATAATCAAGATTAGTTATATTATTATTAGAACAATCATATACAAGCGATTTAACAGGACCATACTGTAAATTTGTTAAATTATTCCCAGCACAATAAAAAAACTCTGTAGTTCTCGGTGCACCATTTAAAGTCTGCAAATCATTCAAAGAACAACAATAATACGCAGCTTTTACAGGACCATAAATTAAACTTTTTATCTCATTACAAGAACAATCAAACCCACCAACATACTGTGGGCAGCCCTTCAAAGACGTTAATTTATTATTAGAACAATAAAAAAATCCATTTACTGTAATAGACGATAAATCTGGCAAACTTTCCAAATCCATTGCAGACAAATCTAAATCACCTTTTACCACAAAATCTTTCGGTAAATTAAACGCATCGTAGCGCTTGCCATCTTGTATAAAAAATCTTTTACGCATATTCCGCATAACAACACCTTTATCAAGCTTATTTTATACACTACAAGCAAGACAAAGTCAACAAAGTTATTTTTTGTCAATACAAACCTATAAAAAATAAGGGCACGCCCTTATTTTTTATTTGATTTCTTGCTGTCTTTTTTTTCATCAGTTTTCTTATCTGTTTTTTTATCCGATTGTTTCTCGTCTGCTTCTGCTGACTTTTCTTCATCGGCAACAGATTCCGATTTTTCTTTAGTTTCGGCAAACTTCTTTTCTCTTTCCTGAAGTTTAGACATAGCTATAACCATATCCATACCACGTTGCAGTTGATAATCCAGCGCATCTTTTTCTTCATCTGTTAACTCTTTGTCTTCATCATCAGACTTTTTATCGTCCTTATCTTTCGCATGTTCGTTTTTCAAAGCATTTTTAAAAGAAGCCTCTGAGTACATACTTTCTTTTTTCTCCAACACTTCTACTTTACTTTGTAAAACCTCAACATCTGGGGTAATACCTTCATTCTGAATAGAACGTCCACTTGGCGTATAATATCTGGCAATAGTTATATGTATAGCCGTTCCATCACCCAGCGGTTTTTGCTGTTGAACGCTTCCCTTACCAAAGCTCTGGCTACCCATAACCAAAGCACGTCCATTATCTTGCAACGCCCCCGCAACGATTTCCGATGCAGACGCGGACCCGTGATTTATCAAAACAACAACAGGTTTGCCATTTGCCAAATCACCTTCTTTCGCATAAACACGTTCTATATCTGCTTTATCCTTACCGCGTGTTGATACAATTTCACCACCGTCTAAAAATGCATCAGATACATCAATTGCGGCAGTCAAATATCCCCCAGGATTATTACGAACATCCAATACGTACCCTACAACATCTTTTTTCTCTAGTTTTTTAAGTGCTTCATTAAGTTCTTTTGATGTTGTTGCCCCAAAATCAGATATTCTTATATAACCAACTTTTGGCGCGTCTTCATCGGCATCTGCCAAAGATTTTTCTTCGTATTTTACAGAATCAACTTTTATAATCGCACGTTTCAATGTCAAGGTTCTTGGTTCTTTTCCTTCTGAAATAATAGTCAGTTTTACCTTTGTTCCTGGACGCCCTTTCATCTTTTTAACAGCTTGATTCAACGTCATATCAAAAACTTGTTCATCATCAATATGCGTAATGTAATCACCTGCCTTAATTCCGGCCTTATCCGCTGGGGTGTCATCAATAGGAGAAATAACACGCACCGCCCCCCTATCACTAGTAATTTGAATTCCCAGTCCTCCAAATTCACCATGTGATTTATCATTAAATTCTTTAAAGTCGTCTGCAGACAAATAAGAAGAATGTGGGTCTAATGCACCTAACATACCGTTCATTGCCGCTTCTAACATTTTCTTTTCATCCACCTCTTCAACGAAGTTGTCACGCGCAACTTCAAACACCAAGGCCAACTTTTTCAGTTGTTCATAAATTTGTTCATCTGTTAAATGTTCAATTGGTTCTTCTTTTTTAGATTTATCTGCAGCGAACGAAGCAACCGGCAACAAAAGACAAACAAAAATGACTAATTTTTTTAACATTTCCTATTCCTTTATGAAAAGCAACCTTTGACTACAAAGATACTGAAAAAAAGCCCACACCGCAAGTACCTTTTTAAACAAAATATTCTACATTATAAAATTGACAAATTAAATTTAAGAACTATATTTATTAACAATGAATAAAGACAAATTAATCATCGAAGAAAATAAAAAACAAATAACATCCCTATTGTCAGGTGCGGATACTACCAAGCGTTTAAACAACGTGAACTGGTTGCGACATGAAATAGCTTATACGGAGCCTAAAACGTTATTTTATATTCCATCAAAAGAACAGTTGCCATACCTTGATTATAATTGCATGAAAAATATAGGCGAAGCATATGACTATATATTAGACCACCCTAAAAAAGCAATCACCCCCATAGAAATATGCAAAATTCACAGCATTTTATGCACAGACACACATATTCAAGGTGGACTATTTAGAACTTGTGATAAAATATTAGAAATAAGAATCAATGGGGAAAGGATGCATGCACCAGATGCGGGCGAAATTCCATATCATTTAAACGAATTAGTATTTAAGTTAAAAGACTCAAAAGTGCCCGTCTTAAATCGCGCATTTGATATACATTATGAATTGATTGCCTTACAACCTTTTGATGATTTTAATAAAAGAACCTCCAGATTAATAATGAACTGGTTTTTAATTCAACACGGATACAGACCAATTGTGTTTAACCATAAATCTGACAAGCAAAAATATATAAGTGCTTTTACAGCTCGTGCAAATGGAGACATCAAAGCCTACAATCAATATATGTATAATTGCACAATAAGAACTCAGAACGAAATTATTAAACTTCTGAAAAAATCTAAAATTTTATAATTATTTTGCCAGCTGATTTTCTAACATTGCAATTTGTTGCATCTGCTTTCGCATAAAGCAAACCTTTTCCAGATTATTATTAGAACTTTTTTCATTTGCTGGATTAAGTCTTAAATCATCTGCAGCTTTTATAAAACGCTTCAACATAACCCCCATAATGCGGTACTTCATAATTTCTTTCAATACAGTATTTTTAGGACTAAGTACCGGATAAAATGCCTTATTATGCAATTTTGTATAAACTTCATAGCATCTTTTATAAATTTCTAGTTCTATTTGCAAAGGCGCAAAAATATCATGATAAATGAATTTATAATCTGCTTCTGCAAAATCAATAAAAGAAATCTTACTTTTATCCGGGTCGTAAAAAACATTATCAGGATTCAAATCACCATGCGACCAAGCTTGTCTGGTATCATATTCAAAATTACCAAATTCATCACGAATACGCGACATCTGACGAACTTCATTTTTTGTAAACCATACAGACATCTTGTTTTCTACAAAAGAATCTAAACGATTAAATTTTATTTCATTAGATATTTTATATTTTCGCAATTCTTTGACCGGTTTTAATTCATTCATATCAACCAAAAAACTGCCGATACTGTTAATAATTTCAAACTTTTGACGTCGTGACAAAGAACGAAATAATTCTCTTGTAAGGGGCACACCAGGCGCCCTTTCTTCCAATATCTGAAATTCATCATCATTTATAAAATGCATCGCAGGAACATTATATACAGGATTTCCAACAGCACGAATAGCGTCTATCGCCTCTTTCGTCTTATGCTGCTTTTCAAGCCAAACCGCTTTCTTTGCATCACCAAAATTTGGCAAAGGACGCTTTAATACAAAGCTATCGCCGTAATATACAGCGTACGTTTCACGACCATGATTATATTGATTTAGCTTTATCATATTGACATATATAGTACACAAAATATATTTTGTCAATATTCAAGAAGCTATTTTTGCTCTTTGAAAAGATTTGCTGGGTCAACGGCTTTATTACCACGTCGGACTTCCAAATACATTTCTGGCTTATCCGTATCCATTCTGCCGATTGGTTCACCTGCCAAAACTTCTTGCCCCAACATAACATTTATTACGCCCAAATTTGTCATTACTGTATTATATCCGTTTTTATGCGACATTATTACCACCTTGCCAAAGCCTTTAAAGCTATCTGCAAATTTTACTTCTCCATCAGCAGGTGCTGTAACCAATGCATCGCCACGAACACGAATTCTCCACCCATCTGATTTTAAACCAAGAGCGGTCTTTTCACCGAAATGTACAACAACTTTGCCACGAACAGGCTGATTAAGTTTGCGGTATGAAAATCTTGAATCACTTGACATTTCAGAACTCCCCACGCCGGCAGATAATTCTGATATTGTTTTTGCACGTGCCGACAAATCGCGCAATTTTTTCTGTAATTCAGATTGTTGACTTCTAAGCTTTTGATTTTGTACAGAACGTTGCCGCAATAACTTATCCAATTCATCTTTTTCAGACGCATATTTTTTTGCGGTTCTATCTAATTTTTCTTTTTCTATGGCACGCTGTTCGCGTATTTTCTCTAATTCTTTAATTTTTTCTGTTGCTTCTTGTATTTCGGCATCAAAACTATTCGCTGCCCCAGATAAGACCGCCGATGTTAAAACATATTCGCGCATGTTGTCTGAATCAAAGCTTGGATGTGACGCAATGAATAAAATACTAGCTGCTGCATCGGCAATACGTCCCTGGTTTTGCTTTAAAGAACGCTCCAGCTCTGCCTGCTGTGCATCTAAGTCTTTTATTTTACGCGCAACAATGCTACGTTGCTCTTCCAAAAGGCTAACTTGGTCTGCAGCTTTTACCAACTTCTTTTTTGTTGCCGCGACATCTCTATCAGAAGTTTTTACTTGCTGTTCTAATTTCTTATTTTGTTGTTCTGTTTGCTTAATCTGCGCCTGAATCTTAGAAAGTTCACTGGCAGCACAAACGGGTTGCGCTGCAACAGTGAACAATAAAACCAAAACAGTAAATAACTTCTTCATTAGTTCTTTTTTATAACACGCAAGAAAACTTTTTTTCCTTTTTGAACCAGTATTTCATCTGCAGGTTCAACAATTGATTTCCAATCGGTTATTTTCTTGCCATCTATTTGAATTCCACCCTGCTCTATCATACGACGTGCTTCAGATTTGGAATCAAATAATTTTATAGAAACAAGAAAATCAAGAACACCAACAGATTCTGCCATTTCTAGTTCAAACGAAGGTACATTTTCTGCATTGGCACCACCAGCAAACAGTGCTGTCGCCGCATCTTGCGCAGCCTGCGCAGCATCCCGCCCGTGCGCAAGTTCTGTTGCCGCAAACGCCAGTATTTTCTTTGCCTCGTTTAATTCTGCCCCCTGTAATTTAGAAAGCTTTTCTATCTCATCTAGTGGAATTTCTGTAAATATCTTCAAGAACCTTTCAACCAAGTCGTCTGGCGTATTCCGAAAATATTGATAATATTCATAAGGTGACGTTTTTTCTTCGTTTACCCAAACTGCATTACCTGCAGATTTACCTATTTTTTCGCCCTTTGAATCTGTTATCAACGAAGTTGATAAAACAAAAACTTCTTTTCCCAGTTTTTTTCTGACCAGTTCAACCCCCATAACACTATTTCCCCACTGATCTGCGCCACAAAATTGCAAGATACAACCATATTTTTTATACAAAGTCAGGAAATCAACCGCCTGAAAAGTCATATAATTAAATTCCAAGAAAGTCATACCATTTTCAAGACGTCTTTTTACGCTTTCCATTGACAACATTCTTGGCACAGTAAAATCTGCACCAAAATCTGCCAAAAAGCCCATATGACTATAACCCTTCATCCAATCATAATTATCAACCATAATGGCATCATTTTCGCCATCTCCGAACTTAATAAATTTGGAAATAGATTTGCGCAACCCCGCACAATTCCTTTCAATTTGTTCGTCTGTTAGCATCGGGCGCCCTTTATCACGACCAGACGGGTCACCAATACGCCCTGTTGCGCCACCAACCAACAAGATAGGTTTATGACCATATTTCTGGAACCAGCGCATCAACATTAACGAAGCCAAATGACCAACATGCAAAGAATCACCTGTTGGGTCTGTTCCCCAATACCCCACGACTTTTCCTGCATTTAACGCATCATTTAACCCCGCCATATTAGAGGCTTGATTCAAGAATCCCCTTGCTTCTAATTCTTTCAACAGTTCGTTTTGCATATTTTAATTCCTTTAGAATTTATAATATCAGAATAAATTTGAATATTCCATAATCTTATAATAAAAATCGCACTTTATAAAAAGCGCGATTTTTATTTAATTTATGGTTATTCTTCTGCAAATTTATTGCAACATTTTTGCAACTTCATCTGCCAAGTTGTCTTCGCGCTTTTCAATACCTTCGCCCAAGACATAATAAGCAAAACCAGCCAATTTACCACCAGCTTCTTCTATAACCTGCTTTACAGTCTTAGAAGGATCCATGACAAATGGTTGTTCTTCTAATACTGTTTCAGAATAATATTTCTGAATACGACCGTTAACCATCTTTTCAACAACCTGTTCTGGTTTTCCAGCAGTTGCACCTGATTCAATAAATACTTTCTTTTCACGTTCAACAGCGACAGGGTCAACATCAGCAATTGTCATAAATTCTGGTTTTGTTGCGGCAATATGCATTGCAATTTTATTACCAATTTCATCTATTTTTTCAGAATCGCCATTAATTGCAACAACCACACCAATTTGTCCCATACCTGGAACCAACGCATTGTGAACATATGTGTAAATGTGATCGCCAGAAACTTTAGAAATACGGCGCAAATTCATATTTTCACCAATTGTAGAAATTGCCGCAGCAATATCATCTTTTACAGCATTCATAGTTGCATCAAAATCACCTTTCATTTCAACCGCTTTTGCTGCGATATCTGCAACTAATTTCTGGAACTTTTCGTTTTTTGCAACAAAGTCTGTTTCTGCATTAACTTCTACGACACAGCCCATATCGTTACATTTTACAACTGTTACCAATCCAGATGCAGCAATACGTCCAGCTTTTGACGCAGCTTTTACAATACCTTTCTTACGCAACCAATCGGCAGCAGCCTCAATATCGCCATTATTTTCAATCAAGGCTTTTTTACAATCCATCATACCTGCTGAAGTTTTTTCACGCAGTTCTTGTATTAATTTTGCTGTTACTTCTGCCATTGTGTTTTCTCCCATAATAAATTGTTAATCTATATTTAGAATTTATTGGTGCATGTAAAAATGCACCAATAATCTAAATTAATTATTTACCAGCTTTTTCTGCTTTATCCATCATTTTGCCACGACGTTCTGCACGGGCTTCTGATGTTTTAGATTTCTGACGAGCTTCTTTGTCTTTTATATCTGCTTCCAATTCGTCAGCAGCAGCAGCCATATCTGATTCAACTTTCTTACCAGCTGCCCCACCCAGACGTTTTTCAATACCAGACAAGATAGCATCTACAAACAAATCACAATATAATTGTGTTGCACGCGCTGCATCGTCATTACCTGGCACTGGATAATCAACCATTTCTGGATTTGCGTTTGTATCGCAAATAGCAATTGTTGGGATATCCAAGTTTTTCGCTTCACGAACTGCATTCATTTCACGTGGAACATCAATTACAATCATTGCTTGTGGTACGCCATGCATTTCTAAAATACCACCAAAAATATCACGCAATTTTGCAACTTCTTTGGTCATTACACCAACTTCTTTCTTCGTCAAGCCTAATTTATCAGCATTTTCAATATCAGCTTCCATTTTCTTTAAGCGACGAATAGACTGAGAAACTGTTGTCCAGTTAGTTAACATACCGCCCAACCAACGATTGTTAACATAATATTGACCGCAACGTTCTGCAGCATCTTTAACAATGTCTTTTGCCTGATGTTTTGTCGCAACAAATAAAACTTTACCACCAGCTGCAGTAATTGTTTCCAATGCAACCAAAGCACGATAAAGCAAAGGCGCTGTTTTATTCAAATTAATAATGTGAATTTTATCTTTTACGCCATAAACATATGGTGTCATCAATGGGTTCCAACGACGTGTATGATGACCAAAATGTACACCAGCTTCCATCAGCTGTTTCATAGTAAATGTAGGCAATGCCATAATATTATCCTTTTTTCTGTTGTTATCCTCACCGTTGGTAAAAAGACCAATTTTTATAAATCGGACAGAAACTTAAACCAAACGATTGTGTTCTTCGTGCAACGCACGTGATTTGGATATTAACCCAACAAGCAATAAAAATCAAGCATTTTTTGATACTTATCTTTTTATAAAACATTTTTATTAAAAGTTGACAAATACTATATATGTATTACAATTTAATTAATGAAATACTTTGCTCGTATTTTTTTACTATCATTTACTTTATGTACATATTTTACAAATTATGTGCTTGCCGAAACTACGGAAAACTGTACAAATTTAGCTTATAGGCAAGCAAACCCCGAAAAATGCGATGAAAAATCTTTCTGGTCTGACGATAGCGCAACTATGCTAAGTGGTGCGGCAATCGTCAGCAGTGCTTTTGCTTTATTAGGCGTTGTAAATTCTTACAATAACAGTTCTTCTAATAATTTTGATTCTGCTGACACCCCCATTCAACCCACATTACCTTTATATAATATGGTAGGTGGGGATGTTGACGCTGTAAAATTGGCAAACGCGGCAAAAACAAACGAATATCAGCTAAATGTGAACCAATATAATGATATAAGATTAGCATATTCCTTGGCTCGCGGTTTTACGGGTAAAAACACAACAATTGCTGTATTAGATGCAGGGTTTGATTCTTGGCATGGCGCCAGTGTTGCTGCGATTGCGTCTGGTCCAATTGCACCTGACGCAACAGTAAATTCTTATAAAATTGCGAATAACAATGAATTTATTTCTTATAACGAAATAGGTAATATTATATCCAGCGCAACAGATGCAGATATTTTCAATTCCAGTTGGTCCGTTTCCATGCGAGCCCCTGCTTTAAAGTCGCGCACTCAACTTATTCAATTAACAGGGCAACAATTTGCAGATGGTATATCAGACGCTGCGAAACGTGGGGCAATATTTGTATGGGCCGCCGGCAATGACTATGACAAACATCAAAGCAGTGCATTATCTGCCCTGCCCAAAGTTATGCCAGAATTGCAGGGACACTTTATAAATGTTGTGGCCTGGGACAGTTATACTGGGGCGTTGGCAGAATATAGTAATGCGTGTGGTATAACAAAAGATTATTGTATCACAGTACCAGGAACTGATATTAACTCTGGCGAGACTACTGCCAGTGGCACAAGTTTTGCCGCCCCGATTGTTTCTGCGGCTGTTGCTGTAATAAAAGAAGCGTTTCCTTATATGTCTTCACCAGAAATCACAGAGCTTTTATTTACCACAGCCCGCGATTTAGGCGAACCAGGAATTGACAACATATATGGTCATGGAATGCTGGACTTAGAACGTGCGACCAGACCTGTCGGTGCCCCGATGGTACCAATAGAATCAGGCATTATGCAACCACTACAAACCGCCAGAGTTTCTGGGACAATAGCACATAAAATTAATTCTGCAGACTTAAAATTTGCGTTTTTTGACAGTTTTGGCCGTGCCTTTGAAGCCAACCTTGCAGACAACATATCAATTCAAAACCCCGGCAGAGCTTTCCAACGTTTACAAAACCAAGAAACCTTAACACAGGTATCTATTGGCAACTTGGAATTCGGTCTAAAGAATTCAGATATTATTTTTGGGGACGGCTTTCTAGAGGCAAATAACCAAGACACTATCAGCTTTATCGGGACATATAACGAAGCAAACATTGGGGATATAACACTTTTCCAAAATGCTCGCTTTGGCATAAGTTCACCGAAAGCATCACCAAACTCAATGATAACGGGCTTTTCTAATATATATACCGCATCTATAAAGCTGGGCGCAAAGTTCAAAGACTGGACATTTTCTTGGGCAATTCCAGATAATATAATTGCAGGGAATATGGGCCTTCGTCTGCCATCGGGACGTGCAAACAATGGGGATATTTTATATCAAAACTATTCACTGGATCTTTCCAGCAAACCGGCAATTGAATATGCTATTTCTTATAAAAATATACACGCCGGTTTTATAGACAACCCTTATGGAACAGATGAAATATTTATACTGACCAAAGGTTCTTTACGCTTTTAAAAACAGCTTGTTTTTTTAAATAAGTCTTTCTAAGATAGTCCTATCAAAGGAAGGGGCTTTTTATGCAACAAAAAAAGACAAAACGTTTTAATAAAGCTGTAAATAAGCACAATAAAGAAACATCACATTGGTTTAACAGACATAAAAAGATAATCGCCTTCTCCCTTGGTGCTCTGTTTATCATTACAATTTTAGCATTAATATTTGTTAATATTTTTTCAAATGACGCCAACAAAACAGTAATGAGCATTGAAACAAACTCTCCTGTCGCCGCCCAATTTACAGACAATAACATAACAATATTCTCTTCTTATGATAATTTACCAGACGTAAACAATAATCGCATATTATCCCCTATAGAAGATTTAGTAATTTCATACAACTGGGAATCAGGCCCATATCAACCAGCTTTTAAAATGAATATATCTGATAAAGACTTGAACGAAAACATAAAGATATCACCATTTATAAAAGGAAAGTGGAAAACACGCGGTGAGTCACAAATAGTATTTACCCCTGAAACAGATTGGCCTGCAGACAAAACATTTTCTATAAAAATAAACGAAAATATAATAAACCCAGAAATTTATGTAAAAAGTAATAAGATTTCGTTTACTACGCCTAAGATAATATCTAAATTAGAAAGTTTTAATACATATTCTGCCGAAAATAAAAAGGTGGTTGGTATAGCTATACTATCTTTTAATTACCCAATAGACACAAAAAACTTTAATGACAAAGTATCTCTAAAACTTGATGATGAACAAGTTGATTTTACTGTTAAATTTGACAGATTTCGTATGGCGGCTTTTATAACATCGGCCCCCATACAAATTACAGATAAAGCACAAATTTTGCGCTTAAAAGTAAATAAAATACCCGCATTATCTGGAAAGTCTTCTACTGAAAAGATAACGGCACATACAACCATAGAATCTGCAGAAAATATTTTTAAAGTTGCCGATATACAAACAACCATAGCCGACGACAAAGACGGAAATACAGAACAATTGTTGCTATTAAATATGACTGCCCCAGCCGCCCAAAATACAAATTGGGACGAATATATAAAAATTTACTTATTACCAAAGCAACTTAACGAAACAGACGAAGAAATATCACATCAATGGGCGCTGGATGAAATTACACCAGACATTATATCTGCATCTAAAAAAGTACCTTTTAAACAGATTGATTTTGCAAATCCTGCTGGTGTATACCAATACGCCTTTGCTTATGATGTATCTGAAAAATCAGATAGATATATTTACGTTTCTATTTCTAAAGGCGCATCATCTGAAAGCGGTTTCTTACTGCAAAATACTAACGAAAAAATTATGCAAGTCCCCTACCCTAAACCAGAAGTAAAAATTGCTGGTGATGGCGCGCTACTATCTTTAGCAGGCGATAAAAAAATCGGGATAATGTCAAAAGGCAATGTTGATACTGCTTTTATTAATTTATACAAAGTAAAATCATCTGAAATCAATCACCTAATTTCACAGACCTACAATGTCTTCGCAGATAATTTGTCTTTTAAATCTTGGTCTTTTGGCGTATATGATATGTCTGTTGTATTTAAAAAGCGTCTTTCGTTTGTAAATTCTTCTATGAAATCAACAAACTATGCTTCTGTTGACCTTGGTGATTATACAGACAGAACGAAAAACGACAAAACAGGAATATTTATTATACAAACTGGCGCATCTGAAAACGAAGCGGAATACAGCGATAAAAGATTAATAATACTAACAAACTTGGGTATTATTCGTAAAGTCAACTTAGATGAATCTTCTTCAATTTTTGTATCAAATATAAATGACGGAACACCTGCTGCAGACATAGAAGTTTATGTTCTTGGACGAAATGGCAACTCTATATGGGCTGGACGCACAGACAAAGACGGTCGTGCAGATATTCCTAAATTTGCTTGGTCAGAATATAAAAACGCCCGCGAACCAGTCGCAATTGTCGTTCGCAACTTAAACGATATATCTTTCATACCTTATAATGCATACTCACAACAGGTAGAATACTCTAAGTTTGACGTAGATGGAACTTACAACTTTTCAGGATCAGCGTTAAATGCTTATATATTCTCGGACCGTGGAATTTACCGCCCTGGAGAAGACGTAATTATTGGTGGCATTGTAAAAAATAAATCTTTCAAATCTGTTTCTGGAATACCAGTAAAGATAGAAATTAGAAACCCACAAGGACGTCTTGTCCTTGAAAAAAGCATATCATTGGCCGCAGACGGTATGTTTGACATAAAATATGAATCTGACCCCAGTGTTCAGGTAGGTAATTATAATATATACCTTTATTCACTTAATTCTAAAAACACACCTCAAGATATTCTAGGTAACGCCTCTTTTAGAATTGAAGAATTTGTCCCTGATACAATGAAAATAAAAGCAACAATTAATGGTGCAACTGATGACGGTTGGTTATCTTCGAACAATTTAACAGCTAATGTATCGCTTAATAATTTGTTTGGCACGCCTGCTAATAACCGAAAGATATCGGCACAAGCAACCTTAACACCAATGAACTTTTCATTTAATAAGTATGCAGGTTATACATTTACACCAAACTTTATTTCTAACACAGGATTATCTTCAAACACAATGCAAAGGGCACAAACATTTGTACAAGATATCGAAGACACGGAAACAGACGCAACTGGGAAAGCAAACATAAAAATAAACTTTGATAAAATAATTCCAAGTGGAACATATATGCTGTCATTAAACATCAAGGGCTATGAAGCTGGAAGTGGTAAAAGCGTACAAACGAATCTAACCACCCGCGTATCAGATTCAAAATATTTAATCGGTGTACGTGCTAATTCTGACTTATCATATATTAACCGCAAATCTAAACGTGAAATACAGATAATTGCAATTGACCATACCGCAACACCTATTGCCGTAAATGATTTGACTGTAAAACTTATTAAACGTGAAAATTTGACTAGCCTTATTAAAGACTATAGTGGGTATTATAAATATCAAACTGTTTCACGAGATAAAATAATCACCCAAGAAAAAATTAATATACCAGAACAAGGCACAACACTGAATTTAGATACAGAAAATGGTGGCACATACTTTCTTGAAATTTTAGATGCATCAGAAAAAGTTTTAGCAAATGTTAACTATTTCGTTGCAGGGCAAGAAAATGATACCTTAAGTTCTGATACCTACGCAGATTTGCAAATAAAATTAAACAAAGACGAATTCTTACCTGAACAAGAAATTGAAGTTAATATCACTGCGCCATACACCGGCACAGGCTTGATAACCATAGAACGCGATAAAGTATACGCATATAAGTGGTTTAAAACAGACAACACATCTTCTATTCAAAAAATCAAAGTTCCAAAGGGCTTTGAAGGAACAGGTTATGTCAATGTTTCTTTTGTCCGCGATATTAACAGTCGTGACATATTCACAACCCCTTATACATACGCAGTTGCCCCCTTCTCTGCTGATATCAGTAAAAGGAAAATAGGAATAAAACTATCTGCCCCAGAAACATTAGAATCAAACGATTTAACAATAAAATATGAAACAAGCCAAGACGCGCGGTTGATGATTTTTGCGGTAAATGAAGGTATTTTACAAGTTGCTAAATATAAACTACCAAATCCATTAGGATACTTTTTCCAGAAAGCAGCCTTGCAAGTAAACACTTATCAGATTCTATCTTTATTATTGCCTGAATATAAAATCTTAAAAGAATTTGCAAAAACAGGTGGCGGCGATTATAGCGATTTTGAAAGCGGTATAAACCAAATTTTAACAAATCCTTTTGGCAGGAAAAATTTACCTTCTGTTGCTTTTTATTCGGGTATAATCAATACCAAAGCCAACACTGCCGGCGAAATAAAATTTGATATCCCAGAATATTTTTCTGGTTCATTAAAGATATATGCAGTTGCGACCAATTCAAATGCACTTGGTTCTGCGAATACAGAAACAACTGTAAAATATCCATTAACAATTTCTATTAACAACCCACTAACAGTTGCACCAGATGATATTTTTGACATCAATGCGACAATATCTAATATGACAAAAAACAGTGGTGACAAAGCAAATGTTAGCGCAACAGCAAAAGTAACAAACGGCATTGAAATAACATCTAGCCCGACCCAGCAAATCAATGTTCCTGAAAACAGCGATGGTCTGTTAACATTTTCTGCACGCGCAACAAACAAGCTTGGAAATGCCGACATAGAAATCAACTCAGAATTGAAAAACCAAGAAAAAACACTATCGACCAAGAGTGCTGTTGCGACATTGTCAGTCAGACCAATCACTACATTTACGACCAACATAAAGACAGGCATAATTGATTCAGATAAAACGGATATAAAAAAGTTTCAAATAGATATGTATTCTGATTTCAGCAGCAAAACCTTAGTTATATCACCACGTGCATCTGCATTTGCTTTACCTTTATATGCATATCTTTCAAAATATGATTATGACTGTTCCGAACAAATAGTTTCTAAGGCGATGCCATATGTATTAATGCCCCAAGATGATATTCTTGGTACAACATATGAAAAATCCAAAGAAATTGTAAATAAAGCGATAAATACGCTAAAGAACCGTCAAAATGACGATGGTTCTTTTAGTCTTTGGGGCAATTCATCCGAGTCATATCAAAACACAAATGACTCAGACACAGCTTATTTAACAGCTTATGTGGTAGATTTCTTATCTATTGCAAAATCAAATGATTTTAATGTTCCAAAAGATATGCTTAGCCGCGGCATTAACTTCTTAAGATCTTATGCAGGTGGTACGATAACTACCCCAGACCAAGCAAATGCCGCTGCATTCGCAATATATGTAATAACTTCAAACGGATACGTCACAACCAGCTACATTGATTTATTTGAAGAATACGCAAAACAAAATTTGAAAGACTGGGAAAAAGGCATATCTGGTGCATATATTGCCGCTTCATATAAATTATTAAAACAAAACGAAAAAGCAGAAGACTTATTTGCTAAATACAAAATACCTAAATTCAAAAATTTTGAATATGAAAATACTTTTAATAATAATATAGCAAATATTGCAACATATTATTATCTTCAAAACAAATATTTTTCTTCAACAGATATAACAGAAATTGATGCGGTTCAAAATTATATCAACACAGGTAATTACAGCGCATACACATCTGCAAAAATTATAATGGCATTATCTGGCAATGAGAACGCAGATACTGATAGTATGTCAAAAATATCTATTTTGGGTGATGATAAAAACTTAACAGCACAAACAAAACAAGGCGCGATAATAGTAGATATTCCACCTGAAACAAAGACCATTACGATAAATTGCCCAGACTGTAATGATGATAAAATATTATATTACTCTGTATTGCAGCAAGGATATCCTAAAACAATAAAGCAACAGTCAAACGGCATTGAAATCGTACGCGAATATTATGATAATGAAGGTAATCGTATAAGCAAAGGCAATATAGGGGATGTTATAACAACAAAAATATTTGCACGAACGCTGGGCAACACAGATTATCTGCAAAATGTTGTAATTACTGACTTATTGACAGGTGGATTTATTCCAGAAACAATAACAACGTCAACAGACAATGCAACAATAGAAACCCGTGAAGATAGAATATTAATCTATACAGACCTAAATAAATCTGGCATAGAAATAGAATACAAAGTACAACTAGGTTCTGTTGGCAAATTTACTGTTCCACCAATTCAGGCATCGTCTATGTATAATCCACAGATGAAAGCAGTTGGTAAAACAGGTACTTTTACAGTATTAAATGAAGCGAATTAATAAAAATTTAGATTCACAAAAAAATTTGGTGGTAAAAAATCTTTACCGCCATAAGTTTTTGTTTATTGGTTTATTTTCAATATGCATAATTTATTTTTTTATAAAAATATTTTTTACCCCTGCTTTGTTAAACGAAACGCATTTTTCCAACGCATATTTTGATAGGAATGGGAATTTATTACGAATTACATTAAGTGCAGATGAAAAATATCGTCTTTTTACCCCCTTGGACAAAATCAGTCCTTATGTTAAGCAAGCAACCATTTTATACGAAGATAAATATTTTTATTATCACCCCGGTATCAATCCAATATCATTAATAAAAGCCACCATAAATTATTTCAGTGGTGGCAACCGACCAATTGGGGCATCAACTATAACTATGCAGGTTGCCAGACTAAAATATGACTTAAACACCACAAAAATACCAGGTAAACTGAAACAAATTGCCGCAGCATTTTATATTGATTTATTTTATTCAAAAGACGAAATATTAGAAGCTTACTTAAATCTTGCCCCATATGGTTCAAACATAGAAAGTATCGGTGCAGCATCTTTAATATATTTTGAAAAAACGCCGGATAAGCTTTCAAAAATAGAATCTATAACACTTTCAACAATTCCCCAGAACCCGATTAAACGAAGCTTAAACACAACAAGCGGAATTTCCAATATCAAAGAAATGAGAAAAGATTTGGTTACACGTTGGCTACAAAAATATCCGCAAGATAATAATCTAATTCTTCTTGCCGATATGCCAATAAAAGCAAGAACGACAAAAGAACTTCCTTTTTTAGCCCCTCATTTTATTAATCAAGAAATAGAAAAAAGTACTCCTACTTATTGGCAAGACTTGGGACAAAAAGAATCTTTTATAACAACCACCATTGACTTAAAACTGCAGCAAAAATTAGAACGAAGACTAAAAAATGAAATATCCCAGAGAAATTCTATCGGTGTTAACAACGCTGCAGCAATACTATTAAACTATAAAACGATGGAGATAATTTCTTATATAGGCTCTGTAGATTACTTTAACAAGAACATATACGGTGAAAACGATGGTATTCGTGCACGAAGAAGCCCTGGTTCAACATTAAAACCTCTTATATATGCAATGGCGGTTGATAAAGGTTTAATACACTCTATGACATTATTAAAAGACGCAAAAATTAATTTTGGTGTTTATGCACCAGAAAATTCTGATAGTGAGTTTTATGGTCCTGTACTTGCAAAAGACGCTTTGACACATTCCAGAAATATACCTGCAATAAATTTATTAAAGCAAATTGGAACAAAGAGCTTTTATAAAATTTTATCGGAATCTGGGGTAAGCAAATTAAAATCTCCGGACCACTATGGCATATCAATTGCACTGGGCGGTGCCGAAGTATCTATGCTAGAATTGGCAGAAATATATTCAACAATGGCCAATCTTGGGAAACACCTAAAGATAAAAACAAAATTGAACGAACCAATAGTTGAAGAAAAACCTATATTAACACCCGAAGCTTTTTTCATGGTACTAGATATGTTATCACGCCAATCAATTCCCACTAAAAAAATTCCATTTACAAAAAGCAATCAGCAACAATTAATACATTATTGGAAAACAGGGACATCTTCTTCGTATCGTGACGCATGGACAGCTGGTATTTTTGGCGACTTTGTCTTGATTGTATGGGTAGGAAATTTTGACGGCACCCCCAACAATTCATTTAGTGGCGCAAAAACAGCCGCCCCTATATATTTTTCTTTATCAAATGAAATTACAAATTATTATAACGCCCACGGAACGGGGATAAAAAACAATAACTTTTATAATGATGATTTAAATATTACAGAAATAGAAATGTGTGATAAAGTTGGTGGATTGGCTGGGAAGTATTGTCCACAAAAGATAAAATCCTATTTCATACCTGGCAAATCACCAATAGAAACAAACACAATATACCGCGCGATACCAATTGATATAAAAACGGGCTTGCGCGCCTGCACAAAAGATAAAAAAACAACAAGGATGGAAGTCTTTGAATTTTGGGACGCAGAGTATTTAGATATGTTTAAGCGAGCCGGCATAAAACGAAAAACACCACCTAATTTTATGCCAGACTGTAATCTTGATGAAATTCTTAACGCCAGAAGCACACCTGTTATTGTTTCGCCTATTTCTGATACAAATATTGTTATAACATCAAATAAAAATGTGGAAATGGTTTCTTTTAGGGCTTTGTCAGACATGGACAATGTAAACATATTTTGGTTTTTAGATAATACCATTATCGGTACAACATTATCTGGTGAAACACTGTTATACAAAGTTCCGATGGGTGAACATACCTTAAGAATCACAGACGAGAAAGGTGCCACGACCAGTATAAAATTTAACGTTATAAAATAAGTTTTATCTTAATAAAAATTTATTGATATAGCTAAACGACAACCCAATTATAAAATTGCTACCATATAACTTTGTTCCTCTCGCTTTTGCAAGTCTATATTGAATATAAGGCCCCATGGTAAATTTACCCCACAGATTTGTATCAAATCTTATAACTGCGCTAAGGTCTCGTTCTAAATCTGTCGGGATGTATTCAGAATAATCAAAATATTCTCTGTAATATCCGTTTGAAGAAAACTTCACCCCTTCCCTTATTAAATACTCTAATCGCCACCCAAACTCTGCCCCCAATTTACTATTAGGTAATTCAGAATACGTAAAGTCGTATTCATATATAGCAGATAAATATAAATTTTTTATAATCTTATGGTCAAACAACGAAAGTCCTGCATTTGTCCTAAATATATTCTGTCTGGGGTTTTCTATAGTATTTGTGAACTGTGTTTCATAAGACTCTTGAATTGTCGGTCCAAATTTTAGCCCTTTATAATTTTTATATACGTATGAAAGAGCACTGGTCAATAATATTTTATCTGCCGTTTCATCTGAAACTTCATCTGCATTATCTTGCTTTAATGTCGTTTTTGCGTATTCTATAAAAACACTATTATCCCAAACAATTTTATCTTTTTTATATTCCAAAACCGTATCTAAGATTCCTTTTATATATTCTTGACTGTCCGCACTTAAAGCAGTTATTGGCGAATCTTCATACGCTGCGGAATTTCGTACCTGTGTTTTAGAGAAATCTAAGCCAATCCGCCGAATAGATAAAATTAATTCAGATTTATCTTTTTCAATATCTTTAGAATCTGCACCATAGCAAACATTCTCAAACGGAAGCAAAAAAACATATAGAAAAATGAATTTTTTATTCACACAAATCACCTACATACTTATTCAGTATGGTGTATCAAATGCTTACTAATAGTAATAGGAACTTATTCGTAAATTATTTCCAAATCTTTAAAACGCCATCCGAGTTAGAAAAACGCCACCCTTTCTCACGAACAGCAATTGTAAAAGCTGTACGACTAGAAGTAGGAATCTCGACAGTTATTTGATTTCCGTTTATATATTTAGTAAATAAATTTATATCCTCATTACGAGCTATTTCTTGTATCTCCATCCAGCCCGCAAGTTTATCAGTCATAATAATTTGTACAATTGCCGCATCTTCTGAAACACCGTCGCTTAACCAATTTTGTATACTATTCTCTGTCATCCAGTTCTTAGCAGATTTTCTATCAACTATCATTGTTATGTTTGCAGAATATGTTGTATCTGACAAGCGTTCACCATCAATGCTAGATTCTGAAATTAAATTAGTCAAAGTCCCAGATTCTGCATTTTTTACGGCCTCTTTTAGCTGTTCTGGATTTGCATATGGCAACAAAACTTCTGATATAATTTGTCGTCTAGCCTCATCAAAAGCAATATTTTTCGCATTTGCAGCAGTGTCACTTGTAATACTAATCGCAGCAGTACTTTTTAAATCTGCAGCATATGCACCACATAAAAATGTGGTGCATAACAATAGACAAGAAAACAATCGTACTATCTTCATTTATTTAGAATGTTGCATTAAGTCCAACTCTAATTCCAATAGATTTATAGAAAGACTCTATTTCACCATTTGACGAACAAACCCATCCTGGACATTGTTCTTCAAGATTTTTAATATTTATTGCGACAGGGTCGCCTGTTTCTGGGTTCAACATATTTTCTTCGTTCCCTCCCCAAGTTGCAGAATTCAAAATACTATTATACAAATCTGTATAATATGTCTCATTTAAATAAGTTTTGGCATCTGCATCACTTACAGAGTAATAATCATATGTCAAGCCAATAGAAAGTGCAACAGAATTCGTTATTGCAGTTGTCCAATTAGCCCCCAAACCAAAATGCAAAGCAGAGCCCATACCTGCTTCATCTTCGACACTTTTTGGATGTTGCCAATCAAAACGATATGGTTGATTGCCTGTTGCTTTATATCCTGGCAGTCCTAATTCCACCCGCCCATTAACAGCATTATTTTGATTTATAACATAATCCATATCTATTGCAACATACGGTCCGGACCACGCAACATCATAATCATGGCTAACCCCTGGTTGCTGATAATAATAAGTACCCTGTGTATCTATACTTGTGGCGCCGCTTGCAATTTCCATTTTACCAGTTATTTCATTACGCCATATAATTTGCTGTTTATCATCACCTAAATCAACAATAATTGCTGGGTCGCATTGAATTTCACCGTTTACTTCAAAACAAGCCGCAGTATCGACAGAAAGTCCATAATTTTTTTCTGTTGTTAAATTATAACTAAAATGCCTATATCCAACAGACGGGGTAAACTTCAAATTTCCAACCTTAAAGAAATCAACCAAACCAAAACCAACATTAAAGCCCATCATACTGCCGCCTTGGCTTGTACCAATTGATAGAGCATGCCCAATTTGATCACCAATAACACTATTATCATCAGCATTTATCCACTGAGTTATAAAATACCCACCATTAGTAACATCATCATCAACCATAGACGACTCGCCAGCCTGCATACCATACTTAAAGCCAGCATTAACCTGCATTTTAGTATTTCCTAAATCAAATAAGTACCCAGCTTGTGCATCAAAAACATTCCACGACACATTATCATAATGTAATATACTGCCTGATTCTTTCATATCAAACTGCCACATAGCAGTTTCGCGAGAAACACCAGCATCCAGCCAAAAACCACCACTTTTTTGCGCACTTGCACTTGTAACACTGTTACTTGTTGCCGCACTATTCTGAGCAGTTGAACTGGTTTGTGTGGTATATCTTGTACTGGAATACGCTGGGGATGAATAATTTCTGTTATAAGTACTATAACCAGTTTGTCTTTGAGCATAATTTTGGCTAGAATAGCTTTGTTGTGGTCTTTGATAATACCCTGTATAATAAGTACCTGCAGCATTTGCAATAACCGGCAACAATGCGAAAACAGAACAATTCAGAAAAAAACGTTTAAAATTTCTCATCCCTGACTTCCTTCCTTACATACATATCAGGTTTATTATATCATAAAAAATCTTGAAAACCAAACTGCTTATTTGTAATATTGATTACACTAGGTTTAAGATATGGCTGATATGGCGACTACGAAGCAACGCGAAGTGCCGCCCTGTCGCAGACTTTAGTCTTGTGACCAA
>CALXLG010000009.1 GCA_944389135.1 uncultured Alphaproteobacteria bacterium
GCCAAGGGATATCGTACCCGTAGCAATAAACGTACTGCTAAGATGATTATCCGCAGCAGACATTTGGCAAAGAAGAAATAATGAATAGACCGTCATCTATATGGTGACGGAGAAAAAAGAAAAAACGGAGTAATTGATGTCTCGTTCAGTATGGAAAGGTCCTTATGTTCATCCTTCCGTCTTAAAGAAAGCGGCAGCGGCGAACGAAAAAAACGACCATAAACCAATTAAAACATGGTCTCGTGGTAGCACGATTGTACCACCAATGGTTGGTTTGACTTTTGAAGTTCATAACGGTAATAAATTCATCCCTGTTTCTATCGTAGAAGATATGATTGGGCATAAGTTGGGTGAATTCGCACCAACGCGTACATTTAAAGGTCATGCGGCAAATAAAAAAGCAGCAGCCAAGAAATAAAGTGGGGTAGAAAGTCATGACAACTACAAGATATGGTATAAAAGATAATCAGGTTCGCGCGTTTAATAAATTAATTCGCGTCAGCCACCAAAAACTTGGTTTGGTATGCGACACTGTTCGTGGTTTACCAGTAGAACGTGCAATTGATGTTTTGAAATTTTCAAAAAAGCGCGTAGCTGGTGAAGTTTTGAAAACTTTGTTGTCTGCTATTGCTAATGCAGAACACAATAAAAATCTTCCGGTTGAAAGCTTGTTCGTAAAAGAAATTTGGTGCGGAAAAGCTTTGACAATGAAGCGTATAATGGCAGGACCACGTGGTAGTGCCAGACCGATTTTGAAACCATTCTCAAATTTGACAATTGTTTTAGAATCTGGTGTTGCGCCATCTAAGAAAGAAACAAAGAAAACGGCTAAAAAAGAAAAAGCTAAATAAGTAAAATGGCAAGTGGTATAGATGTTGCAAGACATCTTGAATAAAACCGAAAGGTTTCAAGAACATTTGCCATAACAGTAAGGAAAAAATAAAATGGGACAGAAAGTATCACCTATTTCATTGCGTGAGTTTATTAATAAAGTAACAGATTCACGTTGGATTGCAGGTAAGAAAGACTATGCGAATTTATTGGCAGAAGACATTAAAATTCGTAAATTTATTGAAAAGAAACTGAAAAAAGCAGGTTTGGCAAAAATCGTTATTGAACGTTTTGCAAAAAAAGTTGTTGTTACAATTCATACTTCTCGTCCAGGTATGATAATTGGTAAAAACGGTGCTGATATTGAAGCTTTGCGTAATGATATTAAAAAATTGGTTAAAAATGACCAAGTTGTAGTTAATATCTATGAAGTACGCCGTCCTGATTTGAATGCGCAATTAGTTGCACAAAGCATTGCACAACAAATAGAAGGTCGTGTTTCTTTCAAACGTGCAATGAAAAAAGCTGTACAAAACGCATTGAAAGCAGGGGCACAAGGTGTAAAAGTAATGTGCTCTGGTCGTTTAAATGGTGCAGAAATTGCGCGTAGCGAACAAATACGTGAAGGTCGTATACCTTTGCATACATTGCGTGCTGATATTGACTATGCTTCAATTCAGGCGAAAACAACTTATGGCGTTATTGGTGTAAAAGTTTGGATTTACACAGGTGACGTTGTAAATAAAGAAAAGCTGGCTTCTGAAATGGCGCGTCCCGCCGAATACGCCGGCAGCAGCGAAAAGAAGGGTAATAAATAATTTTTGACGTCATCTATATGGTGCCGAGCAATCAAAAATTAAAGAAAAAATGAAAGGTAATAATTATGTTAATGCCAAATAAAACAAAATTTCGCAAACAGCACAAAGGCCGCATTCATGGTGTGGCAAAAGGTGGCAGCGAATTGGCGTTCGGTTCTTTCGGGTTAAAGGCCTTGACGCCGGAACGCGTAACAGCGCGTCAGATTGAAGCTGCGCGTCGTGCAATTACTCGTCATATGAGACGTATGGGTAAATTGTGGATTCGCATATTTCCAGATGTACCAGTTACAAAGAAACCAGCAGAAGTTCGTATGGGTAAAGGTAAAGGTGCAGTTGAATACTGGATTTGCCGCGTAAAACCAGGTCGTATATTGTTTGAATTAGACGGTGTTAAACCGGAAGTCGCTTATGAAGCTTTTGCTTTGGCGGCTGCAAAATTGCCGGTAAAAACAAAAGTCGTAGAACGTAAGGCTAATTAATTAATTGCGCACCCGATAAAAAGGGGCATGGGCAAAAAGGTTAAGAAATGGCAGAAAAGAAAGTAGAAAAAGAATCTTTGACGTTGGAAGCTTTGCAGGGGAAACTGGATAATTTGAAAAAAGAACAGTTTAATCAACGCTTTCAGCATGCTGCGGGTCAGATGCCAAAGACACATGTTATGCGTCAGACTCGTCGCGAAATTGCACGCGTAAAAACAAAAATTAACGCTGCAAAAAAATAAATTGTCGATTTTTGTTGAGATTTCTAAAAAATTAGTTATCATATGCCGAAATCGGATAATAAAAACGGTGTCAATTTTTATAAAATAATTTATAAAAGTTGATTTAACAAATGTAAGGGATTATAGTTATGCCAAGACGTGTACTGCAAGGAACAGTAAAAAGTACAGCAAATGACAAAACGGTTGTTGTTGAAGTAGAACGCCGCTTCCGTCATCCATTGTATGGTAAGTTCGTTAAGCAGAATAAAAAATACAAGGCACACGATGAAAACAACGAATATAAAGTTGGTGATATCGTTGCAATTGAAGAACATCGTCCAATCTCTAAGACAAAATCTTGGGTTGTAAAGGGGCGCATCGGCGTTTCTAAGGACGAAGCGGTTGAAGTCGTAGACTAAAATCACAACAAGGTTCTTTGAGGCTTTGCGTTAAAAGGGCAGGGCAGTCGGAACCTATAACAAAGCAGCGGGGGATTGCCTCGCTTGCAGGGAAAAGGTGAAGTTATGATACAAAATGAAACAGTTATGACAGTTGCAGATAACTCTGGTGCGCGTAAAGCTATGTGCATCAAGGTTTTGGGCGGTTCTCATCGTCGTTATGCAACTGTTGGCGATAAAATTGTCGTCGCTATTAAGGAAGCAATTCCACGTGGTAAAGTTCAAAAGGGTACAGTTCAACGTGCAATTATCGTACGTACAAAGTTCCCTGTAAAACGTCCAGATGGTTCTATCATTCGTTTTGATGATAATGCTGTTGTATTAATCAACAAAAATAATTTTGAACCAATTGGAACACGTATTTTTGGGCCTATTGCACGTGAAGTTCGTCGTAAATATGACGTTCAGAAAATCGTGTCTTTGGCACCAGAAGTAATATAACGATGGGTTGAATTAAAATAAAGATTTAAGCCAGAAGTTAGAGAAAAGGTTACAAGATGAAAATTAAGAAAGGCGACGAAGTCGTAGTTATTTCGGGAAAATATAAAGGCGTTAAAGGTAAAGTACTGGAAGCGCGCCCGTCAGAATCACGCGTTGTAGTTGAAGGTGTTAATCGTCATAAATGGCACATTAAACCAACGCAAGAACAAGCTGGTCATATTGTTGATCGCGAAGCTCCTATCCATGTATCTAATGTTGCATTAGTTGACCCAAAAACTAAGAAAGCAACACGTGTTGGATATACAATGGACGGAGATAAAAAAGTTCGCGTTGCAAAAAAGTCCGGTGCACAAATATAATAATAACCGTTCTCCGCTGTTACGGAGGCAAAACGTTAAGGAATAAAAAATGCAAAGCAGATTGCGTGAAATTTATGAAAAAGAAATCGTTCCTGAATTAGTTAAAGAATTCGGGTATACGAATATGTTTGCAGTTCCAAAGCTGTCAAAAATTGTTTTGAATATGGGCGTTGGTGAAGCTGTTTCAGATAAGAAAAAATTGGATTCTGCAGCCGCAGATTTAACAGCGATTGCTGCACAGAAATCTGTTATTACAAAAGCAAAAAAATCTATCGCTACGTATCGTTTACGTGAAGGTCAGCCTATTGGTACAAAAGTTACACTTCGCGGTAAAAGAATGTATGATTTCTTGGATAAATTAATTACAGTTGCGTTGCCACGCGTAAAAGACTTTCGTGGTTTATCAAAGTCTAAGTTTGATGGTCGTGGAAATTATGCTTTTGGAATTAAAGAACATTTGATATTCCCAGAAATTTCAGTTGATAAAATTGATGCTATTCGCGGTATGGATATAGTTATTGCGACAACAGCAAAGACTGATGAAGAAGCACGTGCATTGCTGACTAAAATCGGCTTGCCATTGGTTTTGAAATAATTAAAAAGGTATAAAGATGGCTAAATTAGCGTTAATAAATAAACAGAAAAGACGTGAAAAATTAGTCGCAAAATACGCAAAAAAGCGCGAAGCGATTAAAGCAAAAATGTCTGTAAACGCATCACCAGACGAACGTATGGAAGCAATGAAAAAATTGGCAAAATTGCCACGTAATGCAAATCCAACACGTCTGCACAATCGTTGTTCTGTTACAGGTCGTGCACGTGGTTTTTCACGTTTGTTCGGTCTGTGTCGTCAACAGTTGCGTACTATGGCGTCCGAAGGTAAGTTGCCAGGTGTACGTAAATCTAGTTGGTAAAATTTAACACCAGTTGTGGACAATGCAGCTGGGTATTGGAACGAGAGAACTCGTTGCTTAGAAGGAGTAAAAGATGTCATTATCACACCCAATCGGAGATATGCTGACACGTATTCGTAACGGTCAGAATGCCGGTAAAGAATTTGTAACTGTCCCAAACAGTAAATTGCGTGCTGCAGTTTTATCTGTTTTAAAGGATGAAGGTTTTATAACAGATTTCCGCAAAGAACAAATAGACGAACATCGTGCTAATTTGGTCGTTGAATTAAAATATGTTGGCGGAAATGGCGCAATTCAAGAAATTTCAGTTGTTTCAAAACCTGGCCGTCGTGTATATGCAAGCTGTGCAAAAATGCCGAAAGTATTAAACGGTCTGGGTATCGCAATTGTTTCTACACCAAACGGCGTTATGACTGATCACAAAGCCCGCTTGATGAATGTCGGTGGTGAAATATTGTGCAAAGTTATATAATTATTAAGTGAGGATTAAGTTATGTCTCGTGCAGGAAAACATCCAGTAAAATTGAAAGAAGGCGTATCTGCGGCAATTGCTGGGGACGTCTTGACAATCAAAGGCCCAAAGGGTGAATTAAGTTTATCTTTGGATACGAAACATGCCGGTTTGGTTGATGTTGTTATCGAAGCGGATCAGGTTGTTGTTACTCCTAAAGATGCGGAAGATAAAGTCTCTCGTGCGATGTGGGGTACAATGGCACGCAACGTTCGTGCAGCAGTAGAAGGCGTTTCTAGTGGTTTTTCTAAAGAAATGTATATGAACGGTGTTGGTTATAAAGCATCTGTTAACGGTAACAAGTTAGTTTTGGTAGCTGGTTATTCTCATGATGTTATTATGGAAATACCTGCTGGTTTAAGTGTTCAAGTTACAAGCCCAACAGAATTTGTTATAAGCGGCATTGATAAATGTTTGGTAGGTCAGTTTGCTGATAAAGTTCATAAAGTTCGCAAAGCTGATCCTTATAAGGGTAAAGGTATCTTCTATAAGGGTGAAAGAATCCGCCGCAAAGAAGGTAAGAAGAAATAATAAGGTTTGATTCCCGCTGTTACGGGGATAGAAAAAAGGAAACGAAATGTTAAAACATTTGTCTACAGAAGAAAGACGCACGTTGGCTAATCGCGCTGCGTTGAAAAGAAAGAACCCAGGAAAAATACGTTTGTCAGTATTTCGTTCTGGACGTCATATTGAAATTCAAGCGATTGATGATGCAAAAGGTCATACTGTATGCGCTGCGTCTTCGAAAGAAAAAGGTTTCGGCGGCAAAGGTTGGAATGTTGCTGGTGCTGAATTAGTTGGCAAGGCGTTCGCAGAACGTGCAGTTAAAGCAAATATTGCCGATAATTGTTATTTTGACCGTGGCGGTTATCGCTATCATGGTCGTGTAAAGGCTCTGTGCGAAGCTATCCGCGCAGGTGGCGTTAGAATTTAAGAATATACGGAGTTTATAATGGCACGTTTTGATGATAAAAAATTGCAGACGGATAACTTGGTAGACAAATTGGTTTCTATCAATCGTGTATCTAAAACTGTAAAAGGTGGTCGTAATATGTCTTTCTCGGCACTGGTTGTTGTCGGGGATAAGGCTGGTCGCGTAGGTTTCGGTAAAGGTAAAGCTTTGGAAGTACAAAGTGCTGTTCAAAAGGCTACTAAAGCTGCTAAAGCAAAAATGATACGCGTTCCTTTGAAAGAAGGTCGTACTTTGCATCATGATATTGCTGCAAAATATGGCGCAAGTAAATTGGTTGTACGTAGTGCTGTTCCAGGTACTGGTATCATTGCAGGTGGTGCGTTACGTGCAGTATTTGAATGCCTTGGCGTTCAAGACGTTGTTGTAAAATCACAAGGGTCAAATAATCCTAATAATATGATTCGTGCTGCGTTCTTGGCGTTTGCTAAAATGAATTCCCCAAAGACTGTTGCTGCACGTCGTGGTAAGACAGTCGCGGAAATCATTGCAGGGCGTGATGGCAAAAAATTAGAAAGCACAGTCGATAACGCAGAAGCAAAATAATTGGCAACAGTAAAACGGAGAAATAAATTATGGCTAAGATAGTTGTAAAGCAAGTAAAAAGCATTATCGGTCGCCCGGAAGATCAGCGTAAAATTGTTGCTGCATTAGGTTTGGGGCGCGTTGGTAAAACAAAAGAATTAGGTGATACACCTGCTGTTCGTGGTATGGTTGCAAAAGTCTCTCATCTGGTTCAAATTGTTGAAAAATAATTTTGTAAACCGAGTACACTTGTTTGTGTGCGAAAAAGAACTACTTAAATATTAAGTGTTCATAGGAATAAAGGAAAATAAAATGAAACTGAATGCATTGATGGATAATTTTGGGGCACGTTCAAGCGTTAAACGCGTTGGTCGTGGTATCGGTTCTGGTATGGGTAAAACTTCTGGTCGTGGTAATAAAGGTCAGAAATCTCGTAGTGGTTCTCGTAAACAGGCTACTTTCCAAGGTGGTCAGATGCCAATTTTACGTCGTTTCCCAAAGTTTGGTTTTAATAATCCATTCGCTAAAGAATATGTAACAATTAATTTAGGTGATATTGAAAAGTTTATCGCTGCAGGTAAAATTGATGCGAAATCAACAATTACAATAGATTCTTTGTTAAACGCAAAAATTATTAACCGTAAAATGTCTGGCCTTAAGGTTCTGGCAAAAGGTGAAATAAAAACACCTGTAAATATTGTTGCAGATAAATGGTCCAAGGCCGCAGAAGAAGCCATCGTAAAAGTTGGTGGAACAATTAAAAACAAATAATATTAATGTATGTTTGCATCTGATAATGTCAGATGCAAACTTATAATTAGAAAGTTCGTTCACATGAAATTCATTAAAAGATTTTTTGGAAACTTAACTGATTTACAAAAACGTATTTTGTTTACATTGGGGGCATTACTGGTTTATAGAATCGGTTCTTTTATCCCATTGCCAGGTGTAAATGCATCAGCTGTTCTTCATTTGTTTAGTGGTGAAGGAAGCGGCATGATGGGAATGTTTGATATGTTCTCTGGTGGGTCTTTATCGCGTATGTCAGTATTGGCTTTAAATATTTTCCCATACATATCTGCGTCTATCGTTTTACAATTGTTAACGGCGACAAGCAAATCTTTAAATGAATTACGTAAAGAAGGTGAATCTGGGCGTATTAAAATTAATCAGTATACTCGTTACTTGGCGGTGTTTTTAGCAGTCGTTCAAGGTTGGGCTGTTGTTCGTGGTTTGGAATCTATGGCACCAGTTAACGGTGTATCAGCTGTGGTTAACCCAGGATTTGCTTTTGAGTTGTCTGCCATAATTGCTTTGGTTGGTGGAACTGTTTTTGTTATGTGGTTGGCAGAACAGATAACGGCACGCGGTATAGGGCAGGGCGCTTCTTTGTTAATCTTTGCTGGTATCATAGCAGAAGTTCCTGGTGGAATTGCGCAATTATTCTCTTTGGGGTCTGTCGGTCAGATTTCCCCAGCAATGATAGCTTTGGTAGTTGCTTTTGTTATTGGTATAATTGCATTAATAGCTTTCTTTGAACAAGCGCAACGTCGTATTCAAATTTTGTATCCTCGTCAAGTTATGGCAAATGGTGTTATGAATACAAACGCTTCTTATTTGCCAATTAAAGTAAATATGTCTGGTGTTATGGGACCTGTTTTCGCAGCAAGTATTATGATGTTGCCGGCTTTCATACAACGCTTTGTTCAAAGTGAAAATTTGATAGTACAGAATATAATGGGATTCTTTACGTATGGCAGATGGTCTTATATTATTACTTATACTATTTTAATCGCGTTCTTTGCATATTTTCAGACGGCGGTTATATTTAATTCTGAAGAAACAAGTAATAATTTGAAGAATGCTGGTGGTTATATTCCAGGCGTTCGGCCAGGTGAACAAACTATGCATTATTTAGATAATGTTGTTTCTCGTACAACTGCAATTGGTGTTCTGTACCTAGTAGTTGTTTGCGTTGTTCCAATTATATTGAATACTCATATGGGAATGCCTTTAACGATTGGCGGAACAAGTGTGTTAATCGTTGCTGGTGTTGTACTTGATACAATGAATCAAGTTCAGTCTTATATGGTTGCAAAACAATATAAAAGCGTTATTAAACAGACGCAGAAAAAAGGACGCTTCCGTTAAACTCACTTTAAGTTTTACGGGGTAAAACAAAATTTGACTTTTGCTGCATTTTTTATAAAATAAATCAGCAAAATAAAATGAACTTATAAGTCTACGGCAGATTTATAGGTTTTTATATCGGGCGCTGTAAGCGACCGCAGTTAATAAAAAGGAAAAAGAAAAATGGCACGTATAGCAGGTGTAAACATTCCTACGGATAAGCGTATTGAAATCGCGTTGCAATACATTCATGGTATTGGGCCAGCAAAGTCTGCACAAATTTGTAAGGCTTTGAAGTTAAAAGACGGTCTTCGCGCGAAAGATTTGACTGACGAGGAAGTAGTTAAAATTTCTAAGTATATAGAAGAAAACTTTAAAGTAGAAGGTGACGTTCGTCGCGAAGTTGCAATGAATATTAAACGTTTGCAAGATTTAAAAACTTATCGCGGTATTCGTCATCGTAATCGTTTGCCAGTTCGCGGTCAGCGTACTCAGACAAATGCACGTACTCGTAAGGGTAAACGCGTAGTTGTTGCTGGTTCCGCAGTAAAGGGTAAATAATATTAACAGGTAGAGATTAACACTATAGTTAATTGAAGACATCTAAAAAGGTAAAATAAAAATGGCAGTTACAAAAGCTAAAAAGAAAGTCGTAAAAAAAGTATCACATGGTATTGCTCATGTGGTTGCGACAAACAATAATACACGTATCACTATTACAGACCAGTCTGGTGCGGTTTTGACTTGGGCAACAGCTGGGGCAAATAATTTTAAAGGTGCAAAAAAGTCAACACCATATGCTGCAACAGTTGTTGCTGATGCTGTTGGTAAAAAAGTTGCAGAAATGGGAATGAAAACAGTTGACGTTCTGATGCGTGGTATTGGGCAAGGTCGTGAATCTGCCGTACGTGGTTTGGCGAACGCTGGTCTGATTGTGCAGTCTATTACAGATACAACACGTATCCCACACAACGGATGCCGTCCAAAGAAAGTTCGTCGTGTATAATGAATATTTCTTTATTAATAAAAAACCCGCTTTTTGCGGGTTTTTTATATTTGATTTTTATAAAGTTCTAAAGAAGTCGCATAACGCTTTTTATTTGCTCTGGGGTGAACTTTTTTGTTTGTTTTATATGCTTGCCCAGATTGTGTTTTATATTTGGTTATTGTTAATTGTTCCGAAATGTAATGTGTTTCTTGGATGGTATAACTTGCCGCATTCGCGGAGCAGACGAGCATTAAAAAGATAAATAAAGTAAAAAATATTTTTTTCATAATTTCCCTTGTTTTATAAAATTATATTAGTACATTAATAATTGTTGTCAATAAATCTTTGGGTGAATATTTGTGCTAAAAAAGCAATAAATATTTGACTTTTGTTACGTTGTGATATAAAATTTTCGGGCGCGTATAAGAGTACGTGCAAATAATGGTGAAAATAATAAACTAAGCCAAAAGGAAATTTCATGATTGAAAAAAACTGGATGACTTTGATTAAGCCAAAAAAGTTGAATATCAAAGTTGATGAACATAATCCAAATTTAGCTACATTGGTTGCAGAACCTTTGGAAAAGGGTTTTGGTTTAACATTAGGTACAGCGTTGCGTCGTGTTTTATTGTCTTCATTGCAGGGTTGTGCACCGCTTTATATTAAAATAGATGGCGTTCAGCATGAATTTTCCAGCATTTCTGGCGTTCGTGAAGATGTTACAGATATTATCTTGAATTTAAAAGGTGTTTATTTCAAAGCTTTGACAGAAGGTCAACATAAAGCTTATTTAAAAGTAAAAGGTCCTGCAGTTGTTACAGCTGGTATGATTGAAACAACTGGTGGTGTTGAAGTAATGAACAAAGATGCTGAAATTTGCACATTGGATAAGGGTGCGAATTTGGATATGGAAATAACATTGGGTACAGGTCGTGGATATGTTCCTGCAAGTGCACACGCAAATGGTTTGCCATTGGGGGTTATACCTGTTGATTCTATATTCTCGCCAATTTTAAATGTTGCAACATCTGTTTCTGAAACACGTGTTGGACAATCAACAGATTATGATAAGTTGGAATTGACAGTTAAAACAAATGGTTCTGTATCTCCAGAAGATGCGATTGCTTTTGCAGCACGTATTTTGACAGACCAGTTGGTTGTATTTATTAACTTTGAAGATCCAGCACAAATTAATGCACCAACAGAAGAAGAAAAAGCAAAAGATGCTTTGCCATTTGATCCAAAATTGTTAAAGCACGTTGATGAATTAGAATTGTCTGTTCGTGCAAATAATTGCTTAAAGAATGATAAGATTAATTGGTTAGGTGAATTGGTACAAAAGACAGAAACTGATATGTTAAAGACACCTAACTTTGGGCGTAAATCTTTGAATGAAATAAAAGCTCAATTGGAAGCAATGGGTTTGGGCTTAGGTATGGAAGTACCAGGTTGGCCACCAGAAAATATTGCTGAATTGGCAAAGAAATACGAAGACCCATATAAATAAATTAAATTTTATGGACGCTTGTCACGATTGTCGGTTCTTATGTAGGTTCACTACACTGCGAACCGCCAATCGTTTCCAAATAGTCTCATAAACTTTAATTTCTTGCCTGTGCGTGGGGGACAATTAAATTTTATGGATGCTTGTCACGATTGTCGGTTCTTATGTAGGTTCACTACACTGCGAACCGCCAATCGTTTCCAAATCGTCTCATAAACTTTAATTTCTTGCCTGTGCGTGGGGGACAATTAAATTTTATGGATGCTTGTTGTGGTCATTTCATAAACTTTAATTTTTTGTACAGGAATTTATTACTTTACAAACGACGGGCAGTTTATATAATTGTACCGCAAAAGTAAAACAATCCCGCGTTACTGAAAGTAATTTTAGGGCGCGGCGTCTCAAAAAAATCCCCAGCAAAAAAGCTGGGGCAGAAAAAATAAAGGAGTAATCAATGAGACATATGAAAGCAGGTCGCACTTTTAATCGCGATACAAACGCTCGCAAGGCTTTGTTTATTGGTCTGGCGAAAAACTTAATTGAAAAAGAACAAATTAAAACAACTTTGCCAAAAGCAAAAGATTTGCGTAGTGTAGTTGAAAAATTGATTACCCGCGCAAAAGTAGATACTGTTGCAAATCGTCGTTTGACAGCAAGTGAATTAGGTAATAACTCTGCTGCAACAGTTAAAAAGTTGTTTACTGTTTTAGGACCTCGTTATGCAAAACGTCCTGGTGGTTATACTCGCGTTTTGAAAGCTGGTTTCCGTTATGGTGATGCTGCACCAATGGCAATCATAGAATTGGTTGACCGTGATGAAAATGCAAAGAAAGCTGTTAAAGCAGTTGAAGAAAAAAAAGAAGAAAAAGTTGTAGAAGAAAAAGCAGTGGCTTCTGAAAAGAAAACCGCTAGAAAAACTACAAAGCGTGCAGCAGCTAAAGCAGAATAAAAAATAAAACCCGCATTTGCGGGTTTTATTTTGTCTTTTGTAACAATATTGATGCTTCTGATGATATTTTTGTTTTATCAAATTTAGCAATGTAAAACTTTGCCCATTTTTGAAATTTTTTTTGCAGTTCTGAAAATGTCTGGTTGTTTGCGTTAAAATACCCAGTTTGAAGTATTATAAAACCGTTTTTATTAATGTAGGGTTTAAGTTTTATTATCGTGCTTTCTATTTCCGCGGCGTTTTTATATTCAAAGATATTAGATAAGTGGATGACATCGTATTCTTTATCTATTTTAAGATTTATGTTTTCTAAATCTTCCCAAATAAATTTGAAGGGTTTGTTAATTATTTTTTTCATATAATTGTATTCTTCGCTGGTTGGCATATATGTTGCATAGTTACGTGGATGAAGCCCATTGCCAAAAATTTCATACATATTCATTTGCTGTATAAAAGTTTTTGTGTCGTTTGGAAGAGAACGCGAAATGTGTCCTAGGTTTGGAATTTGTTGAAAATTTGTTCCTGTGTGCAGGTCTGCTAAAAGCTGTTTGTACTGATTGATGTTTAGATTTTGTATTGCACTGGTCTTTATATCCATAATTGCTTTGGAACAGAAAGATATATCAAATGCGTCAATGTTTTTGTTACCAGTTAAAGAAAAGAATATTGGTTGGTCGCCACTGCCTGCAACAGTCAGAATAGGGCCTTTTTTATCTTTTATTAATTTTGAAACTTCTCGCAGATTTTCGTTTGTTATTACATATGCATGGGAATATTTTGAAAAAGGTTTATGTCTATTATAGACACCTCTGCCGTCTGACAGTATAAAATATTCTTGTTTTGCTTCATTTATGTCAAAAGTTTGTTCTTTTGTTTCCACACGTCTCATTATCATGCCTCTTTATGTAATATAATACAAAAATATAGTGTGTCAATATGGCGGGTGCTAAGAGTATAAGGCGTTTTTTATAAAAAAAGCTTTTAAAAAATATTGTAAATATGATAAAATTAAATAAATGTTGAGAGGATTGTATATGAAGCGCTTTGGTATATTTTCTGTTTTAAGTGTGTTTTTATTATGTAATGCGCAGGCTGCGGTTCCACAACAGCGGCGTGGTACAGCGGCTGCAACCAGCAATAATACAACAAGTACAGCAACACGTACGAATGCAGTTTCTGCACGTAGTGCGAAAACAACAGCACGTGCGGCAACGCCAACTGCAACAACTACTACAGCGCGTGCGGCGACAACTGGTCGCACAACAGTTGCGCGCAGTGCGACAACGTCAACAGCTTCTTCAACGCCTGTTGTGGCGGCGCGTGCGGGCGCAACACAAAAAGTTATTAATACAGGAACAAAGATAGCGGCCGCAACAGAAAACACAGTTGTAAGCGATGCGTGTCGTCAAAAATACTATGGATGTATGGATTCTTTCTGTATGTTAGATAATGATAGTGGTGGTCGTTGTATTTGTAGTGATAGAAACGCTGAATTAGACAGTGTTTTGGCTGAAATTGAGAAATTAGACCAGCAAAGCTATCAAATGGCAACAACAGGTGTTGAAAGAATTGAAATGGGTGATGCGGCGGATGCTGCAATTGCAAATGCAACAGCTGTGGCAGATTCTATTTTGAATGCGGACGAGGAAAAAAACAATCGTACGCTTGATTTATCTTTGTGGAATGTATCATTTGATGATGATGAAGATATTTTTGGGGATGCGCTGTCTTTTGAAAATACTATTGAAGGTAAAGAAGGGGATGCACTTTATAGTGCTGTGAATGAGGTTTGTATTGCGCAAATTCCAGAATGTGCGTCCGAATTATCTATGTTGCAGTTAATGTATTCTCAACAGATAAAATCTGATTGCAGTGCATATGAAAACAGCTTGAAACAGCAGAAAACAGCAAGTGCACAAAAATTAGCTGCTGCTGAAAAAGCATTGCGTGATGCTGCGCTGGACCAATATCGTAACGCTAATAAATATGATTTGGGGCAGTGCACAGTTGAATTTAAAAGCTGTATGATAACAACTGGTGGTTGCGGTGAAGATTTTTCACAATGTGCAACGGTAATGGCTATTGATAATACGACTGCGAATAGTCGTAAGGCGAAAAGTTATAAAATAAAAGGAGAAGTTGCAGAAATTGAAATTTCTGCATCAACTTATGATACATTGATAGCCAAAAAGCCTTTGTGCGAATCGATAACGAAGAACTGTGTGTCAGTTGCAGACCAGGTTTGGGACACTTTCTTAAAAGAAGTTGCACCACAATTAAAGTCAGCAGAATTAATAGCCGAAGATAATGCACGTCAGAACTGTATTGGCTCTATTTCGGACTGTTTCCAGAAAGCGTGTAAAGATAATATTGACCCGAATGATCCAGACGGTTCATATGATATGTGCTTAACACGTCCAGAAACAATGTTGAATTTGTGTAAGATTCCGTTGAATGCGTGCGGAATAGATGCATCATCTGCAGAAAAAGCAGAAGAGGAACCTATATGGGAATATGTTGTTGCACGTCTTGCATCAATGCGTGTTGATTCATGTACAACAGCAGTAAAAGAATGCTTGCAGGCTGAAGATATGTGTGGTGCAGATTACACACAGTGTATTGGGTTGGATACTGATACAATTATACGTATGTGCCCAGCAGAAAAGTTAGTTGGTTGTCAGCAAGAGTATGGAGATTCTAATATAACAGAAAATGAAGATATTTATAATGAGCTGGCAAATATGGTTCAGGGTATAATGTTGAATATTGATAATAGCTTCTTAACAGAATGCCAGAATGCTGTTGACGAATCGATGATAAAAGTTTGTGGTGATACAGAAAGCTGTAATGGTTTAATAATAGATGATGGATTGGGTGGAAACTCATTAGAGTATAAAATATGTGAATACACTAGTGGTGATGGTTTAACCATTAATTATAATAATTGTGTTAAAGATGTTGCGCAGATACCGGATTCTTCATTGGGTCTAGGTGGTGGTGAAGCTAAAAAATATGCTGTTGTTATAGACGGTACAATTGACTGGACGCGCTTAAGTTTTAATGATGAAGGTAATATTGAAATGGATGTAACTTCATTAGTAGACACTTTGGCGAAGCTTAATCCAAATGTGAATATCTCACCTAAGATAACATTTAATGGTCAGAATGTGCCAAAAATGTCTGTTATGCCACAATTATCGGGTTTCTTGAATACAACAGTGAATAATGCAAATAGTTCAAAGCAACAAGATGCAGTATCTTCGGAATTGTCGCTGTTGCAAAGAAACATAAACTCTATAATTGATACTATAGAGGCAGACCCGACGGTGCAGTTTTGTATGACTGGTCGTACGGTACAGGGTATGACAACAAGTGATGGCAATGGTGGAACAAGGAATGTTATTAATCGTGGCGATACAACCAAGGGGCGTTTTGAAAATATAACTGTGCAGACTAATTATATAATTGGTACAGCTGCATTGAAAAAGGCAAGGGACAATTATAATAAAAGGTATGCAGAGTTGGAAGAAAAAATGGCCCAAGATTATGTCAAGTTAGAAGAACGTATGGCAGAAATTGAAGGAGAAAATGCATTAGAAGCACGTCGTGATGCGGCGCAGATGTCGTGTGTTGGATATGCCTCATCTTCTGTGTTGCCGGCCGTTGGTGATAAGAGCTCTTCTAATGAAACGGCCTTAGAATTGGTTGGTTCAAAAACATCGGAACAATGGAATTACAAAGAAACTGTGACTTCCACATTTAATAAAGAAACGTTGGTTTGTCACAGATGTGTACGCGCTCAAAACTGTGAAAAGAAAGGTTCAGGTAAAAATTGTAAGGTATGGGGTGATCCTGTAGAGACCTGTACGGATACACAGTTCTAGTGGGAACTTTTGTGAAAAAGCTAATAGTATATTTTATTTTCTTGCCTTTGTTTGTAACCGCAGCTTTGGCTGCGGTTCCACAACAGCGGCGTGGTACAGCGGCTGCAACCAGTAATAATACAGCAAGTACATCAACACGTACGAATGCAGTTTCTGCACGTAGTGCGACAACAACAGCACGCGCAGCAACGCCAACTGCAACAACAACTACGGCGCGTGCGGCGACAACTGGGCGAACAACAGTTGCGCGCAGCGCAACAACAACTACAACGACTTCGACGCCTGTTGTAGCAGCACGTGCGGGCGCAACACAAAAAGTTATTAATACAGGAACCAAAATTACAACGGCAACTCAGGCAACAATTGTAAGTGATGATTGTCGTCAGAAATACTATGGATGTATGGATTCTTTTTGTATGCTGGACAATTCCAACGGTGGTCGTTGTATTTGTAGTAATACAAATGCCGAACTTAATTCAATGTTAGAAGAAATAAATGAATTAAACCAACAAAGTTATATGTTGGCAACTGTTGGTATTGAAACATTAGAATCTGGTACGGATATTAAAACTACAAAAGAAGAAAACAGACAAGATTCTATTGATTTATCTTTGTGGCAACCAGCGCAAACTTCTTTAAACAAGAAAGATGATGAAAAAATAGGTTATGAATTATTTGTATATTCTAATGATATTTGTGCAGAAAGAATTCCTGAATGTTCAAAAGAATTATCTACGTTACAGTTGATGTATTCACAACAAATAAAGTCTGATTGCATTGCTTACGAAAACAGTTTAAAAAAACTAAAATCTGAAAGTACACAAAAAATGACAGAAGCCCAAAGGGCTTTGCAGGATTTGGCAATTAATCAAGCTCGTGATGCAAATAAATATAATTTGGGACAGTGTGCGACAGAATTTAAAAACTGTATGAAAACAACTGGTGGATGTGGCGAAGATTTTTCTTTGTGTGCATTAAACAGCGCCCAAAATAATACAAAACCGATTGAAAAAGACTCTGAAACGCCTTTGTTTTATTCTATTGTTGGCGAGTCTACGTCTTTAGAAATTTCTTGGTCAATGTATAACACATTATTAGCAAAAAAACCATTATGCGAATCGGTAACAAAGAATTGTGTGTCGGTTGCCGACCAGGTTTGGGATGCGTTCTTAAAAGAAGCAGGACCAGAACTGAAAGTTGCGGAATTAATTGCCGAAGATAATGTAAGACAAGATTGTGTAGGACAGATATCAGATTGTTTTCAGAAGGCGTGTAAAGATAATATTGACCCTAATGACCCAGATGGTTCATATGATATGTGTTTAACTAGACCAGAGTCAATGTTAAGTTTTTGTAAGGCGCAATTAAATTCTTGTGGTGTAAATTCTAATTCTGCTGAAGATGCGGAAAAATCTCCGATATGGGAATATGTTGTTGCACGTCTTGCATCAATGCGTGTTGATTCATGTACAACAGCGGTAAAAGAATGCTTGCAGTCTGAAGATATGTGTGGCGCAGATTACACACAGTGTATTGGGCTGGATACTGATACAATTATACGTATGTGCCCTTATGACAAGTTAACCGGATGTCAGCTAAAGTACGGTGATACTGAAATAAGGGGTAATGATGTTTATGAGATTTTATATAATACTGTTCAAGGAATAATGTTGAATATAGATAACAATATGCTTACTGCATGTCAAAATGCCGTTGATGAGGCTTTGATAAAAGTTTGTGGTAGCGCAGAAAACTGTGACGATAAGATTGTTGCTATGGGATTAGGGGCAAATTCGTTGGAATATAAAATATGCGAATATTTTGTAGACGAAAAAAACTTTGGTATAAATTATGACTTATGTTTGGCAGATTTATCTCAGGTTCCTGATACTGCGCTGGGAAGGGTACCCGGCGGTTATGAAGGAACGGGCCCTATTGCGCCGTTAACAGGTGTTATTGATGGTACAATTTACTGGGAAAATATAGATATAGATGAAAATGGTAATTTAATAAGTGCGGATGAATATTTTAAGCGTGTTGGTGATGAAGGTGTTCCAGAAGTACAAAAAGAAAGGGTTTCTTCGGAAATATCTTCGTTACAAAGGGGGATAAATTCAATAATATCTGCAGTTGAATCAGATCCGACTGTTCAATATTGTATGACAGGTCGTCAGGTTGCAGGGGTGATATTACCGAAAACAGCAAATGTTGGGAACAATGCAAGATTTCCGAACTTAACAAAGCAAACGAGGCTCGCGATAACAAATTCAGCCCTTAAAAAAGCGAAGGATAATTATTATAAAAAATTTGACGAATTAAACGAAAAAATGACGCAAGATTATGCAAAAATTGCAGAACGTGTCGCGGAAATAAGGGGTGAAAATTCCAAAGATCTTAGACGTGAGGCAGCCCGTCAAGCATGCGTTAGTTTGGTTGATTTAAGTGCTTTACCGAAATCAGAAACCCCAAAAAGTGCAATAGGTACAGCAATTATTATTACAGCTATAATAGTTGCAACTGTTCTTGTAACAGTTTTTACGGCAGGTGCTGGAACAATCGCAGCTGGTGCAGCGGCGGCAGCTGGCTCTGCGGCGATGAGTGCTGGAAGTGGAGCTGCAATAAGTAGTGGTATTGGTGCGGTTGTGACTTCTGCAAAGCTTGCCGCAAGTGCCGCTTTTACTGCTTCTATGGCTGCGAGTAAGGCTATTGCTATAACTGCTGGAACCCTTGGTGCTGCAACCGTCGTTGGTGGTGTTGCCGCACAATCTTATACTGGTGATCAAGTATCAAATGCTAATTATCAAATTGAGCTAAATGGTAGGCATGAAACAGATCAATGGAATTTCAAAGAAGTTATAACTACAGAGTTTGATATGGATACTTTGGTGTGTCATAAATGTGTTAAAACAACGCAATGTGAAAAAACAAAAACACCCGTGTTCGGTGATTTGTATTGTAAAACTTGGGCCGAACCCGTAGAGGTATGTTCTGATATACAGTTTTAATCTGATGTTGACAATAATGTAAAATTGTCTATAATTCGGTCTATGTTTGATTTGAATAAGGCGCGCAGTGCCTATGATATTAATGGTGATTATATTATAAACGATAATCAGAATTTTTCTGAATATGCGCCTGCTTATGTTATTACTAACGAAGATTTGCGTACTGTTGCGCAGTATATGGAAATTCCTGGAAAAGATTTGTTAACAGTCGCCTGCAGCGGGGATCAGCCTTTGTTTTTTTCTTTGTATGGCCCAAAGAATATAGATACTTTTGATATTTCTTTTTGTTCTAAGGTTATGATGGATATTAAGTTGGGGGCGGTAAAAAAATTAGATTTGGACAATTATGCCACGTTGTTGCAAAACATTGGAAAAAATAATTTTTCTGGTTTAGATTTTTCTTATTGCCAACAGGATACAAAAGATTTCCTGAATCAGATGAAGCATAATGATATATTCAGATATGAAATTATTTCCAGACAAGATTATTTTATGCCTTTACCATCGGAATATGCGCAAATGAAAAAAACAGTTAAACCAAACTGTAAATTTATTTGGTCTGATTTAACAAAATTATATACAAAGCTTGATAAACAATACGACAGATTTTATTTTTCTAATATAATTCAATATAATTGTGATACAGATAAAATCGTAAATATTCTTAATTCTTTGCGTCCGTTTATGAAGAAAAATGCAATAATAATTTTAAATGTCGCACCGTTTTTCATAGGTGATGAATTGTATGTGTTTAAGAAAGTTAAAGCTGCAATAAATGATTGGGCAAAATTAAAACTAATTAAAAATAAAGTACAAGAAATCTGTTTGGTAAAAAAGTTATAAATCTTTGATATCAAAAACTATTTTTATACCTTGTTTTTCCCAGTCTTGTTTTCTGCTTTCTAAATCCATAATATTTGTTTGGGCCAGATATAAAACAGGCTGCAAATTCAGTTGTTTTGATTTTTCTAATACATTTAGTATAGGTGATTTTTTTTGCTTACCAGATGCAAACCAAGCGTCTTCATCTGCAATCCAGAAATCCGAATCGTCGTGAACGGCGATAACAGACTTGTCTGTTAGAACAAGATTGTCTTCTATTTTTGCACTTTTACCCTCAGAGATTAACAGATTTAATAATTTTTCTTGTGGTGTTTCTTCTTCGGGCTCGTCATCAAAATTTATGTCTTGAAATACTGGCGTAAAGTTAGGAAATGCGGACTCGTAAGAAGTTTCTTTTTGGGAATCGTCAAAGTCAAAATCACTTGGCAATGGGAATACGTTTGCTTCTGATTCTTGTTCGTTCTCGTTTTGAGGTGGTTGCGCCCCCCCAGTAGATATGACATTAGATATGTCAAAATTAGATTTTATTGGTTTGAACTCTAAATTACTGCGGGCTTTTATGAATGCCGCGTGAAGTTCTGCCGGCATTTCGGCTGGGAAAGGTTTGGTTTCTGGTACTTCTTCTTGTTTTTCTGAGATTTCTTGCGATGCTTGTTTTTGTTGCTCTGACTCTATGGGAACGGGGCCAAAGAACTTTGATAGTGGAATTGTAAATAAAGGTTTTTTATTTCTATATATTAGAACTGTTGTTGCTATGTATAAGGGTAGGGTGGCTAATAACATCAGCCCAAAAACAAAACCAGGAAAACCGCGTAATTTTGCATGTGCCAGTATATGCCACTGCACAACAGAAAAAATATCAAAATTAAACATCCACAGCATAACTAGCCAGACTATGAAAAAATAACATATAGTCCATATGATGCTGTGCAGGTTAGTTTTTAAAAAGTCTAATAACTTTTTCATTATTTATATTTTAGACAAAATAAAAACTTTGTCAATACTATTATTAAAACTTTAAAGTTATGCGGATTTATGTCTAAAAAATGCTTTTTTTTAGTGTTGTTTTAGGTTATAATATAAAAGATAACAAGGGAGAATTTTTATGCAAAGTTTGCTGAAATTTTTTGGTACATCCGTTGTAGGACTTGGGATGTTTGCTTTTATCGGGACAGTTTATGCTGCGGATACAAGCACTGCGCGTGCTGGCTATAATGTGCGCGGATTAAATCGTTCGGGGGTAACGCAGACGACTGCATCGCAACGTATGCCAACAATGCCGACTTTGCCGATAAATACAGTTGGAAATTTGTCTCCTGATTTGCCGACTAGTTCAAGTAATGGTAATACTGGTGATAATGACGGTGGTAATAATAATCCAGATGAACCAGATACTCCTGAACAAGAATGTCCAGATGGTGGGGTAAAAAATTCTGATTATACGGTTGATACATGTATGAACGATGTTTTGGCATGCATAAATAACGGGGCTTTGCCAAACGGTTTGAACGATATGTTTAACGAAGATTTGCGTAATTCTATCGTTAATGGTATGGGCTTATGTTCCGTTCAGGTTGAAAGATGTATACGCGAGGTTCGTAAAGATTGTAAAAATGTTTATAGTTCTGCATCTGATGTATGGATTGACTTTAATGCGCGTAAAGTTCAGCCAGAATATTACAGCTTTGTTTTGCGCAGAACAGGTCTAACACCAAATCAGGCAGAAAATACTTGTTGGTTATTGGATAGAAATACTTATGGTTCTTCTTTCACGGCTGTATCAAATACTGGTGCAGTGACAGAAGAATATAACAATACCGTGGGGGCGTATAATAGCCAAAATGGTAATATACTTGTAAAAACAAATCCGCAGGGGGTAAATGTTAATACAGGTAACCCTGGTGTTGACGGGCAACGTGGTCATTATGCGCGTTGGGATCCAACAACAGCAGAATGCTTAATTCGTGTTGCTGCTTATAATAAAGATACGCAGATTAAGAACAGCTGGTTGTTCGGTGCAGTTGGTAATGATCAGTATGCAGAAGTATGGAAGTCTGCAGGTGAAACCTTTACTTGCAACAAAGATTTATTTGGTTTTTCTTTGATGAATCAAACGAATACGGCTGCGGTTGTTGGCGTTGGCGGTGGTGCGGTTGTTGGTGTTGGTGTTGGTGCGTTGGCAGGACACGGGAAAAGAGCTTTTGATTGTACCAATGAAAAACATCGTGAAATGCTGACCGAAGAATTACGTACAAATGGTACAATGGGTACAATCAGCAATTATATGGAAAATAAAATTCCTGCAACTACAAGTCTGATTAACCAAGAACAATGTGAAGAAGTTGTCTTGTTGTACGATAAATTAACACAGTTAGAATCTGCGATAGACTTGTGCGACGGTGAATGGGTACAGGAAGAGGTTATTGCTACTGCCACAATTACAACTAGTGTACAAGCATTATCAGAAGATGATATTCAACAAGCCGCAACAGATCAATTAAATGGCACTGTTAACATAGCAAGTACGGCGGCAGATCAGGCACTATCTTCTGGTGCAGATGATAAAAAATGTCATTTCAAGACCTTGAATTTAGATAAATATAAAGGTGAAGGTATTTATTGTAATGCCGGTGAATCAGATTGCTTGCCTGCAATAGATATAGAAAAAGAAATGGATAGATTACGTCCTGTATTTACAGCTGAAATCGTAGACCTGATACAAAACGGTGAAGCTTCTAATATGGGTAAGTCCATTGGTATCGGTGCTGCGGTTGGTGCAGGTGCAGGTGGTCTGGCAACAGCAATTACGGCCTTTGTAGAACGTAGTAATATTAATTGCCGTGTTGGTGATGGTTTGGCACAAATTGGTTTGAATAAATCTTATACAATAGGTTCTTTGAAAGATTTCTATGTAAAATGGAACCTGAGCTTGCCAGATACAATTTCGCCAACTGCATTGGTCGTAGATTGTGATTCATGGAAGCGTGCTTGCGGAACGCTTACGGATTTGAATCAGTGTAATGCGGCACAGATTAATTATAGACCAGAAGGTGCCACACAAACAGCATTAATACCTGGTGCATGTACAGCATCTGGTAGCGTATGTATTGAAAACTATCCGGTTGCAAAATCATACGGTGCGTGTGAATAATAAGTAAACAATAAAAGATAAACCGCCTGTTCAAAGGCGGTTTTATTTTGCGCTTATTGGTGTAGTGGCGGGTGAATTAAAAAGTTATGTGCTGGTTTATAAAAGACTAATTAATGCAAGTTTATAGAGTGAATAATAATCAGTTAATTAAAATGCAACTGCTTAGTTTATAACATAAAATATTATCTCTAGTTGGGGGCGGTTATTCTTTTATCTGCTAAATAATGCACAGATATATTTTATATATGTATTATAAAATAAAAGCGTGAGGCAGTTAAACCTCAGATAAATATTTCTTGTTTTATATTACTGTTATCAGAGATAATTGTAAGAATCTTGTAGTATCATAAATAATAAATCAGATTTAATAAATTGCGATTTATAAAATTCTTATGCACTGCAAGCAGAAGAAGTAAATTCTATTTCAACTTTTCTACATTCAGGTTGATTACCGTTTGCTTTACATGCTGTTGAACCGGCACCGTATGCTTTGATGTTATTTCTGTTAAGACCAGCGTTCTCAAGAGCGTTTTTAACGGCATCTGCTCGTTTTTGTGATAATGGATTATTTATTTCATCGGTACCTGTTCTATCTGTATGTCCTGTTACATTAATACAATATGCTGTTTCATTTGTTAAAGTGTCTTTAACGTTATTTACAAACGTGTTTATAGTTGTTGTTGCTTCATCAGTAAGGTCTGATGAGTTTAACTTAAACAAATTTTTTGTTGCTAAAGTTATTGTTTGTGGGGCTTGATTTGGTTGAGCTTCTGATGATGGTGGTGTTGATGTAGTTTTCTTTTCGCACATAGTACCGTTCAGTTTATGTGTTTCTTGTGGACAAGAGCAGTCTGTTTTGTCTGCTGATAATACATATCCATGTAAACATCCACACTCATTATTTATTGGATTTATAGATACATATGGATTTTCACTATTACATGTTATTTTTGAGGTTGTATTTTGGCGAGCGTCGCAACCACCTGTTGAATTAGGAATTTTGCCGTCAGGACACAAACAAACATCATTTTTAGCAATTTTACCCGTCGGACATGGTGTACAAGTATTTGTATCGGTATTAAACACCTGAGTGTTACTTGTGCATGTACAATTAGGATATGTGCCTGTGCTGTCTGTTGGGCATTTTGCATTTGCTTCTTGGTCGGGCAGTTTTTCAACATCTTGTTGTAATTTTTTTAGCGCTTCATATCTTTTTATTATCTCAGCAGAGTTTTCTTGTTTTGCGTTTTTATTTTCATTTATTGCGATATTTGCAGCAATACTTGCAACCGCACCAACACCTGCGGTAATTGCGCCTGTCTTTAACTGTTCTGCTGTCTCAGCTTTTTGTGTCGCCCATTCTGCTGCGTCCGCACCTGTCGGATTTGATAACGCAGAGGCTAGCGATGTAAACGCGCCGTCTGTCTTGCCAAGGCTTTCATTATCATACAGCCCCATATTTGCTTTATCTAATATCTCTTCTGATTCTATGCCAGGTGCCATACCTAGGGCTTCTTTGCGTATCTTTAGGTCTTGCGCCAACTGTACATATTCTGTATACAACGGCGCTAACGCGTTACCACCAGGCAGTACAATATCTGTTTCGCCACCTTTTATATTTCTTCCTTGTCCAAAGTCACATCTGAATGTTGCAAGATATGCGGTCATATCCAATTCTGCCGCCTCGTCAGCTTGTTGTTCTGCCAGAGAAGACGCAATCATTTGGCCACCGGCACCAATTGAAGCCATTGCACCGGCCCCAAGAAGTTTATTTGCCGTAGATTGCTCTTTTTCTTTCATCGCATCATAGTTTTCTTGTAGTTCTGCGATTTTCTTTTTTGAATCTTCTTCAGATAATTTTGGAGTATTATCGGTTTCTTCTTTATTTTCAGTAGTGTTTTCTTTTGGGGTGTCTTTATTTTCTTCTTGGTCTTTTGTTGTGGTGGTTTCAGTATTCGCTTTTTCTTCTTTTAGCACACAACTGTTTTTATCATCACTTAGTTCATAATGTTCTGAACATTCTGTTGGTTTGCAATATACGCCATTGCCATTGGGATTTCTTTCTGTCCGTCCAGATTTTGCATTTACTTGTTGAAGCTCTTCTTCGTTACAATCACGGCTTTCCCATTTTGCGTCAATGTTTACTTCAGCCAGAGCGGTAGAATCTTCGATAAGTACAATATTTAAGTTTTGACCAGGATTAAGAGTTTGTGGTTTATATCCTATAAAAGAAACGACTATTTTTTCATTGTCTGGAAAATTGTCCATTGAAAATTTGCCATTTATGTCGCTGGTTGTACCTATGCCGGAAGTTTTTTCTGGTGCTATATTTGCACCGATAACGGCTTCTTTGTTTTCATCGATTATAGTTCCAGAAATCGTTACTGCACTACTTTCCAAGGAGTATGTAATCAGAAAACAAAAAATTATAAAAAATTTTTTCATCCGCTTTTATAGTTTTTATTGGTTTCTTTGTGCTACTTGGGTTATATCCAAATTTGAGTTTAGATTATTAATAAAATCGTTTGCACTTTGAGTTGTGTTTTGTATGGCAGCAGCTTTATCTTTTTCGCTTACGTAAGTATTATTAGTGGTACTTTTTTCATTGTTTAGAGGAACTTCTTTTACTGGAGATTGAGTGTGTGAATCCGTTTGCAATGTTGTTGCGGCTGCTTTTTGGTCTGCTTTTTGTTGCTGTTTTGCTTCTCGTTCAGCTGCTTTTTGTTGTTGCTTTGCCTCTCTTTCTGCTTTTTTTGCTTCTTGTTGTTCTTTGCGTTCTGCTTGCTTTTCCGCTTTTTCTGCTGCTTTTTCTTCTTCTTTACCTTCGTTTTCTGCGTCTTTTAATGCTTTTTCTGCTTTACCACGATCTATTGCACGGTCAATCGCACCAGATGTTATAGAACCTGTTGCAACACCAAGACCAGCACCCATAAATGCAGATGTGGCAGATGTTTCACTACGTGTTAATCTGTACGCATTTTCCATAAATGTCGTTACATCTATGCCAAACCAATTTGGCGTACAACTAAATGAATTACCTGCATATGCTTTCTTTGACGCGTATAGCGTGGAATCATCCCCTGCATAAAATTCAACCGTGTATACGCAATCAAGGCTTCTGTCATCAAACATTGCCCCCATGGCTTGACACTGGTTCCGCATCTGGTCACGTAATGCATATAAGCGTTCTTCATCTGCTTTGACTTGTACTTCCGCATCTTGGCGAAGTGTTCCGAATACCTGCATTGCACGGCGTGCTAAGCCACTGTCTTGTTGTGTACAATTTTTCGCAATTGTTTCACACGCCTTTATCGCTGCGTCTCCTGCAGTTTTACCAAGACATTTACTGAATGTTGTTCCGCATTGTGTAATAATGCAATCGTTATATCTGTTACCACAATCTATTATTTCATTATATTGTGATAATTGTGCAGCCATATCCCTGTCTGCTTTTATTTCAGCAGCGAACATACTATATTCTTCGCCCGTGCATTCTGTGTTCAGACGGCACGAATCGATTTTGTTACCCCATGTTGTGTCTGTATCACCACTACATTTTGAAAAATCGTTTCCGCATTTTTCTTGCATACATTTACGTAATGCGACATCGCAAGCGTTTTGACCAGTTGCAAGGGCTGTTTGCATAGATTGACTGGCTGTGCTTGCTGCATCTTGGGCGTCATATGCAGCACGTTGTTTACGTATAAGCTCTGCCATCTCGTTATCTGATGAAGATGTACTAGAACTTGTTGTTTCATCTAATATTTCATCAAATTGAGAACTTTTGTTTTCTATGATAAGTGGTTCGGCTTCTGGCTCGGCTTCTTCAACAACTGGTGTTGTTTCTACAACTGTTTCTTCTTGCGTTGTTGCGGTATTAACTGTGGCTGAAACAGTTGGCATTCTGGCTGCTGCGCTTACGTTTGATGCTGTGCTTGGACGGGCTGTTGTTGTTCCACGTTGTACAACAGCGGCACCAAGAGATTCGCCAATCATAAAAGCAGATAAAATAACAAAAGAAGTTAACCCAGACTTTAATGTCTGTTCCAAATCAATGTTAAATTTCTTTTTTATATATCTCATCCAATCTTCTTTATTTTAATAAATTACATGCTGTTGTATAGAATTGGCATAAAGCTGTGGCCGCAACTGTTTCTGATTCTTTTTGGGCCCCTTCGCATTTGTTGGGCATGTTGTTTGAACAGACTGTTTTTATACATGCGTTTAATCCTGCCTCATCAGTACAAGTTGCTTTTGCTTCGTTTAATTTTTTCTCGCGGGCAGATTGATATGCACTGACAATGTTTGCAATTAGTTTATCTGCGTTTTCTATCGCTGTATCTCTGGATGCAATTAAATCTTCGCGGATTTCTGATATATATTCATCGCAACCCTTGGCTTCTACGCTGCAGGCAGAAAAGAAATTGTTAAAATCCGAATCGTTTTCACAAGCGCTGAAATCTGGACCACATCTTTTTGCGTCTATTAAACAAGCTCTAATATCCGTATCGCAAGATGTTTTGCTGACGGTTTTAGTGGCTTCTGAACGTAGCGCAGCCATTTGAGCATTAATTCCAGCAGCTTTGCAAGATTGTTCAATCAATTTGTCATATGTGTCAGAAACGTCATCAGGTGTACAACCGTCTATTTTTTTTATGCATTGTTCTGTCGCCCATGCGTAACGTTGCCCAGGGTCTGTTGGTGCATCTTCAAGTTCGTCTTCGCTTAATGTATATTTTGCCGACTGACCAAGAGATAAGCTGCGCATACCTGATTTCGTAGGTGGGGTACCTGCGCTGGATGTGCCGCAATATTGGCATCGTGCTGATGGGTTTGACGACACGTTTATAGCACAAACAGAATCTAAGCAACGTGTTAAATTTGCCTGTGAACATGTCGCGGCAACAGAAAGTCCCGGGAATATTATAAACCCTAGCATAAAAAATAAAATTTTGCTGTTCATTTCTCTCTTTAAGTAAAACTATATCAAATTTTTATACCCATGAAAAGAGAAAAAGATATTGTTTAAACCTGTTTTAAATAAACACTTGACAAAATAATAAGTTTGTACTATATTAAGTGTGAACATAAAAAAAGGAAGCAAAATGGCTTTAGATAAAAGAGTTTTGGTTAATATTGGTGTGGGGGCAGTTGCAACCATAGCTATTGTTTGTAGTATTGTGCAATGTAGCGGCAAAAAAGCAGAAGCAGAAAAAGCAGAAGCTTTTAAAGCTGCTTTGGAAAAAGTTGTTCAGAAAGATACAGTTGTTGCTGGAGAAAATAAGAATACAGTCACTATTGATTTAGGACAGGGGGCTGTTAATAACGGTAATATTGTTGTTGTTAATGGCGGAACAGAAAATAAATCTGTAAAAGCGCATGTTAATAACAATGATGTAAATGTAAAATTAGGCGATGCGACTAAGAATAATGGAAATATAGTTGCTACTAACGACGAAAGTGTTGATAAGGTTGAAGCGGTAGTTAACAATAATTGTAAGCCTGTTTCGCAACCTGTAGCAAAGCAACCTGCATCTCAGCAACCAGTTAAACCTGATACTGTTGCAGCAAATAAAAAGAAGTATTATGTAATTACTAGCGTTGCTGTTGTTAAAAAAGTCAATACTGTTTATCGTGAAAGATAAGAAAAAGCCTGTTAAAAAAAACAGGCTTTTTTATAAGAAAGTTTTTTCTAGACATACAATTCTTAAGTGTGTTAAAATGTTCTTCAAAGAGAGAATATTTGATGAAATACCTAAGAATTTTATTGTTTTCATTGTTTTTTATTCCAAGCGCATTGTTTGCGGCAACAAATGAGTTTGTCGTTGCTGCACAATTATTGTCTGCGGCAAAGAATGCTGATATTCAGCAAGTTCAGATTTTGATTAATAGTGGTGCAAATGTTAATTATGTGGATAGCACTGGGTTATCTTTGGTCTGTACAGCGTTGATGAATGGTGATTACAGGGCTGCGCAAATTTTGCAGATGTATGGTGCCGATGCTTCTAAGTGTGATCAGCAGATAAAGCAATATGAATCTAAGAATAAAACAAATACCAGTAGTGGGGGGCTTTTCAGTGGGCTTTCGTCCGCCCAAAGTTTATCTTTAGCGGCGGCCGGTGCCGCCGTTGTTGTAGGTGGGCTTTTCTTGTTAACAGATGTTTTTGACCCAGGTAATGAAAATTCAAATTCTTCAAGTGGTGGTGATAGGCCAGGGCAAGGTGGCAGTGGAAATAATTCTGGTACGTCAACAGCAGCGTTTACAATACCATACGGGCCTGCAATGCCGAACAGTACTTCCGAGGCGGCAAATTATGCAAGTAATTTGAATCTGTACAGCCCAGATACAGAAGGAATTTTGCAAGATAATTTTGAACTGATGACAGATACTTACGGACAAAACTATTTGTTAATGATGCATGGTTATTCGCCTTTGGCGCGTGGTTATATGGGGCAAAGAACACTTAGGTATACAGATAGAACACCTGTTCCAGGAAGCGTTTTGGGCGATTATTCTGTTGGTGGTTTGGTTGTTGGTGGTGGAAGGCCTGTGACGGTTGCTTTAATTACAACAAACGGTATAAATGCTGCTAATAAACCAGCAGGCGAAGATTCTGCACAAGTTAATTCGTTGGATGATAAATTGGTTGCCTGGTCGATGATGAATGGTACTACTGTTGCAGATGCACAGGTAAGTATGTTATCAAGCAAATATTATAATAATACGATACAATTAGGCACTACTACTGATACCCAGGTAGATAATGCAACAACTTCAGAAGACGGAACTCTTGTTAATAATTTTGATTTGTCTGGGTTTGGTACGGCTGTAAATAATACGTCTGCAACGGCATCGGATAATTTGTTGGCAAAAGTTATTGGTGGGAACGATTCGGGATATAGCAGTGCAGATTTTATGGGTTTTATGCCGAACGGACAGATGCTGATTTATAGAACAGGTGGCGGAAAAGGGCTTGTCGCGGTAAGCGGGCAGTCTGCAACAGGTACTTATACTATGGCGGGCGAAAGTCTTGCAACTGGTGATACCATCAATCTTTTTGATAAAACTTTAACAATAACAAGA
>CALXLG010000010.1 GCA_944389135.1 uncultured Alphaproteobacteria bacterium
CCACATTCGTTATAGCACCTGTCTGGATTATACATATCGTTTGCGGTTTTTTTATAAGCAATTATAGATTCACGAAGATTGTTTTTCATGGGTTCCGATTGTTTAGAATAATATTTATCAATAATTTTATGTGCGACAGATTCGTAACAGATAACTTGTGAATCTGTCGCTGCAACCATTTCTGCAGATGTTAAATCCCCATCCATATCGTGTTCAAACTGTTTATCGCATTTTTCTATACCTGTCTTATAATTTAGAAGAGTCTCAGCATATGTGGATATCGGGAATACTAATAAAAATATAGTTATTAATTTTTTCATCAGAGGCAGTGTAAGATAATTTGTTTTATAAGTCAAACATAGAAGTTTTGCGAACGGATTGTTATGTAAATAAAAAATACGATGCCAGTTTGTATTGATTTTTTGTGTGGGCTGTATTTTATAAAACATAAGCAATATAATATGGCAGGATTTATACTGTTACCACCAGTTATAATCGGCTTTTTCGTGAAAATTTTTCAGATGATAATAACACATTGAAGCGTATAATAACTTGTGTATTATCTTAAATCAAAAATGTTTTTGCAATCCGGAACAGTTCACTAATTTTTACAGAGGTTGTTCCAGATAAAATTTCATTTGTTTTCTTTGGATTTACATATATGCCAAAGGTAAAAGGTTTCTTGCGCCGCCACTAATAACTGATAGTTTTTACTTAGTTTTTAATAAAACGTCCGTAAAAACAGGGCGTTTTTTATTAATTTTAAGGGGAAGATAATTATGATGATATAAAAACGGCTTGATTTTAAGGAGGGTTAGTTTATCATAAAAACAAATTTTGACAGATGATATATAACGAATTTATGTCTATAAAATTTTAATAATCAAGGAATTGCCAAAATGAAAAAAAGATTGTTTTATAAAGAATGCTTACCAAATGGAAAGCGGGTTATTTATTTTATGGGACATAAACTTTATACATATTATAAATATAGAGAAAAACTTATAAAGACGGAAATAGAAAAGGTTGAAATCCCAGCGCGATATATATCAGATGACAAATTGGGTTTGTATTTACAGGAAAAATTCTTTGAACGTACAGGAAAATTGTTTGATGAAAAATTAACAGGCCTTAATGAAAAAATAATTTGGCTGCAGATGTTTGATGCATCTGATTTAAAAGGTAGGCTTTCCGATAAATATGGCGTTCGTGAATATGTTGCTAATACAATTGGTAAAAAATATTTAATACGTCTGCTAGGGCATTGGGATAGTCTGGTTGATTTTGATATTGATTCTTTGCCTCAAAAGTTTGTTTTAAAGTTTAGCGAGGGTAGTGGCAAGAATTATCTTGTTCCAGATAAAAATAAAATAAACCAAGAACAACTTTTATATACTATGCGTAAATGGGCACTAGAACCATATTGGTGTAATTTTTGTGAAATGCAATACAAAAAGAATTTGAATAAATATATAGCGGAAGAATATATAGATACAAAAATTGAATATAAATTATGGATGTTTCATGGAGAATGCCGTTTTATTAAGATAGAAATAATGTGTGGTTTCGCAGAAAATGGGAAAACAGAAAAGCAATACGGTAAATATTTTTATCCTGATTGGCGACCTGCTGATTTTAGTACTATTGGCGATGAACCTGAATATGAAATTCCTAAACCTAAAAAATTAAAAGAGTTGTTAAATATTGCCACAAAACTTGCTAGCCCATTTAGCTTTGTCCGTATTGATTTTTTTGAAACGCAGGACGGTGAATTAAAATTTGGAGAAATGACATTTTCTCCTGCAGCAGGTAATATACATTTTGAGCCAAAAGATAAAGACAAACAATTTGGTGAATGGTTAACAATAAATAACAACAAATGATAATTATAGATAAACCTATAATAAAGGCGCTTGAAGATAAAACTGCTTTGATTGCAAACGTCACAATTGATGGCAAGCAAAAAGAATTATTCTTTAAAGTAGATAATGAATTTGCATCATATTTAACTTATGAGGTTGGTGATGCTTTTGTTATTGGGCTGTTGCACCGTGCTATGCAAATGGGGCATGATATAGTTTCTCGTGCGCCAGTTTCTGAGAATTTGTTATACGGAATCACAAAATTTTTAATTCCAAATTTGCTTATGGGGGATAAAAATTTACATCATATATCTATAAATGCCGATGTGGTTCCTTCTCCAAAATCTGCTGGTGCGGCCGGAACAGGTTTGTCAATGGGGGTAGACTCTTTTGAAGCTATTTTTGAGAATAGTGATGATAAATTTGCAATGCATAAAGTTTCATATGCTACATTTTTTAATGCTGGGGCTTTTTATTTTGGAGAAAATAATTTTTATGCAATGATTCCCCGAGTTCAGCGCTGTGCTGATGAGTTGGGGTTAAAGTTAATCATCGGTGACTCTAATATTCATAAGATTATATTAGGAGATTATGAAATAACTCATACTTTTTACTCTTTGTTTTGTATTTTTGCATTACGTAAATTATTTTCAATTTATTATTATGCCAGTGCATATCCATTTATTAATTTTAGTTGTTTTGATAGTTCTGTTATAGGTAAAGGTTCTGCTTCTTCCTATGATTTATTGACTTTTCATTGTGTTTCAGATTCTCAGTTAAAGATATATAGTGCAGGTGCTGGCATAATATCCAGAATTGAAAAAACACGCATAATAATGGACAAGGATATAGTTCAGAAAAATTTAGATGTTTGTATGTCTCATGGTGATAAAAATTGCGGTCTATGTTTAAAATGCCGGCGAACTATGTTGCAGTTATATATTTTAGGTAAACTAAACAATTTTAAAGATGTTTTCCCTGTTGATTATTTTTATTCTCATATATCAGAATATATAGACTGGATGATAGATAATAAAAGTTCTTCAAACTTAGAAAGAGAAACATATCAGGCATATGTTGATAAATTTGGTGTACCCAATCACTCTAAACAAAGATTCTTGAAATGTTTGTTTTATAAAAAATAATAACACGAATAATGTTTAACTTTTTTTAATCTTTATTAAAGGGATTATATCTAATAAATAAAATTTATATTCGTTGCCCCTTTTTGACTTTTTTATAGAAAAAATTGGTAAAGTCAAAAAAGATATTTTGAATATTGTTATATAATCTTTATTTTTATGCTTTTTTAATTTATCTACTAGTTTATAATTATCAGTATAAGGCAACAAATAACGCATGTTATCAATTTGGTCTATTGCTGCTTTTTTTAAGAACGGTATCCCAGCTTCAAGTGCTGTAAGTGGACGCCACCTTATATCGTCAATCTTATCGCTGTTTAGCCAAGAAGATATTTTATATCCGTGTTTTATAATAGTTTGTGTAATGCCAACTTCGTACTTATAGATGATATCTTCTTTATTTTGTTGCTTTTCAATATTATGTATGATGTGCTTAAATACGTCTGATGTTCCAAGCTTTTTATTTACGCCGAAAAACCAAGATTGTATATGAATGGGCGTACTTAGATTTTTATAAGAATACATACCAATCATATCTGCTTTTCTATGTTCTAAGTCTTTTATTATTTTTTCTGGTGAATTTAACATATATACAGAATCATTTACAAAGTATATCCAATCATATTTAGTTAAAATTTTATTTTTTTCTGCATATATAAAAGCTCGTTTATAAGAACCAAAATCATATTCTCCATGTCTTTTACAACATGTAAATAAAATATTTTTAATAAGTTTAAGTTTATAATTTTCTTCTTCACTTATAGGATTATCCATAAAGAAAATAATATCACCCAGGGTTGAAAGTTCTTTTAAATAAGATAATAATTCATCAGAGATAATATTATCTTTATTATATGAAGCAAATAAGAAAAGACGTTTAACTGTATTTTTCATATTAATATATTATTTCCTAAATACGTTTATTAATTTTAAAATATATTATATAAATAATAAAGAAAAAAATCCTACATATAAATAACGATTGATTTTTTTAGGAAAATATGCTATTATCAATAATAAGTTAAAAACACCTCGCTATCAGCGGGGTGTTTTTATTTGTAAAAAATAAAAAGAGGTAAAAGATGAGCCGTCAAATTCAAATTCGTAGAGGAACAGAAGAAGAACATACAAATTTTACAGGTGCGGTTGGTGAAATAACAATGGATACAACGAACAAGACTTTACGTATTCATGATGGAGAAACCGTGGGTGGAACAGTATTAGCAAAACAAGAAGACATAGATGTTGCAGATTATGTAATAGAAACTCAGTTGCCGACAGCTGAAAATAATTATACGTGGTTTAGAAAATATAAATCGGGCTGGATTGAACAAGGTGGTTTTTATTCTTTAAGCGGTAGTTGGGGGGCTGGTTCGGCACCTTCTAAAAGCATAATTTTGCCGTGTCCTATGTCAAATAATAAATATTGTATAACAATGGCGCGAGGGTCTAGTGACGGAATGATTCTTACATCAATATGTCAAAATTTAACAACCACTGGTTTTAATATAATTAATTATTGTACTGCGTCATCCAGTGCTGTATCTGGTTGGTGGCGCGTTGAAGGTTTCTAATCACAAATAACGGTTGTTTTTTTCAGCCGTTATGTTTTTTCGTAATAAATAAACTTGGAGGGGCTCCGTCCCAGCAAACGTTCCTTTTAACAATGCGGGCTGGGGTCCCTACAATAATAATATTGTTCTCGTTAACGGGTTTAGTTATTACTGATTTTGCTCCACATATTACATTGTTTCCCAAAGTTACATTTTTTAGTATTGTACAACCGGTTCCAATCCAACAATGGTCGCCAATAATAATGTCTTTGCTTGTATTTAATAAGCACATTGTATCTTTGTCATATATAGAATGCCCATCAGAGGAAATTAGCTGTATATCCCAAGAGAACATGCAATTATCGCCTATAATAATACGGTTGTTGCTATCATTAAGAAATATTTTGGTGGATTGACAACCAAAATTTTTCCCTATAGAAACAGTTGCATTATTAACGTTTTGATTAAAAATAATAAATAGGTCATTAATTGTTTGATTTGTTGGTAATATTTCTATTGTGCAGTTATCACCTTGAATAATGAATTTACAGTTGTTAAATTTATATTTGCTTAAATCTGGAGCTAGAATAATATGATTATTCTGACCTGTATCTATTATGTTAAGACCCGGAATTGTGTTTTGTTGCGTGTATTTGCTATGCGTTTTTGGAATAAAACAACCAACAAAATTTACAAAAAATTTTTTCATCATATGCTCACTTTGATAACTTGTTTTTATCCCCCAAAAGGGGGATGATCATGTGTTATTATAATGCTTTTTTATGTTATCCCAATCTTCTGCATTAAATGTATAACGTATTTTCTTTTCTGGCAAAGAATTTATCATTTGGCGTACTTTGCAAGAATCGTAATCTTTCTTAGATATTTCAAGCAATATATCTGCGATTGTTATTATTGCATCTTTGTTCCAGTCATATCGAGATATTTCTTGTAGCCCTAATCTTATTCCAAATCCACCATGAAACAAGGGTTTCTTTTTTGTGTTTAATGTAACGCCTTCTTTTATTGCGTTATTAAACATAATTTTCATATCTGTTTCCGGCATTTCAAGAAATATTTGGTGTGTTTGCGTATAAACATCGTTGTTATGTACAACGTTAAAGCCACGTTTATGTAATTCAGCGCCCAGTAAATTACCAATTTTAACAGTGTTGCTTTGGTATTCTTTGCCAAAATATTTCATTTCTATCATAGTAAATAGCAGGCTTATGACTTGGTGGGTCTGTATGTTACGCAAATATTTAGGATTTATTTCTTTGTCTATTTTTTCATATAATTCATCGTTGTTGGTCATAATTATTCCATGGGCGGGTCCAGGCATTGTTTTATGGGTGCCACCATATAGTATGCTGTTTTTAAGTTTGTTTAATGGGTTTTCTAATAAGCCAGCAGCGATTAATCCCAATAATTGTGAATAATCAAATAAAACAACACAATTTGAATCGTCTATTTTTTCAAAGTTATGTGGAAACACCAAATCACTTGGCGCAATATTTAAAAACTTTATATTTTTTTCTTTGATTTGTTTATTAAGTTCTTCATAGTCAAAGTCATAATTGTCCAAATCATATGGTGCATCAAAAACATTAGCCCCAAGTCGTTCAAAAGTAGGGCGCATTGACGCATGTCCGCCCCATTGTTTGCCTAGTATCATTACATTGTCACCCGGTCGCATAAGTGCACTGGCCAACATGTTTGCCGCATTCATACCGGTCAAAGTACGTGCATCTGTATATTTTGCATCAAATAGTTCACGTCCCAGTTCATCTATCATTTTATAAAACGGTAATAAGTATTCCGACCCAATAAAATTATCATCCATTGTATAATCATATGCGCTGCCCATAATATACCTTTCTTGAAAATCCGCAGCCAAAGGAGATTTTACAAATTCAGATATTACATTTTCTGCGGCACAAAGTGGTACAGATTTTTTATGAAAATCTTTAAATGACCTAAAAAGAGTTTCAAGATGGTTGATTTCTTTATACATATTAGCTCCTTTTATATTTTAAATAGAAACGTAAACAGTTTTTTATAACCCACTTACGGCCTTTGATTTTTATTAAATTTTTTATTCCTATATTTTTTAATATTATATTAAATCGTTTTATATATATATCTTCTTTGTCCGCAACGCTGAATAAAATATATTTATGCATAGCCAATAAGGCATGTTTAGAGAATTTATGTTCTTTTGCAAATTTACACATTTCTTCAAGAATAAAACATCTATCTTCTAAATTTTTTCTTACATGTTCTTCTGTTTTTGTTGTGCATATTGAACCGTCCCTTACATAATATATATAGAAGCTATCTGGGCAAAAATACAATTGATTTGCAAAATAGACTGTTTTTAATAGAAATAAATTACCTTCATAGTTTTTGCCTACAGGAAATAAAATATCATGTTTTAATAAAAAAGAACGTTTGTATATTTTATCCCATACACCGCCACCACGCAAGATAGAAATTTTTTCTATTAAATTTTTTGCAGAAAAAGTTAAATATGGTTGTAAAATACCTGTATAATTATTATTAATAAATAGTTTTGTACTTGTCATAACTACATCAGCGTCTGTTTTTATCGCATTATTGTAAAGTTTTTCATAAAAATCTTTTTCAATTGCGTCATCTGAATCTATGAATCCGATATATTCGCCTTGTGCTATGTGTATTCCAGTATTACGTGAAGCAGACAAACCAGCATGTTTATTATAAATGACTTTTATTCTTTTGTCTTTATTTTGATATTTTGTAAGAACTTTTTCGGATTCATCGGTAGAACCATCATCAACAACTATAATCTCAAGCTGTGAGAAAGTTTGATTTAATATGCTGTCTAGACATCTGGGCAATAAATCAGCATTATTAAAATTAGGGATTATTACCGATATTATAGCTTTCGATTCCATTACAATTCCTTTACACTTTTTTGTAAATATTCATAAAGTTTATTTTTATATTTAAATCTACAACCAACCGCATTATTACCTTCTTTTATTGGTTCAAAAGATGTTAATTCACGTTCGTTGGTTACACCAATATTATTTATTATATGTTGCATAGTAGGCGACTGTTTTGCCGCAACAAACGATGGGTCAAAATTTTGTAAGGCTTCTAAAGTATTGAATTCAACAATATCATTTTTGTTAAGCCTTTTTATATACATTGGTATTTCTTCCAAGTGGTCATCTTGGAAGTCCACCCAATATTTATTTGCATACTTATCGTCACTGTATACTTCTGACATATATTTTAACAATTTATTAGAATTTTCGGAAGATAATACAGCATGCCCTCCAAAAGTTATCCAAGTGTCTTTGCCACTATATTTAGTTTTTATAATTTTGTCATTGTTATCTAATGTCAAACATCTTTGTTTTGTTTCTCCTTTTATATATATAGCGGCATAATATGGTTTAGAAAATTGATTTTGAAATATGTTTTTTTGGAAAAATAAATCACTGGAAGAAATTAAAGTGTTTTTTAAAACACTGCGGGCCGCATATAAACTGGCAAAATTATTTTTTGTTTTATAATCTGGGTTAAATATTATATTAACATTATGTTTGCTTTGTAAAAATGAAAATTGTTCGGCATATGCCCCCGTAATGACTGTTATATCATTAATGCCAATCTCTTTTAATTGGCGTATTTGACGCTCTATAAGAGTTTCTCCTTTTACTATTAATAGACCTTTTGGAATATCAAAACAGACAGGCACAAACCTTGAAGAATACCCTGCTGCCAAAATAACTGCATTATCAATCTTATGCATTTTTTCTCTTTTTGATTGGATAATATTTATCTATTAATTCATGACACAGTGTATATGTTTCGTATGACATGTTGTCAGCAATAGATGTACCATGGTATGACGAAAATTTATTTGGCCAATTCATGTAATCACCATACATTTGAAATAGGTATAAGTCTGCATTTTGTGGAATATATGTATTTATTCCATAAAATTTAACGGGTTTTAAAGGAAATATAGTATCATTTTTATACACAGTTCTTGTTCTTACACTGGTTTCTACGCCATAGAAAAGGAAGCCTTTTGGGTGTCTGTTTTTTATCAGTTCTGTGTCACGCATAGAATAACAATTATCTAAATATTTCTGAGAAACAGGTTTTTGATGGGCCAACCATTTATAATAATCAAAGTCAATATACGATTTTATATGATTTAATTTTTTTATAAAATTATCATATTCTTTACCGCTTGGGGGTGTTTCAGAGTAACCGATATCCATTGGGAAAATGTCTACCCAAACATGAAGGTCTTTATAATACAAACGAGTTATTTCACCCACTTGATAAGAAAATTCATTGTTTTTAAATTCTTCGTTTAAAATTTTTGGTAATTTTTCGTAGTCGGTACGCAACATGCAAATATCTATGTCATCATCCCAAGGCACGAATTGTCCGTTATGGCGTAAGAAACCTATTAGAGTTCCGGAATCAAGCCAAAATTTGAGTCCATGTTTTTTTGCAATTTTGGAAAAAAAAGCAAAAATAGAAATAGATGCTTTTTGGACAAGTGCGATATTTCCAGTGGAAGAATCGATTTTTGTAACATTTTTAGTATACTTAATTAAAGTTTCTAAATTGTTTATATTTTCTATGCATTTATCTAATTTATTAGAAAGCTCAGCGATTTGGATGCTTTCAATACAGGAGTTTTCTTTTGTTGATAAAAGCCGCTTTCTTAATTTGTGGCGTTTTTTTCTGGAAGGAATAAAAGCACAAATTATGTTTACAAAAAATTTTTTCATATTATGCCTTTTATTGATATTTATTTTTTTCTTAGTTGTAATAGTGGAATAAAGTGAAACAGGTAAACAAATCGTTTTTGCGGTGTCCACACGATTTTTAATAATGGTATTCCAAAGAAATATATTTTGTGGCGACCAAAGTGATGACTGTATAGCTCAAAAATTCCCAAAAATTTTACTCTGAAACACTGTTTTAACAGCATGTAATGAATTTGTATAATCGGAATAAAAAATAGCGATAGCCATTCTATGTTTGGTTTTACATTTAATTTTATATCGGAAAATGGTGATTGTTCAAAATATTTATGCCAAACGAATAAATAGTGCGCAATTTCTGAATTTACCCATGGCTTATTTGGGCCTGCATAATGTAATATCTTCGGTAATAGGAAAGATTCTTCTACCAAATTTCTTGGGTAATATGCATCCATATAAATAATTGAGTCATAATTCATATCACAAAAAGTGTTCCAACAAGGAGGCAAGTATACCATTAAGTCATTGTATTTTTGACCACATGTGGCGTTTAAAGTGTCTTGGTCGCAATATGGTGGGTTAGGGTGTGTACTTAGAAACACCATGAAATCTTTAAATAAATCTAATTTTCTTGCCAGTTTTAAATTTAGTAGAAAGAATCCGGCGTTAAAATATGGCGCAAGTAAAGGGTTTTGATTGAATTTTTCAAATTCAGGCCAATCTTTTAAATAATCTAAAACAGATTTATGTGTATTCGCGACTAATTCAACAACTGCTGCCATTAGTTTGTCTTCTGGTAAAGTGTCATATATTTCTGTTAAATCCGCATCTACAATCATATCTGCATCTATATAAAAAGCTTTGTCTACGTCGCTTGGCAATACTTTAGGTATCAATAATCTGTAATATGGAGCTAAACTTTTTATATAATCAAGCTTGAATTTTTTTGTGTCGGCGAAAGAAAAATAATGTAAAAATTCTTCTACGTGAATAATTTCGATTTCACAGTTTTTTATTTTTCTAATTTCTTGTTCTTGTTTTTCGCCCCAGCCAGAAACTAATAAGAAAAAGCGTGCTTTTTTATCGTGAGATAGATTTCTGACAATTGAGAACATTGTAACACCCATAGGCATCACATAATTTTCATCTCCTGTAATTACAATGTTTATATAATTACTTTTATTCATTTATATCACCTATATAAATTCCATATTTGTTTAGAATATCAAATTTTAATATTGATTTTTTTATTGTAGGGAAAAATATTAACTTTATGCTTTTTAACCCGCGGATTTTTATTAAAATCGGTTGGCATATTGTTAACCATATTTTCTGCCACTTAGACAACCAAATAAGTTCTTTCATCTCTTTTATTTGCCAAAAATGATACGGCGCGGATAATATTGGTACATATAAACTGTTGTCTGCATATGGTGAACGCAACGCAGAATACATTGCTTTGATATCGGAATCGTTTGGATAATCAAGATAAACATTTATTAAATTAAAAATTGTATTTTGAGTAAATTCTATTGAATTACCAAATCTTGATACAATATCTTTTGTAAAAGCAAGTACACCAGATTCTATTTTACGATATATTTCATGTCGTTTTCTTTCTGCAGGGTTAGATACATTTTGATAAACGGGTTTGCCATCTTTCATGGTTATTATCGGGTTCTCTGGTGCAGAAAATATAAGTTCTATTATATCTGGTCTTCTTTTGTTTTTAAATTCTTTCTGCAGATTTTCGGTAAAGAAATCTATGTGTGACATTTTGTTAACTATTTCTCTGCCAGGCAAAGTCAAAACATAAAAACCTGTTGTTTTTATCCCCGCTGTTTTTTCTATTAATTTTTGAGCTGATAACTGACCGCTAATTGTATCTACTATACCGATTTCTTTTTCATCTTCAACCAGTGCTTTTATGTATTTATCATAACCTGTTTTAATTTTTTCTTCATAAGCTAATTCTCTAAAAGTATTTATATTATCTTCTATATACTTTTGAGGTGAAATTCCTTTTGTATCAATTCCGAAATAGTTGCAAATAATTTTTGGTTGCTCTGGCAATGTAGGGTCATAGTCCAGATTTGCTGTGTAGTTTAAGACTCTGGGGGCATAAACATAATCAGTTTTAATATTGGATTTATTTAAAGTATTGAATACTTTTTCTATCAAATAACCATCACGTGCTACGAATAGGATTTTATTTAATTCTTGGTTCTGTGCAGCCTTATAAATATGCATAGCATAAGCATATGCAATGGGACCAGCATATTTATAACCAAAGTTATACCAATAATCGTTTGTGCCTTTATGTTGGCTGATTAAAGCAGTAATTACAGAAGCATCAAGTGAAGACCGATTTGAAGAATAAAATTTAAAAAATTTAGTATCATTCTTTAAGAATGATTGACTTGGTTTATTATATAGAACTGCTGTCCAACCATGTTTTGTTGCTTGTTCATAATCAGACTGTTTATTATCACCGATGTGTAAGAACTTTTTGGGGGATGTAGCAATGTCTTGTGTTATGAAATCATAAATATCCCCTTTGCTTTTACGGTGATTTATGTCATTTGATAAATAAAATTTATAATAACCAGATATATTGTTTTTCTTTAAAACTTTTTCCAAGAATTTTTTTGGTAAGTACATATCAGAAGTAATAATTACGCGTTTGTTTTTTTTGATTGCGTAATCATACAACGCTTTTATTTCTGGATTTTCAACCAACCCTTCATATTCTAAATTTAATTCAATTTCCTTTTCTGCTTCAAAATCGGGTATCATTAAATAAATATCATCAAGATTAGCTTCTTTTCCTGTACCATATTTATCATAAAATTTATGTTCTGCTAACAATCTAGCCTGAGCAAATCCATGCTTGCCAGACATGTTCTCTATTAAGTTGAATACGTGCTCTGGTTGCATTACACCACGTAACAACAATGTGTCAAAAATATCGAAGGAGATTACATCATGCGTATCTATTAGTTTTTTGATTTGAGAATTTTTCATAAATTATCTCCTGACTGCAAGCAATGGTATAAAACCGAATAAATACCATCTATCGCGGTGTGGTTTCTTTTTCACTCTTATCAAAGGAATTAAATCAAAAAGGCGAATCCAATATTGAATAGGTGTCAGTGGGCGCTGTGCCAGAGCAATACTATATAAATATGGATATTGCCGCAATGCATAGTCACGACATAATGCATCACCATTACACATTTTATCCCATTGTTTTTTTGTTGTATTTGTATCTATAAATCTATATTTTACTAATGCCGTTTGTATATTATGAAACATTGTATATTGAACCAAACGTAATACAAACATATAGTCTTCTGCGGGTGAGTATTCTTCTTCATATCTTATATTATGTTTGTCCAATATAGATTTACGCACCATCATTGCGGTATGAGCGACAACCATAACAAACATCAAATGTTTTTTTATTTCTAGGTTATCTAATGGATGGTTAGTTAAATTATTTGTCGGAAAATATTGTAAATTAGAGCTGACTACACCGATGTCTGGATGTTGGTCTAAGTATTGTACTTCCTGTTCCAGTCTTTCCGGCAAAGATATGTCATCATGGTCAAAAACGGCGATATATTCACCTTTTGCCAAATCCAGCAATTTATTTCTAGATGCAGATATGCCAATGTTTTTATCATTCTTATAATACTTAATACGTTTATCTTTATAAGATTTGACGATGTTATCTATATCTTTATTTTCTGGAGAATCATTTAATATTATAAATTCAAAGTCCTTAAATGTTTGGCTTAATATGCTTTCTATACATTCACGCAAATGTGTTGGGTTTGTATTATAAATTGGCGTTAAAACTGATACTTTTGGCATATTTATTCCTTTTAAGAGCGTTTTTAACTCTTTTACTTGTTTATAAATATAAGCTAAGTTTTTATTCTTCTATTTGTTTTCTGAGTAAAAGCATAGCCAACAAAGATAAAAAAATCAATAAATTATTATTAATAAAAAAACTTATTTGTAAAATGAAATTTTTAGGAAAAAAATGCATTTTTTAAAATTTAATTGTTATAAGAAAAAAATAAAAAAACGCCGAAGAAATCGGCGTTAGGTTTTATTTAGTCTAATCCTTTAGATTTATCGGCGATTTCAATAAGTTTTGTGTTTTCTTTATCTAGCCAATTCTTCGCCATATTTATAACTTCGCTTAAGTCAACCAAGCCTTTTTCTCCGGTTGCGCGAATTTTCCATTCTGCTTTCCCTTGTTCCAGTGTCTTTTGGCTTATTACAAACTGCAAAGGTATCCCCAACAAATCAATGTCTGCAAATTTTTCACCTGCACTTGTTTGACGGTCATCTAATATAACCTCAATGCCTGCTTTTTGCATTTCTGCGTATAATTTTTGCGCTTCGGTTTCTGTTGATATGTCGGCATTTTTAGATGCCAATGATGTAATAGATACTTTCCAAGGCGCAATAGATACAGGCCAAATCGGACCACGGTCATCGTTGCGTGCTTCAATTACACTTGCCATTAATCTGCCAATACCTATACCATAGCATCCCATTATAGGTGTTTGAAGACCCCCATTTTCATCTGTATAAAACATTTTCATTGGTGTGGTATATTTATCGCCCAGCTGGAAGATATTTCCAACCTCTATACCGCGATTTATTATAACATGTGCACCACATTCTGGACATCTATCGCCGTCTTGTACAGAAGAAATATCTGCGATTTCTGCGTCTGGTAAATCGCGTAATATATTAAAGTTTTTTATATGATAATTTTGTTCATTTGCGCCTGTAACAAGATTTTTTTCATTTTGTAGTGATTTATCAACGATAACTCTTACATTATGAGCGTTGTATCCAGATGCGAATCCTGGTACTAAACCGCTGTTTTCAAAGGCGGCATCGTCTGCGAATTGTGGTACTTCTTGCAAGATTTTTGCTAGCTTTGTTTCGTTTATTTCTCTGTCGCCACGTATCATAGCAACTATTGTTCTGTTATCGTTTTTTACAGGTTTATACATAACAGCTTTTGCAAATCTAAATGCCGGCATATTTAAGAATTTGCCAACTTCTTCAATGGTTTTTGCATTAGGAGTATGCACTTTTTCCAAAGGAAGCATATCTTCATCTGGATTTTTTGCATCAACTATTGATGTAGCAACTTCTTTGTTTGCTTTATAATCGCATTTGCTGCATGTTATAATAGTGTCTTCGCCACTTGGGGTTAATAACATATATTCATGAGATACTTTACCACCCATCATTCCGCTGTCGGATTGAATTGCGACAACTTCTGGTATACCCACGCGTGCAAAAATTCTATCATATGCCAACGCATATTTTTTATAAGTTTCATTTAAGCTTTCTTGATTCATATGAAAAGAATATGCGTCTTTCATAGTGAATTCTTTTACGCGAATTAAACCACCTCTTGGGCGTGCTTCATCACGGAATTTTTTTGCAAATTGGTATATTGAAAAAGGGTAATCTTTATAGCTTGTTGCTTCTGTTCTTGCCAGTGCCACAGCCGCCTCTTCGTGCGTCATAGCTAAAACCATGCCACGATTATTTCTGTCTGTAAATTTAGCAAGTTCTTCATTAATCGCCATATATCGTCCAGATTCTTCCCATAATTCTTTAGGTTGAATTAAAGGCATTTCAACTTCTTGAGCACCCAATACGTTCATTTCTTCACGAACGATATTTTCTATGTTCTTTAAAACTTTTAAACCAGGCAATAAAATAGAAAAAATTCCGCTGGAAACAGGTCTGATATAACCGCCACGTATCAGCAATTCATGGCTTTTTAATTTAGCATCATTTGGTTTTTCTTTATAGCGTTTGCCCAATAGTTCGTTAATTTTCAACTTAGCCTCGTTTGTTTTTTATATCTTGTGCAAGGATACTAACCTTGACCAAGTTTGTCAATTTTAATTTAGAATAGTAAAGATAAGCATTTACTGCTTTTTCTGCCCCAAAGACTTTAAGAAAAAACTTAATACATCGGCTTGAACTTCTTTATAATTCAATTCATTTAGCAGTTCGTGCTTTGCCCCGTCATATAATTTTATAGATATATTTTTTACCCCGTTTTTTTGATAGGTTTTGTAAAGTTTTTTCACTAACAAACCGTTCATATTAACGGCATCTTTTGAACCACTTATTATTAACATAGGTATATTTTTATCAATTTTTCTGTTCAATAGTATCAAGTTCTTAAACATTGAATAATAAAAACCATAAGAGAACTTATCTTTAAAATATTTATCAGCGAAGTGCGTTTCTTCTTCGTGCTTATCACGTGTTAAAACTGGTGTGTTGTCAAGTTTTTTGCGTATAGGAGAAAACAGCTCAATTATATTTGCTGAATGGTCTTTGCCAGAAATTTTTATACCAAACCAAGAAATTATTTTTCCAAGTAATAAATACGTTGTCCAGAATTGTGCGCTGCCACATAAACAAACCGCTTTGTGTAAGTTTGTTTTTTCTATCAGAGCTTGTGTAATAAAACTGCCATAGCTATGACCAAATAGACAAACTGGTAATTTATAAGTTCTGTGTAAGTAATTTAATATGCTTAATTCATCAGAAACGGTCGCACTAAAAAGGTCATCATTTCCGTCGGTAGTCCCGATGTTTTCTAGAGAACTTGCTGTTCTGCCATGTGCACGGTGGTCATCACCGAATACTATAAAACCATTTTTATTTAAATATTTTGCAAATCTATCATACCTATTAACATGCTCGTTCATACCATGTATAAGTTGTACGATACCAACAGGTTTTTTTACAGAGTCCCATAATGTGCAATAAATTTTTCTGCCGTCATTTGCGATAAACAACATTTCTTTCATATTATTATCCTTTATATGACGTTATAAATAATACAATCTATTTTATAAATAGTTTTTTTATCCTTTGCTATGCATACATTCCTGCAGTCCTGCCACTAGCAAACGCCCAGTGTAAATTAAAGCCCCCTAAATCACCGGCAATGTCTACAACTTCGCCGGCAAAAAATAAGCCAGGGCAAAGTTTAGATTCCATTGTTTTAGGAGATATTTCATCTGTTGATACACCACCACGAACAACTTCTGCACTTTGTAGGTTATACAAAGAAAATTCATTTTTGTGGATTATGAAATTATTTATTTTTTCAGACAAAGTTTTTAATTCTGTGTCTTTGTAATCCGCCAGATTTTTATTTTCAAATGGTGCCAACCATTTTGCCAGCCTGTTTGGCAGTTTTGTGGCAAGTAAAGAAAAAATGCTTTTCTTCCCTGATGTCTGTTTTTCATTACGCAACCAATCATACACGTTTATGTTTGGCAATAAGTTTATATGAATATCATCATTTAAATCTCTGACTGTGGTGCGATAAATTGCGGGCCCGCCAAGACCAAAATGAGTAAAAAGCAAAGAGTCTTGAATAATACTTTTCCCATTTTTTATTTCTACATTTATAGAAATTCCAGATAGTTCTGATGGTATAGTTTTTGTTGCAATTGCACAAAGAGCAGGGCGAACGGGTATTATTTTATGACCGAACTGTTTTGCTATTTTATAACCAACGTCAGATACACCGGTTGCAGGGAAAGATATTCCACCTGTTGCAACAATCATAGATTTAGAAGAGTAAGTGTTTTTATTTGTATGTATTATAAAAAGTCCATCTGTTTTTTCCGTTTTGATAACTGTTTCATTTAAGAAGAAATCGGCATTTTTTGCGTCTTGTATTAATGGGGTTATAATACTTTTCGCGCTTGTTTCACAGAAATATTGTCCAGGTGTTTTTTCAGACCATTTGATACACTTACTTTTAGCCCAGTCCAAAATATCTTTGGAAGCTATATTAGCAATAATACCACGCACAAATTTAGGGTTGTTGCCGAAATAGCGCTCATAAGAAACAGCATCATTGGTAAAATTGCAGCGACCACCGCCAGAAATCGCAATTTTTCGTGCGGGCGTGTTCCCCATATCAATAATGGCAACTTTCTTCTCTGGTGATATTGCAGCCGCAGCAGATAGACCTGCTGCCCCAGCCCCTAAAATGATAACATCATAATATTTCATATTTATATTAGTACAAAAAAATTAAAATTTTTCCACAATAAAAAAATCCGCCATTTAGGCGGATTTTACCACATTACATAACCGTCTTTACAAGTTCGTATGCATGTTTCGCTTGACTCATCCCAGACCATAGTACCTGTTTCGTCTTCGTACTCTTCTGTCGGACAAATTGGTACGCACTCATTATTCTCTAGGTTATACCTTTCACCTTGATACATACAAGCCGCAATTTCACAACCTTGCACATAACTTGATACAGCCAATTCACCTCTTACCGCATATTTATTTCTGCATTCGCCACATTGTTCTATTCTTTCATTTGTTTCTGCGGGGTCATTTGTATATCCAGGATCGCAGTAGGTGGCGATGCACTTACCCCAAGCGTTTTTAGAATGATTCCATTCTTTTATCCCAAACCCATTTGCAATATTACATTGCTGTGTATCAGAAATACATGCACCTGATTCAATATGATACCCTTCTTCACACTCGATAACAGTGCATTGTCCAAATTGATTTTTTTCAAAATCCCACTTTTCTTCTGCGCTTATTGCATTAGGGGCCTCACAAGGACGACTGCTTTTTTCACAAGTAGTACCTGTTGAAAAATATCCGGCAACACAAGTTTCTATTTGACAGTTTCCTTGTTTCTTATAAGTCATTGCAAATTCACGGTCGCATGGAACACATTCGCCATCTTTTAACTCATAATCACTTTCACAAACCTTTTCTACACAAGTATTATCTATAATATCACAATATTCGCCGTCATCAGACATACCATAAAAAGAGCATTCTTCTGGATAATATACTGTTCCCTTTTCTGGCTTAGCGACACCCCCTATCAAATCGTACTCCAGGCAGGTCTTAAAACATTCGTTAATATTTCCTGCCCCGGCTTCTGATGTTGTGCCATCTGGGCAAGTAAGATATTCTGTTGAATTTGTTGGACAATATGTACCCGCAGGGCAAGTTGACGCACAACCAGGTTGTCCTTCGTTAGCATAACCTGTACCTGGGCAATATTTACCAGAAGGACATTCTACATGTGATGTCCCGTCGTAATATTTACCTACTTGACATTGTGTCGTATTCTGAGACCAACATGCATATATCGTTGTTGCACCAGTAAATGTCATCTGTGTAGCACCACTTGTACAACTTGCACTGGTGCCCCAACCAGTAAATGTAAAGTTTTCTTTTGTTAAACCTTCATCTGGTAGATTGCAAAGTTCACCATGCTTACATGTTTGTGTTGCGTTTGTAGTACCTGTTGCACCGTTAATAGTACCTGTACCACCATTTTTATTAAGTGTAATAGTGTATTCCATTGCATCGCATTCACTGGTACTGTTATAATTAACAAGTTCAGCTTCATTAATATAACCGGCAGGGCATTGTGTTGCGACAGTATCTCCTGCAATTTTAATAAAGAAATCTTCTTCTACACTAATCTGGCATTGATTAATAGAGGTTTTGTTTGACGCAAGATTGGCATCATAGTTTTCTGGACAGTTTTTGCAAGTTGATGCACCTGTATCCGAATAAGTTGCACCTGTACATAATTTTGGCAATTCTGTGCCACCGGAACAATAACTTCCTGCGGGACATTCTGTACATTCACCATTTGTTTCATTTATATAATAACCAGGTAAACAGAAAACAGTGCATTCTTTTGAATCATTACCAAAACAACTGGTTATAGTTTGTAATTTTGAGTAACCGATTGGGCAAGAATCAGTTACGCTGACAACAAACTGAGTTTCGTTAACTTCTGTATAACCAGCAGGGCACAAGTTTGCACTTGCTGGTTTTAAAAACATTAATGCAAAAAGACAAAAAATAATTGCTTTAATCATATAATTCACCTAATACAGAAGCACGAAATTCAGGAGAATCTGACATTGCACCAGCGCAGGCCGTAGCACACCACCAAGAACAATCACCTGCGCTTACGTGTGTTTTATGATATACCCATCTAGATACAGCAGGTTGTACCATTTTACAGAAGCAATCGGTGTTTTCTTCGACATTTCCAGAACGTTTAACACTTTCTGTTATCCAACCGTTTTCAGGATTAAAAGAAGATTTATCAACATGCCCACATGCAGAAACTGCTTTTATATTAATTCCATTACAATCGGACGACCAATCTGATTGTCCCTCTTCGGGGCTTACTAGTGTGCAACTGGTTTCAGGGGTTAAAGCTATACAATTTACTGCAGCAAATGCTTGATTAAAAGTTAACAAACAAATAAATGTAAAAAATAGTTTTTTAAACATTTGTGATTTTCTCCTTTATTCCTTCCTATTTTTACCACAGTACATAGCCTTCCTTACAAGTGCGAACACATTTCTTGCGAACTTTATCCCAGACCATAGTACCTGTTTCATCTTCGTATTCTTCTGTCGGACAAATTGGTACGCACTCATTATTCTCTAGGTTATACCTTTCACCTTGATACATACAAGCCGCAATTTCACAACCTTGCACATAACTTGATACAGCCAGTTCTCCTTCAACAGAATATTTATTTTTGCATTCTCCACATTGTACATTTCTTTCATTTGTTTCTGCAGGGTCATTAGAATATCCAGGATTACATGAAGTCGCGACACACTTATCCCAACCATTTTTATTATGATTCCACTCTTTGACGCCTATACCATTTTCAACATTACATTGCTGAAAATCAGATACGCATGCGTTAGCTGCTACGTGATAACCGTCTTGGCATTCTAATGCTTTGCATGTTCCGAATGCATTACGTTTTTTATCCCATGTTTGTTCTGCATATAACGCATTTGGTGCTTCACATAACTGAATATCCGGTTCACAGTAATCAATACGAGAGTGATAGCCTGCAACACAAGTATCGATTCTGCAATTGCCTTCTTGCTTATAGGTTAGGGCGAATTCACGTTCGCAAGGTACGCATTCGCCATCTATCATCTCGTAATCTCCGTTACAAGATTTCTCTATGCAAACCCCGTCAATAATTTCACACGGATTGCCGGTTTCTGACTGACCCTTAAATTGGCATTCTTCTGGATAGAATACTTTTTCTTTAACAGGTACAGCAGTACCATTTGTTACATCATATGGTTCACAAGTTTTATAACAATCATTCATAGAACCTGCACCATTATCAGAGCTTGTCCATGTGCCCAATGTTGCACAAGATTTATATGTAGACAGACCTGTATCACAATAGCTACCAGCTGGGCAAATTTCACAAGAATTGTCGTTTATATAAAAGCCTGGCACACAACGTGTTACTTGACAAGTGCTCCCAGAGCCAAAGTATTCGCGACCAGTTATTTCTTGTATATTACCGAATGCCTCACAAGGTTTGTAGCACATATCTATATTAGTTGTACCTGCATCAGATAAAGGATATTCGCCACCGGTTAGTTCAGAACAAGTATCCATCTTTTTATCGTGACATACACTGTTTGCAGGGCACATGATGCAAGAATTATCAACCCAAGAATATGTTTCATCACAAGATGTAACCATGCATGTTCCGCAGTTAGAGTAACTCTGACTTGCCACGCTATAATTACATGTGTTTTGCCCAGAACCATTTTCAATTGCGCAGCTCAGATTTTCTTTAAAGCATGCGCCAGCTTCTGTGCTAACAGATGTTAAAGTTGTTCCGCCGTCTGGACATTGGGTCTTTTGGATGTTACCCGCAGTGCTATAATACCCAACACCAACTTCTACGCAATCTTGCGTATTTTCATCTGAATTAAAATAGTATCCAGCATTGCAAGAAGTAATAGTTATATCTTTACACGTATTAGTGTAGCTTTGGGCGTCTTCCGAGTAATAGCAGGTTTGTGTCCCAGAACCATTTACTGCCGTAAATGTTAAATTTGCCTTATAACATTGTTCTATACTTTCTGCACCTGCGGTAGTCGTACCAGAATCTGGACAAATGTGTTTGCCATTTTCTGTATTATCTGCTGTATCAAATATACCACCAGGGCAATATGAACCAACAGGGCAAGTACTGCATATAAATTCTGTGCCTGGATAATACGTTCCCGCTTCACAAGTTATTGGCTTCGCACTCCATTTATCACGAAGTTCTATTGATGAACCAGAAGGTATTAAGTTCAGTGTTTCTGGTGTTTTTATAAAGTTACCTTCTGAATCTACGATTTGAATATTCGCCGCATCATTTGTATATAAACCCAAGAATGCGAACCCATCACGTACGGGCAGGCTTGGTAAAGAGTTTATAGGTGTTTTAGCAGTTGAATCTGAATACCACCCTGTACCATATTTTAGATATACATCAAACGGTTCTTCGTCATAAAATTCTGGTTTAATTGTAAAAGTATAAATATTTGGTTCCCATACGGCCGTAAAGGTTATGATTGCTTTGTCTACAATCGCTGCATTAGATATACTTTCATTTTCAGAATATATTTTTTCTGTGTTTGCACATGCTGCGCCGACACATTTCCAGCCTTTAAACGTATTTCCAGACAGAGAATAAGGATTATCTGGCAATACACATTCAGAGTCATAAGTGCAACTGACTGGTGCACTTGGATTATTACCTGTCCCGCCATTCCCTGAATACTTTATAGAAAATGTTATAGGCTCCCATATTGCTGTCATTGTTATGCCATTGGTCCCGGTTGTAATCGTAGACAGGTCTGTGCCCGGTGCATATGTGTCATCGTTATAACCCCATGCGACAAACTTATAACCTGTTCTTGTATATGGATTTTCAGGTGCAGTACATCCTTCTGGCAAGCTATATATACAATTAGAGTTTGCTGGTTCCGTTCCTGTTGCGTCTTCTGCCCCAGATAAATATCTTATGTCAAATCTGTTAACTGTCCAGCTTGCATATAAAGTTATATCTTTCATTGAAGTCGTATTTATAACGATAGGTTCACCTTTTGTATAGCAATCTAACTTTTCTGGGTCGTTGCACCAGCCATTAAATGTATATCCTGTTTTCTGCGGAGTACCCGTAATTGTTGTACCTACACCATATGTATAGTTTGTTGGCATACCAGTTGGTGAAGCTGTACCACCGTCAAGTTCATATGTTATATCATAAGTATTAGGTTGACATGGATTTGTTGTCGTTGTATTTCCGCCAGAAGGGTTATTATAGCCTGTATTGCAAATGCATTGAGGTCTTTTATGCCCCGTTCCTGCACCCGTGTTAGAAGAATTTGCAGGACATCTAGCACATGTAACTACGTCGCCCGTTACTTCATAATATTGATTTGTATTGCATACAATTTCAGTCCATTTAGAATAAAGTTTTTTGGCAGCATCTGGAACATATACACCTAGCATATCATTTACCACAGCACCTTTTGGGTCTATAAACTGTTTTGTATATTTTGTTGTTGTATAATATCCGTCAAAATTATAACCGAAACGTTTTGGAGTGGTTATATTTGGAAGATTTTTTTCTAATGCTTTGTCTGCAAACAAGCCAACACCGTATTTAAGGTATATAGGATTAGGAATAGGTGCTGTATATTGATTTTCTTTTTCATCGCATGGTTTGCCTGCATCACAAAAATCAGTCAAAGTGAATTCGTGCCAATTAGTCCATTGTGCAGCAAGTATTATATTTGCTTTGTGTATTTTTGACAGTGCTGATATGTCATCACCCGGTTGGAACAATGTTTTTGTGTCATCACATCCTTGTTTGCACATCCAACCTGTAAAGAAGTATATAGTATTGCTATCTTTATCGTATACAAAAGATGTTACATCAACTGGTTCTGCGACAAAACATTTTTCGCCGGCAATACATTTCATGTCATCTGGATTGTTTTTCCAAGGAACGTATTCCAAGCCCTTGTCGTAAGTTACATTAAAATATCTTTTTTCCCATTTAGCATAAAATGTTTTGTTACCTGTAGTATTTGCTGTAATCGTTTGTGTCATTGCACAGTTCGTAAATGCATCATCTGTGCACCAACCGGCGAACTCGTAATTTTCTTCACCATTTTTTGGCACACCTGTAATTTGTGTTGTCTTACCATAAGTATATGATGCAGGCAAACCTGTTCCTGATGAAATTGTTTCGTCATTTGATTTATAATTTATTTTATAGGTAATAGGAGCACAAGCAGTAGAGTTAGTTGTTGTATCTCCATTTGGAGTGCCGTCGACACTATAACCAGTACTACATGTACAAGTTGTATTTGTATGACCGTCGGACGAATTTGAAGAATTGTCCGGACATTTTACGCATTGAACATAAGAAGTGTTATCTTCTAAAAATTCGTTTGCAGAACAAGTTGTTTTTGTCCATGTTGAATACATAGTTATTTCATTTATATGCGGATTTATAGTATTTAATTCTAATAATAAAGTTCCCAATTCATCTATTATTTGTGTTTGTTCATGATATATGTGTCCGTCTGGTGTAATCCCAGTAAACGTATATCCTGTAAAGGTAAAACCTTTAGTTTTAGGTATGTTATCTAGTCGATCAATTTCGTTACTAAAACCGCGGATGCTGTCATAATTTTTATAAGCTTTTTTTTCACTTGCTCTAAAATCAACATAAAAGGTTGTCGGAGCTGCTGCAGAGTAGTAACCATTTTCAATTTCTGCACATGGCGTGTCACCGCAAATATCGGATAAATTAACTTTATAAAAAGGTTCAAAATTTGCTTCTAAAACAACGTCATTTCCAGCGTTTGTTAACTTTGAAACATTATCGCCTGGTTTAAAAATGGTAGTAGTATTAAACACGCATCCAGATTTACATTTCCAACCAGAAAAAACTTGATTGTTAAAGTTTGTCGGAAACATTGGTGCATTACAAGTTTCTTGACCGTATTGGCACGTTTTGGCTGATATTTCCGTACCATTAGGATGTTTAAAATATATTTTATATGGTGATGGATATAGGTATGTCGCTCTTAATAAAATGTCATTATATTCTGGGTTAGATACTTCTTCATATATATTTGAAATATCACTTTCTGCTTGAAACATTTTCATTTCTGGACATGCGTTTGGATTGTCTTCTGGATAGCAGGCATATCCAGCAAATACCATGTTTTCATCTGTAGGTTTAAAATAATCATCCGGACTTATTAAGATGCAATCACCAGATGTTGAAATACAGGTTTGTGGATCTATGGCTGCTATAAAAAGTGCGTTGTCGCCTTCTTCATATGTTATATCAAAGGCAGGCAATAACTCCCATTCAGCGACCAAGGTTATGGAGGCATTATGTACATTCGTTAAAGCAGATATATCATCACCTGGTTTATAAATTGTTTCTGTGTCTGCACAATCTATACAGCGCCATCCGATAAATGCATATACAGGTTCTTCTGGTGTATACGGGTTAGATGGTGCATTACAAGTTCCAGAGCCATATTCACATTCTGTTGGACTTGACGGATTTTCTCCTGTAACACCAAGGTTTGGATCATATGAAATATAAAATTTAGTGCGTTCAAATTTTGCATAGAAGGTTTTATTACCCATGCTGTTGGCAGGAATTGTTTGCGTTTTTGAACAGTTTTGTAACGCTGCATCAGTACACCAACCAACAAAAGTATAACCATTTTGTGGAGTTGGGACACCAGTAATACTTGTACTTTTATCATATGTATATGACTTAGGAACCCCACTAGATGCTTGTGTGCCACCATTTAATACATATGAAATAGTATACCTGTTTGCAGTACATGCGGTTGTGGTGGTCGTTTCACCCTCTCTGTTTGAACCGTTTAGACTATAACCAGTATTACATGTACATGTTTCTATCTTATGTCCGTTTGAAGAATTGGATGAATGGCTTGGACATGAAGTACAGTATATTTCACTTGTGGTTTCCACATATCTTTGGGTCGTGTCGCAAGTAATTTCTTCCCAGTTCGCATATAACGTTACAGAAGGTTGATTCAGTGTACTTAATAAATTGTCTATGTAACCAGTCTTGTCTATAAAAGCCACATTTGGCTTATCTAAATAATAATTCTCAAAACTATAACCCCTTTTCTCTGGAATGCTGTCTAAAACATTGTCAGTAATAGGTTCGGTGGCCATAGAGTCATAAAACGACGTAATTTCTCCGTCTTGGCTTACTACATAAAATGTTTTAGGTACCGCAGAATAGCATGTAGAGTCGGTTGTTAAACAGTCTTGTAAATTTATTTTAGTAACCCTTTGGGCTCTTGTACAATAAGGTGCTAAAACTATATCGCCTTCTTGGGTTGTGCTAAAAATTTCACTCCCTGGAGTAATTACTGTACTTACGCAATCTTCATTGGTACATATCCAACCACCAAAAAAACCAGCAAATTGATCACAGTAAGCATCAATAACACTAGAATTAAAACTAGAATCTTCTGATGAAGAAATGTGTTTACTAGGAGCAAGGCATTGAGTAGACGTGCAGTCAAGTTCTATAAGATATGGACCCTCATAGCCATTTATATCACCAGGCAAACTAACAGCGACTCGTTTCTGTGTGTCACCAACATTTTTCCATACTGGTCTCATTGTGATATGGTGTGGATCATGATAGTCAATATAATTTGATATGTCTGTTCCTGGTAAAAATACTTTGTCTGTACAAATATTGCCGTCACATATCCAACCAACTAGATCTATGTAAAATGTAGTTATAGCAAATTCTCTGCCGCCTCTTGCAAAATTTGGCAAAACACAACGTGCACCAGGCTCACACGAACGTGGTGTTGCTGGAAAACCGAAGTTTTCAAAATTATTAAAAATGTCTTCATTGTCATCTGTAAAATAAATATCTACAGTTGTGGTGTCGCTCGAAATTCTCCATACTGGATAAAAATCTCCTTGCTTTAAAAGATTGCTATCATATCCTATGTTTTCCCCGGGTGCGATAACAGCTTCTGGAAATGGGCATTCATCAAATTTATAACATTTCTTATCAGTTGACCACCCCACAAATTCTGTATATATATCATCTGGCGGTGTAAGATCAGCGGCAGAAATTGTATAGCAAGTTTTGCCATAATAACAAATTTTTTCTGCTATTGGTGCTACATTTCCATCTACTACTGTGCTATAAAATCTGATTTCATATGGGGTGTCATCTTTTTCATAGTATGCTATTAATTCTATTGCAGCACCAGGTCCTGTAACCTTGCGTGCAATATTTTCCCCAGGTGCAATTATGTCTGTAAGACAATCTCCATTACATTTCCATCCCATAAAAAATGATTGATTTATTGGTGGTAATGGGGCCGAGCATACACCTGAAGTATCGCCATATATACATCTTGTCGGGGCAGTTGGGATATCGCTGGGATATGTGTCATTAATATATGTTATATCAAAATATAACTCTGGCGCCTCAAGTGCAAACGCATTAACTGATAGAAATGCTGAAAATAGCAGAAAACTTAGGAATTTCAAAAATCTTTTCATTTTTTTCCCCTCTTATTATTTCAGGGTAGAAAAAATAGGCATTGTTACGCAAGAAAAAAAATAACAAAAAACATATTTTTAAAAAATAAAACTGCCAAACGGCAGTTTTATTTACCACATTGTATACCCAGCTTTACATGTACGAACGCATTTCTTTTTACCTTCATCCCATACCATTGTACCTGTTTCATCTTCGTATTCTTTTGCAGGACAGATTTGGATACATTCATTGTTTTCAAGCGCATATAACTCGCCTTGATACATACATGACGCAATCTCACAACCTTGAATATAGCTACTAACAACAATGCTACCATTCCTACCATATTTATTCTTACATTCCCCACACTGATTTACACGATCGTTAGTCTCGGAAGAGTCGTTCGTATATCCCGGTTCACAAGCAGTTGCAATACATTCGCCCCACCTCTGATTCTTATAATCCCACTCTTTAAAGCCTGTTCCATGTTCAAATTCACAAGGTTGCATATCAGATACACATGCATTGGAAGCAATATGATATCCCGGTTCACATTCTTTTACAATACACAGCCCAAATGAATTCGTGCTGTAGTTCCATTTTTGCTCCGCATATGTTGCGTTCGGTGCATAGCATTCTAGAACATCAGGTATGCATTCTTTATCTTTTGGGTGATATCCTGCAACACATGATGCAACGCGACAATTGCCATCTGGTTTATAAGATAAAGCAAACTCTCTATCACAAGGAACGCATATCCCGTTTTTCATTTCATAATCGCTGTTGCAAACTTTTTCAATACATACACCGTCTTTTATTTCACAAGGATTACCTGTTTCAGATTCACCTCTATACTGACATGCATCTGGATAATATTCATTATCATTAATTGGTATGGCTGTACCGTTAGTTATATCGTATGCTTCACAAGAACGATAACATTGTGTGGCTGCACTTGCACCGTTTGCAGAATACTTATAGTTGCCTTCGTCTAACGTTGCACAAGAAACAATACCTGCTGGTGTTCCTGTATCTGTAGCAAACTCTCCACCTGGGCAATAATTATTTTCTGGACAAGTTAGGCAAGACGTGCCGTTGCCCGTGTAATAAGTACCAGGTTGACATGTAGTAAAGCCTGCAGACCAACGTGCATATATCGTTGCTGGGGCCGTCGTCATTTGTAGTGCGCTTATGTTTTTCTGTAAAATGCCATCAGAATTTATTATCTGAATTCCTCCGGACATAGATGAATAATAACCACCAAGTTCATAACCTGTTTTTTCTGGTAATACAGAAAGTTGGTTTATTGGTTGGGTCGCGGTTTCATCACTGAACCAATTAGTTGCATATTTCAAATATATTTCACTAGGTGCGCTTGCAGAGTCTGCGCCGTTATCATCTAATGTAATTTTATATACATTTGGCGTCCATACTGCATACAGTGTAATATCTGTCCCAGTTGCTGATATATTTTCTGTTATGTTTATTCCACCTTCATAACAAGGTTCGCCACCATCCGCATCAGAGCACCACATAGCACCAACTGTATAACCTGGGCGCACCATAGAACTTGTATCAGGTAGTTCACAAGCTTGACTATCAAATACACAATCTATGCTGTCAGATACAGTTCCTGTTCCACCGTTTTTATTTAAAGTAATTGTATAAACATTAGCCTGACATGATGGGGCACTAGTGTTGTTGCCGTTTACAGTATATCCTGTATTACATACAACCCCAAATTCGCAAGCCTTATATTCGTCTGCACTGATACCATATACGAAATCAGAAGCTGGTTTTACCAAAGAAGAATGGTCTACTTCTAATTCACATCTTATAAAGCAGTCTGTATAACTTGCCGCATTTTCAGAAGAGCTTACCTGTGAGCCGTCTGGGGCGACGGGGCAGGCGGTTTGTGTTTTACTGCCTTCCGGACTGTAATAACCGTTTAGAACATCATTACATGCAAATTCTGTTGTGCCATTATACCAATATCCAGCATCACATCCAGAGACGTTTACAATGCTACAAGTAGTATAAGCAGAACCTGATATGTTATAGAAACATTTTGCTGATGCAGTACCGTTCTGGAATCCTGAATAAGGATTAAATGTTTTATAACACTCGGACTTTTCCCCAGCACCCAATGCGGATGTGCCGCTGTCTGGACACGCCGTTTTTATACCAGCAGGGCAATAAGACCCGACCGGACATAAATCTGGTTCTTCTTCTGAGCTACCGCCTGGGCAATATTAACCGTCAACGCAGCGATTGCAAGATGGAGCTGTGGAACCGCCGTTTGCGGCAACATATCCTGCATTACAGTTAACATTATATGTACAAGCTGGATATGCAGTGCCCGTATAATAAACTTTGGAATTTACGACAGTTGTTGATCCGCCTGTTATAGGTTTGCTGCCACATGTTTTATAACAACTTGTGTTTTTAGACGCGCCTTTGTCGGAACCTGAATAACCCGCAGGGCAGGTTGACGCACAACCAGGTTGACCTTCGTTAGCATAACCTGTACCTGGGCAATATTTACCAGAAGGACATTCTACATGTGATGTCCCGTCGTAATATTTACCTACTTGACATTGTGTCGTATTCTGAGACCAACATGCATATATCGTTGTTGCACCAGTAAATGTCATCTGTGTAGCACCACTTGTACAACTTGCACTGGTGCCCCAACCAGTAAATGTAAAGTTTTCTTTTGTTAAACCTTCATCTGGTAGATTGCAAAGTTCACCATGCTTACATGTTTGTGTTGCGTTTGTAGTACCTGTTGCACCGTTAA
>CALXLG010000011.1 GCA_944389135.1 uncultured Alphaproteobacteria bacterium
GCCAACAACCAGCAAATGCGGTGTTATGATACAATTTAACCAAGATTGTTGCGAACGAATGGCATTAACCCCAAATGGCGTGCACGTTTAATAGCAGTTGCCAATGCACGTTGGTCTTTCTGAGAAACGCCACTGATACGGCTTGGAACGATTTTACCACGTTCTGTAATATAGTGTGATAAAGTCTTGATATCTTTATAATCAATAACCTTTCCCTTTAATGGGTTAGATTTTTTACGATAAATTGCTGCACGAACTGCCATTATTCAACCTCTTCATTATTCTTTTTCATCATGATAGAAGGTGTTGTTGCCAACGCTTCAACACGAACGTTTAAGAAACGGATAACGTCTTCATCAATACGAGAACGACGTTCTAATTCTGCAATTTTATCGCCTGGCATTTCAACGTTCAGCATAATATAGTGTGCTTTACGATTCTTACGAATAATATAAGCCAAGTTTTTCAAACCCCAGAATTCTGTGGATTTTACATCACCACCAAGTTCTTTGATTATTTCAGTAAATTTTGCCGCTTTTTCTTTAACCTGCGGTTCAGTTAAGTCCTGGCGGAAAACCAAGACGCTTTCATAATAAGCCATTTTATTTCCTTTGGTCTTAACAGCCGATGACCCCATGTCATCAGCAGGAACGCTCATAATTATGCAGTATTCTAATATAAAAGCAAGTATTTTCTTTGAATTAATATGATTTTTAACATAACGATTTTATATTGACTTGTTTTCATAAAATTTACTATCATCTGTATATAAGAGAGACTGCAATGACAAATCAATTTCATAGAACCCTTAACAGAATGGCATTTTTTACTGCGCTTTTGGCGGCTGGGTTGTTGTTGTTTTATGCAGATTTCTTAAGAATTGCCACAGCAAACATTTTATTAAATGGCATTATTATAGGTACAACTTTATTTGGTATAGGTTTGTGCTTCGTTGAAATGTTCAAATTATTACCTGAATATAGGTGGGCCAGTGCTTATTTTCATGGTCGCAAAAATGTTAAATTACCACCCAAATTATTGCGTCCTGTGGCATTAATATTAAGGGCACGCCCTACCCGCATATCTACGGCCACTTTGCAAAACATGCTTGATATGATATTGATGCGCTTCGAAGATTCTAGGGAATCTATTAGATACATAACTAATACTTTAATATTCTTGGGGCTTTTGGGTACTTTCTGGGGGCTAATATTAACAGTTGGCGGGTTTGCAGATTTAATTGGCAATCTAAACTTTGAAGATGAAGCGGTTTTATTGTCTATGCAAGAAGGACTGGTAAAACCATTATCAGGTATGACAACTGCATTTACAAGTTCTTTGATGGGTCTGGCAGGCAGCTTAATAATCGGTTTTCTGGGCTTGCAAGTACAAATTGCACAAAATTCCATATTTAGAGAGCTGGAAGATTATTTATCTGCCCATACTAGTCCAGTTATTCAAGATATAGCTGCAAATATCTTACCAGAAATCAACACAGCGACAAAATCACTTGAAAAAACAGTAAAAGAAATAAAAAACTCTGTTTCTGAAAGTGCATAATTAATCATAGAGAGGGAGAAACAACCATGCTTAACATCCGTTTTCGTGAAAAAACAAATACATGGCCGGCATTCGTTGATTTGTTTTCAAACTTAGTAATTATACTAATATTCTTACTAATTGTATTTGTATTTTTATGGACAACGACCAGCGTATTTAATAAAAACAGTGGTGCTAAAACTGTCGCGGACCTAAAAAAGGTAAATGAAGAACAAGCGCAGAAAATATCACAAATGACTGCGGATGAAGAAGAAGCAAAACGCTTGCTAATTCTTGCGCGTGCAGAACTAGAAAATCTTGAAAATAATAACGCCATACTAACTAATGAGCTTCAAGAAGTTGATTTAAGCGTTGACGAACTGATTACAGCATATGAAGAAAAAGTTTCTGAGCTGCAAACCCAAGGGCTTGATTTACAGAAACAAGTTGCAGAGCTAACAACTCAATTAAATCAAGCAACATTAGATAAACAACGCGCAACAGAATTAGAACAAGAACGCCGTGACCTGCAGGCACAAATGGATGAACAACGCGTGGCTCTTTCAGAACAATTGTCTAAATTACAAGCGGCTTTAGATGCAGCCGAAGAAAAGGCCCACGAAAAAGATATTCAATACGTTGAAATGTCAACCAGATTAAATAAGGCTTTGGCAGATAAAGTTGCAGAGCTAAACAGCGTTGCACAATATCAATCTAATTTTTACAAGGCAATAAAGACCGCACTGGGTGATGAAAATTACATCCAACCAGACGGCGATAGATTTATCGTTTCCAGTGATATATTGTTTAGCAGTGGTTCTTATACATTATCTCCCGAAGGGAAAAATCAACTAAGACTGATTGCTAACGTCATTAAAAACCTAGAAAATCAGATACCAACGGATATAGATTGGATTATTCGTGTGGACGGTCATACCGATAAAAAGCAAGTTGTACCTGGAACAAAAGGATACAAAAATAATATGGAATTGTCGCTATTGCGCGCAAATGCGGTTGCAAATGAATTGGCTAAAAACGGTGTATCAAAACGTCGTTTGGTTCCAAGTGGGTTCGGTGATTTGCATCCAGTAGAATTAGGAACTGATGCAACTAGTTTACAAAAGAATCGCAGAATTGAGTTACAACTAACGAATCGGTAAAATAAATTAACAAAATAAAAATGCGCTGTAAAAACAGCGCATTTTTATTAAAGACCATGCTTACATTTTTTCTACGTAATCAACATCTATTTCTGTTTTAAATAAACCAGAATCAACTTCACCGTATAATTTAACTTCATCAGAAGGCGTTACAGTTTGACCACGCCAATCTTTGTTGTCTATTTCTACTGTTATAGAACCAGTTGCATCTTGGAACAGATACTTTTCATCGCCCATACGCTGAATAATGTTTCCTTTTACAATTACAGGAACATCATCACGCATTTCTTTGACTTGACTGACCGTCACAATATTTTCTGTACCACCAACAAATCCACCCATACCAGAATTCTTCTGTGGCATATCAGGTTGAAAACCAGCACTAGCACCACCAGCAATTAAAGCACCCGCTAAGGCAATCATAGATATTTTTTTCATTTAACATCCTTTTGGCTTATTTATTTGCACTACTTATTATATCACATATTTTTTAATAACAACCTAGGAATAAATTTATTTCAAAATTCTGATATCAAATTGCTGGAACGGAAAATCTATCTTATTCTTTGGCAACTCGTTATAAATAGATTCCAACAATTCTGCTTTAACCGCAAGCAAATCTACATACTTTGTCCAATATCTTAAAGTCAAAACAACCGAACTATCCGCCAACGAACTAACAAATATTTCTGGTGTTTTTTCTTGTATTATCTTTTCGTTTTTTTGTAGTAGTTTTGTTAAAATTTTTCTTACTTTTTCTACATCAGTACCATAAGAAACCCCAACGCTTACATCTGTGCGTCTGATATCACCACGAGACAGATTTGTTATCATGTTATTAGATAGTAAAGAGTTTGGCACAAAAATTATCTCATTATCAAAAGTTCTTATTTCTGTAGTAAAAATCATTATTTTTTTTACAACCCCGCTTTGCCCAGTTGATATTTCAATCACATCCCCTACTTTAAATGGTTTGAACATCAAAATTACCATACCACCAGCAAAATTTTGTAAAGTTCCAGACAGCGCCATACCAATAGCCAATGACGCGGCCCCCAGCACAGCAATGATAGACGTCATTTGAACGCCAACAGTTGTAAGAACAATTATAAAGACAAAAACTTTTAATACTATATTTATAAAAGATAATAAGAAAGATTGTAAAGTACCCTCAACTTTTTTCTTTTCCATAAATTTCTTCAACCCAAGCGTAATTCTATTTCCCAACCAGATACCAAAAACCAAGATTAAAATAGCCGCAATAATTTTAATGCCAAAGTCTACAGCCATTTGCCCCAAAGACGAAGCAATAGATTCAATGCTGTCGGTTTTTATTTGTAAGATTTCGTTTTCCATGTATATATTCCTATTTTTTATAAAAAAGTTCCCCATATTAAATATGAGGAACATATAAAGATATTTTTTTTACACTCATCACATTACAATATCTTTACAATCCGGTTCTGAAACTTCCGTTTGACATTCAACGTTTCTATTATTATGGAACCAACTTACACTACCTTTCGTTTTACAGGATTCTATTGTTGTTGTTGTACAAATATGACAAGTTCTTGTATCACGACTGAATATTGCACTGATATCTTTGGTCATTCCTCCACCACTTAATCCGGAATCGCCTCCTAAATAAGCATTATTCTTAAATGTTACACCACCAGACTTAACGACCCCAGTACCACCTTTTGTCAAGTCAGCCGTTGAAATACCAGCACCTACCTCATAACTAATAGAATAAGGTTCTGCCAATGACGTAGAAACATTTGCAGAATCGCCCAGAGCACTTCCGCCATTTTCAGCAATTTTCTGACACATATATTGGGCCAAATCTACAGATGCATTCTTTGTGGCTTCTGCAATTTCATAATTTAACTTTTCATTATAATTATCCTGCGCCTGACGAAGTGCCGCCGTTGCTATCTGCATTTTAATCTGATTCAACAGATTTGGGAATCTTGCTTGAGTTGTCTGATTATCGTTTCCTGTTATCTGTGATAAATCACGCCCGCTTACACAGAATTGAATCTTTGGGTCTTCTTCAATCATCGCAATAGTACGATTAATTGTACCCGCAATGTTATTCAATTCTTCTTCAATAGAAGCAATTATACCATCTGCATTAGGAACATTTGCGTTCATTTCTTTAACTTTGGCAAGGTATTCTTGAACACCGATTTCACCAGGTCCTAGGTTTTCATCACCATCTTCTCCACTGTCAACAAGCTTTCCAGAAGAATCCCCCATCTTAATACTGCCAAAAGAAATCATACCTGTTACGCGATAAATATCCCCATCTTTCTGTGAACGGATACTGCCTGTACCAATAGTGTCATCCGCTGCAAATCTATTACAATCGGTTGTACTGCCACAAACTTCGGCCATTTTCTGATCAACCAAGTTTTGACATTGTTCTAAGGCAGCATTATCAATATTCAAATACAGCCCCATTAGCATAGAGTCCAAATCATCCATAGAGAAATTAGGATTATTTGCTTTACATACAACCAAAGAATCTATTGGGCAAATATCATGGATATAATCATAATCCATACCGATACAGTTTTCAAAATTTGCCCCACAACGCGTATCTGCCGTAAAGCAATCTTTAACTTCTTGTGTACACGCATCAACACGCATTGCCGCTAATTTATCTTCTACGTATCCCCAAATCAACGGTTCCATACGCTCGCAAGGGTCGATTTCAACCTTACAGAAACTACGCGCCATATCCGGTCTGGACAAACACGCATCCATTGTTGCGACCCCCTTGCCTGCAATATCATCTTTACATGCTTTCTGTATACAATTTGAAATATTTGTTAAACAAGACTGACGGAAGGTTGACTCCGCTTGACTTTCTGCAACTTTGATAGTTGGTGCGGCCTCTCTTAAAAAATTAGGCCAAACCATATCACGAACCGAAACACAATTATCTAAAACCCTTTCGCAAATTATTCGCTTGGAATTTAATACGTCCATAGTAGACGCAGTTATGTCATAAGTTTCTGTACTTGTTGCCTTTGTTCCTGCCGTACTTACGGTTTCATTGTTCTGCATATTTTCAGATGCGACAATAGAAACACAATTTACCCAATTTTCACCACATGCATCTTCTGTCTGCATACACTTTTTGAACTCAACCATGCATTCGCCAAGGTCATATTTATTAGCCTCTGCCAGGCTTTCTTGTAGTGCCGAACGAACGTCAGACTCGGCACTTGCAAGTTCGGCTTCTGCTTCTTTCTGTTTTGTATCCAAAGAATTTTTTAATCCTAAGCAATCCGATGTTATCTGTCTAGAATACAACTGACGCAAAAATGTCATATCCCCCGCACAAGATTCAGGAACCTGCTCCATACACAACTCATTTGCACCAGTATATAACGCCTGCCCTGTTTTATTCATTAAACTGTCATCAGAATCCCCGAAAACATCCTCATCTTCATCAAACATAGGCGTTTCAAACATTGCAAGCAAACTGGCACGTTCCTGCTCTTTTTTTTCTTCCGCTGTTAGTTCGTCAGCGCTTATTATATTCCCATTTTCATCATACTTACGTTCACCAGTAAATATAATATCTGCATCTGCCCCTGCTTTAACTTTTTCTACTTCTTCGGTTCTAATTCTTTCAGCTTCTGCAAGGATACTTTCTATATTCGTCAGTTGCTCTTCATATTTGGTAATATCATCACTGCAACCACAACTGCCACCACTGGAATTATCTGTTATACAGAATTGATCCATACATCCAAAATAAGCGTCATAGCAAGCTTGGTCATACAATCCAGTTGCTTCAACCTTTGTTCTAACACTTGTTCCTTGCTGTATTGCTGATTGCTTTTTTGCTGTGGCCGCAAACGCATTATAACCGCCCAAAACGGCAGTTATACAAATCAAAGACACAATAATACTTCTTTTTTTCATCTCTCTCCCTTTTCGTAGCGACCACATTACATATTAATATCTTCACAAGATTCTATTTCTTGGCAGAATTCTTGCTGGCCACTGGACCCAAGACCCGTCAACAAACCACCACCAACGGCACCAACAACACCACCAATTGCAGTTCCCCAACCAGGTGATACCATTGTTCCCATAGACGCACCTGCCGTTAAACCACCAGCAGCCCCTTTCATAGCAGCAGCCATTTTTGTTTCACCGCCAACTTCACAAACCTGTTGCATACGACAAACATGACAATTACGTACATCCGGCTCAAAAGAAACACTTTTTATATAACTATAATTACTGCTAGATTTATCCGGTGTTTCAGGTTTATATGTATTTAAACAATTTTGTTCTGCTTCTTCCAAATCTTGCTGACGTGATAATTCAGCGATTTTTGATTCCAGTTCACGCATTGCACGATTTTCTGCCCCAATTTGTGCAATCATTTTAGCACTATTAAATACACTTGTTCCCAGACTTTTTCTGCTATCCCCCGCTGGTTTCTGACTATCTTGACATGCTGCAACAGTTGTATCTTGTTCAAACTGCTTAAAGAACTCTTCAACAGTATTTTCTGTATTTGCTCTTACAGTTTCACGCAACTCTGCAAGTCCTGCTTCTGTATCCGGAATCTCTACCAAAGATGTTATCTTTGTATCTGTTGGCAAACAAGACATATCCGTTCCACAAACGGCACCTAATTGTTCGCTGAAGTAATTAATACACCCTTGCAACATCTGATAATCCATTTGCAACAGGACAGCTTGAACAATTATGTCAAATTGCGTTTCATTTTTACATGAAGGATACATAGATTGTGGACACAAAGCAGCAATTTCACTAGAGCTTTTCCCAACACATTCTGGTGCGGTAAAGTTTTCACCACATTTGTCACGCAAGCACTGATCAATATCATTTTGACAAAATTGAGTACGCAAATATCCAAGTTTATCATTAACAACTGTTTTTATACCAGGAATCATCGCTTCGCATTCGTCAATAACAGGGCAAATTCCTGCAGCAACATTAACATCCGTTAAACAAGCTGAATTAGTTTCAGTAGAACAACTATCTTCTAAACAAACCTGTATACGCGCCAAACATGTACCACGCGCATTTTTATCAGCATATTTTGCTGCTTCTACAAGAATACTTTCTGCCTCTGCTTCCCAATCTTGCAACACATCATTACGAACCGCCATACATTGATCCAATACATTTTCACAAGCGTTTGCACGACGATTCAACAAGTCTGCATCCAAACAATTTTCAAAATTAACCCCGCAACCACCCTTATCAGCAATACACGCACGATAAGCCAACAAACATTCACCACGATTATACTTGTTTGTCGTGTCTAACATAGATAAACGCGCTTGACGGACTGCCGCTTCTGCCGTCCTTTTATTCGACTCTGCAATAGACTTCTGATCTTTTAAGTAAGATTCAAAAGCCTTACAATCTTGCACAATTTGACGAGAATATAAAACTTCTTCCATTTCAGCAGTACTTCCACAAGCCTCTAGTTCACTTGCACAAAAATCTGCAGCCATATAATATAAATTATCACCAATATCTTCATCCGTACCCAAGCTTTCTTCATCGGATGTACTACCAATCCATTCAGCAAAACTTATCCCCGATGCTTTTGAACTTTTCTTTGCCGCCTCACTTTCACCAAAGACCAACTTTGCCTGCGCCCCTAACTGTTCACGTTCTACCCCTTCGGTATACAACAAGTCAGCTTCTTCTTGAAGTTTTTGAATTTCTTGAATCAAAGACTTAGATTGATTTATATTTGACGAACATGCACAACGATTACCCTCCGATTCGTCTAACAAACAAAACTCATCCATACATGCACGATATGCTTCGCGGCAGCTCGTTTTTTCTGCACTAGAAGAAACTGTTGAATCTGTCGCACTTTGCGCATTATTACTTGGCGCTGCAGGTGCAGAAGCCGCAACAACTTGAACAGTTGTATTAGAATTACTTGTCATGGTGGCAGAATTATCATCAGCACTTGTTTCTGTTATAGTATTTACTGCAGTTGGCATTCTTGCGCCTGCAATTGAGACCCTATTAACACCGACACGAACAGCTGAATCATCACGTTCAGCCCCAAAAGCCAACCCAGGTAAAACACATAACAGAGTAAAAAATAAACCTAATTTCATTTTATCCCACCCTACATAATTTATAATTAATTTTATCAAAACAAGCTGTTCTGTGCAAGAAGATAAAAACAACTTGCTTTTTTTTACGCCAAATAATATTATCTTTCTCGTGATTTCAAGAAAAATCAGAGGATTAATATGGCAAAAGACGATGTTATTGTATTTAGTGGAACAGTTGAAGACAAATTACCAAACACTATGTTTCGTGTAAAATTAGAAAACGGTCACGAAATTATTGCAACTGTTTGTGGAAAAATGCGCAAAGCCCGAATTTGGGTTAATGTTGGTGAAAAGGTTCGCGTTGAAATGACTCCTTACGATTTAGATAAAGGTCGTATAACTTTTGTTGAACGAAATCGTGGCAACACCGACCAAACACAAAACTAAAAACTGCATTTTGCAGTTTTTTATTTATTAAATAATTGTTGAAATATCTCTTTTAATAAAAATATATTTTTGTTATGATTACATAAGACATATAAATGAAAAGATTATGGCTCTTTTTCATAACTATTTGCATTGGCATTAGTGGCGCCAATGCTGCTGTTCGTACCGAAAATTCTATAGCACGTAATACAACAAATACAAATAATATTAGCAATACACTTATCAGTCGTGCAACAACACCTACCACATCTTCTTCAAAAGCAATACAAAATCAATCAACATCAACAACGGGGCGCAGCAATACTTCAAACATAGTAAACAGAACTTCAAGTACGATATCAGCAAGAACTAGCACTACTCCAACCATAGCCACTCAATCCAGCGCACGCAGTGCCACAACAATTAACAGAAGTGCCGTACAAAGTTCAACCAATGCAACCGCACGAAATGCAGCAAATACTAATGTGGTAAGAAGTGCTGCAGTTCAAAGAACCAGCTTAACCCAATCAGAAAAAACCGCACGAAATGCAGCAAGGGCTGCAGTTGTCTCAACAGCGACAAACACTTTTGGCACAGGCTATAACGCTTGTAGGGACGCATATTTTACATGCATGGATCAATTTTGTGCAACTGCAAACGAATCTTATCGTCGTTGCATATGTTCATCAAGACTTCCAGAAATTCAAGAAAAAGAACGCGCTTTATCACAAACTTCTGACCAATTACAAGATTTCAAAAACTTAAACATAGAAGTAATAAACAAAACAGCCCAAGAAGTTAATGCGATGATAACGGCTAGTGAAGGCGAACAAGCAATAAAAAAAGACGAATCAGATTCTGCAAAAGCTTTATCTGGTATCAGTGATGTTTTATCTGCAAATAAATCAAAATCTTTATCAACACTTGGGACTTTAGACATTGCGGGTGACATAAACCAAATTTGGGCAACAACAGACTTAACATCTGGTGGAAACATCGCAAATTTAACAGGCGAAGCACTTTATAACGCCGTTCATAAGCAATGTGTTGATTTAGTTTCAGAATCTTGTAATTCTTCGGCAACATTAAACATGGTAATATCAGCATATGGTATGTATATTGAAAATGATTGTACAACATTATCAAACTCTTTAGAAACAAAAAAGAATCAAGCCAACAGCACAATTAGAGAAACCGAACGAGAAATGAATCTTGCCAGACTAGAAAATTACAATGCACATAATTCTACAGAAATCAATGACTGTATTGCCCAAGTCCGAAAAGACATAACCGCCGAAACGGCATGTGGCGAAGATTATGTACACTGTCTTGATATAACAGGTTTATATTTAAATCGTGATACAGGTGAACCAATTTATTCGCAAAACTTCTATCAGTTACAAAACCTTACGTCTTTGTCTGGAGATGTTTTAACTAACCCAACAAATCGCTTATTGGTGGCGGAACTAAATCGAAAACGTGCATTTGCAGAAAAAGGTCTTAGTACTTGTCAAGATATAGCTGACGAAGTATGGGATGAATTTATGCGTCAAGCAATAACAGAAATATATCAAGGGCAACAAGAAAAGATTCGTACTGTAAAGAATGAATGTCTTGAAGTTGTTAATAACTGTTATGATACCCAGTCAGATTCTTTAAAAGACTTTAGTAATATAAAAGAAGAACTATTGTTGGGCTCGCGCTTAGAACTTTCCGAAGAAATGTGTAAAGAAAAATTATATGCCTGTAGTAATTTATATGGCGACCCTAATGGCGATGGATTAGACTTATTAATTGCAGAAATGAGTAACATTACAGATCAAAAAATTGCACAAGAATGTAAAGCATTGCTAGAAGCATTTGCGCAAGATACATGTAAAGTTAGCAACACGGATAGCTTACATGCATATCCATATGGTTGTCGTGTATATGCACCAGGGGAACAAAAATATGCGTCCATACCTTATTGCAACACTTTACAAGCAACCGGAAGCTTGGGCGGTAATTCAACACAAACACCATCTACACAAACCGACCCAACAGAAACCTATGAATGCTTGAATACGGAACGAGAAGACCCAATAGATAAAACATATATTTCATGTCTACCAGGTTATTACTTAGCCGAAAAAAACATATCAACAGGCGAATGGGTATACAATAGCGAGCCTTCTTTAAATAATGATTGTCGTGCGTGTCCACTTGGCTATGAATGCGAAGGTGGCACAGAAGGGCCAACAGAAAGCGCAGCCGCTGCAAACGCAGCTATGTGTGGAACAGATTATGCAGGTAGTCTGTATCAAAAAATAACACAATATGCGACACAAGTTTGCATTCGCCCATCGGATTTAGACTTAATAACAACAGGTCAATTAAGCATACCAACAACAGTATTATCTGATGTCAACTCTGTAATGGATTCTATAAAAGTACAAATGTCAAAAGAATTGTCTGCAGAATGCGAACGTCTTGACGGGTCATGGATAAGTTCTCCTTGGATAGACACAGCCGATGAAGATGGGAATATAGACAATATTCATGATACAACAGGTCATAAACTATTGAAAAGTTTCTATGACGAAACAGGTGCAAATACAAACTGGGGGTATTGTGCAGATAAAACCAGTACAATAACCCTATCTAATTAAAGTCGTCTTGCCCAAAGAAAAAAAATTTGATAAAATAAAATTAATAAGAGAAAAAGATGAAAAAAATATTAGTTTCGTTTATCAGTCTAAACATTGCTAGCGGAGCCTTTGCCGCAACTCCGTGGTGGCAACAACCAACCGTTTGTAAGCTAAATCCAACCGATTGCTATCCAAGTATGGGGACTGGTTATGATAGTGAGCTATGGGATGCGGGCAGCAATTGCTGGGGAATGAAACTTATTTGTCCAGAAGCGTTAACTGCGGAAGAATATCAACCTGTACCAATGGGTAAGGCAGATATTGCAAAAGGAACAGGAATAAAACAAGATTTTAATACAAGCCTACTAAACGGTGATTGTTTCGGTGTTCGTAAAACAACATCTGATGGTGCGATGGCATCTGTTGACGGTGAATATGTAAAAGTATGGTGCAACGGAATTCTTGATAATCCTGATGATTTCTTAGAAAACGGTGAAATAACTTATGGCAAGCAACCTACTTGCGCAGAACTGGCAGAATATGGTTATGTTGGGGTAATTAATAACAATTGTTATGGTAAATATTATGATTCTGCAGAATACTTTATTGAATGTGATGGTGATGATTTATTACCAAGCCGTATCATTCTGTTAAACGGTGCAGATTATAACGCATCTTCAGACGGCCCTGCTGATGAAAATGCAGCAAACAAAATCTTTGATGAAATGGAATCTGTTTCCGAAAGCCAAAGAGACAAATATTTCACAAAATAAAAAAATCTCCTTAAATAAGGAGATTTTTTTATAACTTAAAATACATATTTCAATTTTAACATCCCAGTCTGAGAAGAATAATCTTTACGTATTTCCATACTATAATTCAAAGACAAGTTTAGCTGTTCATATTTAACACTTAGCCCGAGACCAACTTCCCCTGATAAAGGATTTAAAGCTTCTCCTTCTGCTGTATATTCCCAGCCACCAGGCATCAATAAATTAACAACCGCCCCATCAGACAATATATCATAAGCAGCAGATAACTTAACCTCTGGCGCAACAATTACTTTATCCATTAATGTAAAATCTTTTGCATATTTTATCCCAGCAACACCAGTTAAAAAGTTAAAATCATCAGTTTTTATATTAGCCAAACCATTATTATAATCTTCTTGTGAAGCATACATATAACGCACACTTAATTCTGGTGTAATACCAACCGAGAAATCATACCCTGTCGCCAACTGACCACCAAAAGCATTTACATTATACTCTGAATCTATATCCACACCAAAGGCTTGCATTTCTTCGGTATAACTGGACATAATATAATTTAAACTGGCGTTAACATACCAATTATTTGGTTTATATTGCATATACCCAAACAAAGCATTACTTGCCACATCTATATCACGAGAATCGGCTTTCATTTCTGACATATTATATATATACCCCAATCCAAAGGTATAATGACTTTTAACCAGCGCATCCATTCCAGCAGCAAACCCACGTGTTTCACCATCAAAAGCACCTGATAAATCTGTCATATTATATATACCCTGTGCCCATAAACCATATTGATTTGTAGAATCTGTTTCTTTATAAGATTTATTAGCTTGTCCTTTGGATATACGAGAAGATGACAAAGAAGCCACTTGTTTTTGCAAATTATTTGTTATTGATTGCACGATTGGTGCAGAATCTCCCATAAGCTTTGAAGCCTCAGATTGTACATAATTTGTATTTCCGTCTGCCAAAGCTTTTTGGGCATTTAACGACGCAAGCCCCAAATTATAACTGTTGCTGTTTGCAAGTCCAACTAAAACACCCGCTGTGTCATAAGATAAATTTATAGCGCTTGCAACATTTTCAACAGAATTTGTTTTTACAATTAACTTTCCACCATCTACAGAAATATTATACAAATCTTCATTATATTTCAGACCCATACTTCCAATATCAGAATCAAAAACATTGTACGTACCAACTGTTCCGATATTTAAATCTAACATACTAGAAGAACCCGCAACTAGATTACCATTTAGCTTTCCATATGCAGATGAATTAATTAATGTTGCTGCTATCGTTCCGTTAATATTTAGTGTTGCTTGACTTATTGTAGACGTACCAATATTCAAGGTGGCACCATCATTAACCGTTAATACCCCCGAATTTCCTGTTATTCCGCCAGTTAAAGTCGTTGTTCCACTAGCAATTGTGATATTACCTAAATTATGAATATCATTTGCAACATCGTCTACAGAGTTATCAAAAAAGAAGTTATTTCCAGAAAATGTTATAGAACCAGTTGTATCATTATAAATTGCCCCACCGTTTTTACCTGCCTCATTATCATTAAATACTACATTTGAAATATTACCAATTATATTACTATTAAATATTGCGCCACCATTTTGAGCTTCACCTGTTTCAGCAGTATTATCAACAAAAGTTATATTAGAAATATCTGTTATAACACCACTTGTTCCGTTCCATATTGCCCCACCAGCACTTGACATATTATTATCAAAAACGGTTTCTTGAATTTCTGATATGGTCCCAAGATTACGAATCGCCCCACCATTAGAAGCAATGTTTCCATTAAAATTAGCATCTGAAATCAATGCAATATTACCAGACAGAGAATTGTCAGTATCAACATCATTATTTATTGCCCCACCAAGCTGAGCAATATTATTTTGGAATAAAGTTCCTTGTAAATTTCCAAGCTGTCCCAAATTATAAATCGCACCACCGGCATAACCTGCCCTATTTCCAAAGAACGTTCTTTTTTCTGCCAAATTTATAGTACCCAAATTATAAATCGCACCACCATTTGCGTTTGCACTGCTTGAAACAACATAATTATTTGCAAAATGACTGTTTAATGTAGCAGTACCTTCGTTATATAAAGCACCACCTAATGCCAACGTTGCCTCTGTTGAAACAGAGTTCGAAACAAAATTACCGGACGTACTAATTGATGCGCTCTTTCCGTCTGAAACATTTATTGAAATTGCCCCACCGGTGGCAGCAGGTAAACCTGCTTGCTTGGTAGTTGCAACAACTTTATTACCTTTAAAATGCCCTGTAATCATACCGATATTAACATCTGTGTCTGGTCCAGTACCGATATAAATTGCGCCACCATTTGCATATGCATCAGCAGAAGCACTATTTAATATAAAATCACCGTTTATAGAACCAATCTGTGTTGTACTGCTAGTAGTACTTCCTAAACTACCGCTTAGATAAATTGCACCCCCAGCTGCCGATGCCAAAGAACTGGTATCGGAATAAGTTACGCCTACTCCTTCATTTAATGTGGCACTGACAGAATTTTTATTAAAATCTCCACTTATTTCGGTGATTTGCCCACCAGAATACTGTGCAATTGCACCACCGTTTGCAGTTATACTGCCTGCCACACCACTAGTTGCGACAACCGAGTTATTTGAAAAATCAGCAGTTATCGTTCCGATAATACCTTGATTATATATTGCAGCGCCCTGCCCCATAACATTATTATCAACAGGATTATCCGCACTTTTAGAAATAGTTATAATATTTTTATTTATACCACTTGGTACAGTTATTTCAGTATAAGAAGAATTACTTTCTGGCACAACCAACGCACCACCATTCTGAGAGGTATTTACAGCAGGATTTTTCTCAACACCACTCCACTGAGTATCAGCTGCGAACGCAGAACTAGAAAAGATACCCAAAACGGCAAAAACAGAAACTGCAGAATAGAGTTTTATAAAATAATTGTTCATAAAATTCCCCTCTCTTATATAAAAAAACTATATAAAAAGAATTTAGCACAGTAAAAAGTTGTTTCAATAAAAATCTTGCATTAGCAACAAGGAAAAGAGTCCAGATAACGGCTAAAATTTTATTTGCAAAATAAATATAAGCAATATATAATGAACGGCGCATTGGGGCATAGTTTAATGGTAGAACTCCGGACTCTGACTCCGTTGGTATTGGTTCGAATCCAGTTGCCCCAACCAGTTAATACGACCGTTCGTTTTTAGCAATAAATCGAACGGTTTATTTAATGAATACAATAACTTACCGTCTTTCAGTGTGCAGTTCGAAAGTAGCAGATTCAAAATCTGTCTTTTTGTATCTACTTTCGAACTATTGAACAGTTCACATGAACGTGCGGCAAGGTTTGCAACATACTCCGCAGATATTAGAATTGTTTTATCTATACCTGCTAACGCCGCCAAATCATTTTCTATTTGTCGTTGCTGAGCTTCCAGTTCTGCCTTTTTCATATCGTAATCCGCCTGCGAGATGTTATTTTCAATCAACAAATCCAACAAACGGCTGATTTTACCTTTGTTTGCAGTGTATTGAGCATCAAGGCTATTACGCTTTGTTATCATGGCCGCATTTTCCGCCTTAAATGTATCTTGCAAGCATGTATGCAATTCGTTCAATAGACTCCTGGGGAAAGACAATTGCGCCAAAACCTCATTCTCAATCTGTTCTAATACCAGACGTTCATTAACTGGTTTTTGTTTGCAATTACCCTTGAAATGCGAACAAAATAAGTATGTATATGTTTTACCTGTTGACTTGGTCTTTTTGTCGCTTGAAATGGTGCATCCGCAATCCGCGCACTTTATCAAGCCACGAAAAACAAACGGTTTCTGACCGTATTTAAACTGTTTGCGTCCCTTGCCACGTAAGACAGCCTGACATTTGTTAAACAAATCTTTTGTTATGATTTTATCATATTTATGGGGAACCAGTTGACCCCGATAAACCATTTCGCCATGGTAAAACGGTCGCGAAATGATTTGGGCGATTGTTGATTTACGGATTGGATGTAGGTTATTTTTCGACCTTAGTCCAATGTGGTTTGCATATTCTGTCAGCGAACTCAAAGTATACAATCCCGTGGCATAGGCTTCAAACACCTTGCGTATTAGGACTGCACGTTCTGGGTCTAGTATCAGTGTTGGGTTGTGGTTGTTGTCTCGGGCATTCAAATAGCCCATAGGGGCGGTGCTTTGCCACACACCATGACTACGGTTATAGTTCATACTGCGTTTTATGTTGTCGCGCATGTTCGCGATATAGGTCTTTGCCATCAACACACTCATGTCCCACATAACAATGTCGGAACTTCGCGAATCTTGGTCTAGACGCAAGCCTTCACGTATAAAGTGTATCTCAATTCTACCGTTCTCGCGTAAAGTATTTAGTTCAACAGATTCTTTAAAGCCGCGCTGAACCCTGTCAACGCAATCAGCCACTAATGCGACTTTCTGCCGTTGGGTTCCAACGAACTTCAACATCTCTTTAAACTTTTTACGTTCACCCTGTGTTGAACTTTCCGTTATTTGATACAGTTTCAAAACCTCCAACCCATTAGACGCACAGTATCTTTTCAGATTTTCTACTTGGGCATCTATGGATTGACCATTTTCCTGTTCACGGGAAGATACTCGGGCTAACAGCACTGCTTTCATAACAAACCGCCCCTTAGAAAAATTATTTTTCCTTTTTACTAAGAAGACAAACCCAAATCTGTTTCTATCAGCAGTCTGAAATATGCAATCAGTTTATCTATGGCATCTCTAATATCCAAATCGGATGGTGTTGACGAATTGTAAGATTCAAATAGTAGGTATAACTCTTTTGCTAGTCTATCATAGTGATTGTTCATCACGGTTCCTTTTACTTAACAGCAACCCCATGTTGCTGATCGGCACAAAGAACTCGTGATTCACAATCACCATGAAAAAAATTTTTGTCCCTGTTTTCTGAGGCGTGCAACTTCCTAACAATCACGAGAAAATATTAGTCAGCAGTCAAGCCATGATAAAAATATCACGCTTGATTTATGTGATAGGACAAGGTATTATTTACTATGAATCAGTGGGGACACTGGTTCGGGGTTTTCACAAGCCTATTACGTTCCGGTGCAGAACCAAAGAGCATCGCAATCCGATGTCACTCCTGTGGATTTGCATCGTTATTTATCCCTGACTGTTGCAGTCGGGGAGCTGTTGGTTATACAACACGGATTTCCGAAAGACCAATGGAATCATTGAACGTATTGATTTGTGAACTCCCCGACCACCTGTCTTACTGGTGGTCTTTTTTCATAAACACAGGGAGTAAACATGTGGGATTTGGACAAACTGCGCGCCGTACTGGATTCCAATGCAGGCATAGACGGTGGAAATCCGGCAAGCAAATATTGGTTCATCGGACTGGAATACGGTGAACGCGATGGCAATGAAAACGCACCTGGCAACTGGTGGGATTGGCAGGATAACTATTACCCAAAAATCCGTCAGATTATGGATGCCATGGGTGTTGATTACAAGGACGCATTCCTGGCAAATCTGTATCCGATACGCAAACAAAACACACTTACCAACATTGACGATGTGGACCGCATAGACATTGACAACTACTATGCGTTTTGCGATTTGCATGGTCGCAAGGCTATTAAGGACGGACTTAAACAAGGCGACAAGAAAACTATTGTCTGCTTTGGCCTGCAATGGCAGTGGAATTACATGCTACAACTGGCAGATGGACACAGTGCGGAATACGTTCAGACACATTGCGACCCGCGCCTGATTGAAATCAAGTTTGCCAATCATCCGCATATTGACCGACTGATTGTGATTCAGCATATCAGCCGTGCCAGTCTGACCTATTGCGATGCAGTGGGCGAATATATCAAGGGATTAAATTAACAACATAATAAAAAGGAAAACGACATGAAAAAATACACAATCTTGGCAAGCATATTGGCATTAACGGGCTGCGCGACATACCATAATGGCAAAATCGGTATGACAATCACGAACCCAGAAATTCAATTTGTTCCAAAGCAGGCAAGTGTAAACGTTGACACCCAGAACAAGATATCAGGCAGTGCAAAGTGTGACTCTGTGCTATGGGTATTCAACAGCACACCGACCCATCAAACCTATGGTCCCAAAATGCAAACAAGTGAAGGCAATATCGCGTCAGACGAATGCACGGCTGCCGCTTTGTATGATGCAATGAACAAATCGAATGCGGATATTATTGTTGCTCCACAATACACAGTTGCACATAAAGGCATTCTGTGCTTCAAAAACAAATGTTTGCACGGTTCCACACAAGTAATAGTTAGCGGTTATGCGGGAACAATCACGTCTATAAAAGACATGGATTCAAATGTTGTTCAAGAAAAACAAAAAGCAACACGAATACAATGATAATTAAAGGAACTTCATAATGAACAAAATAAAAATCTCTGCAATCTGTCTAAGTCTGCTTGCCCCTAATTTAGGGCAAGCAGGAACGTGCATGGACTTTGATAAAGACTTTAACATTATTGAATATGAATGTGATAACACAATTAAAATTCATTCAAATGATATAAATATCAATCAAGAATTTGTAGATACCGACATTCGATTGATTTTAAGAGCCGCCATAAGTCCAATAAATGACCAATCAATTAAAATATACGAATCCCCAGATATTTGGAATGGATTAGATTATCAAAGTTCTTTTAATATTGACCCATCTTTTTCATTTGGGTTTGGTGTAAGAATATCCAAGCCAAAATCATGGTTTCAAGATATAGAAATAGGAATTACCCAGTTCAACAACCTGGCCACACGATTTACTACGTACAATAAAGACCTAACTTTTGATGCGACAGCATACATGCTATCTTATAACTTGGGATATAACATTAATAAACGTTTTTATTTGTACATTACCGCAGGAATCGCACGTTCTAAATATAACGCTTCTGCAAACATTATGTCTGCTGGTTTTGAGAACTCGCAATCATCGACTTGGACAAAATTAGGTACAGGGTTAGAATTTGCGGCATTAAGTTGGCTGAATCTCTATACAGAATTTTCATATCATACAGACCTTGGTAACGATGATAATTTCTGGGTAGCGAGCAATTTTGATATACTAGGTCTATCAATCGGACTAAAGGTATTTATCTAAAAAGTCTTGCGGTACTATTGTCTTTTATTTTGCAACAAAAGGCTTTTTTTTCAATAGTTAAAACCTCCTGGTGCGGTTTTACACATTCTTTATAATATAAAATTTTATTCATTTTCTCCTTTATTTGTGATACAAAAGGGGACTAAGACGAAAGAAAGCATAAGGAGTAAAAAATGACAGATTATGTAGTAAACTTATCACCAAGAGATAATGTTATTGCAAACACTATAGGCTTAATTGTTTTATGTGTTGTCTTTTTAATACTTTTAAGCTTGTAATTTTACGAGGTAAAAATGCGGAAGAAAAGGAGTAGTATATACGTTTTGCCACCAAAGTTTTATTGCGTAGAACCATCGGTTTGCCCGTTTTGTGTATGCTTATAATAAAAACATGAAAGCTTTAACTATTTGGCAACCTTATGCCCAAGCTATTGCTCTGGGACTTAAGAAATTTGAAACACGTTCTTGGCCAACAAAGCACAGAGGCAAAATTGCAATTCATGCTTCCGTTAAATCTTTATCCAAAGAACTTAAAATATTAGCAGACCGATACAATATAACAAACGTCTCTTTCGGTAAAATAATAGTTATCGCAGATTTAACAGACTGTATCTTAATAACAGAAGACTTTATAAAAACACAACCACAAAGCGAATTAGACCTTGGAAATTGGTATATTGGCAATTATGCATGGAAACTAGAAAACATACAAATACTAACCCTACCACAAAAAGCCACTGGCAAACAAGGCTTATGGAATTGGGAAGATACAAAGAAATAAATAGCATCAAACCATTAAATTAATTCCTATAGACTTAACTTTATTTATTTTTCATACTTTCATTATATAAATGCGTAGGAGGTTTATATGAAGATAAATAAATTTACAGTTTCTCTATTTGCTATATTAAGTTTATTAGAATTTAGTGCTTATGCGTGTACAGGCATAACTTTAAAGGCAAAAGATAATTCCTTGGTTGTTGCCCGAACAATTGAATGGGGTGGCTCTGAAATAGATAATCAATATGTAATAGTTCCCAGAAACCATCAGCAACAATCTTTATTACCTGACGGCACACAAGACGGATTAAAATTTAATTCTTTATATGGCTTTGCGGGGCTTGCTGTTGTACAACCAGAATTTGTTGTTGACGGCACCAACGAGGCAGGTTTATCTGCCGGGCTATTTTACTTTCCAAATTACGGCGAATATCAAAAATACAACCCAGAAAACAAAGAAAATACAATTGCTGACTTACAAGTAGTTTCTTGGATTCTTTCCAACTTCTCTACAATTGAACAGGTCAAAAATGCGATAAGCGGAATTAATATTGTTCAACTTGACCCACGTGCTTCAACTGTGCATTGGCGTATAACTGAAAACACAGGTAAACAAGTAATATTAGAAATAGTTAATGGCAAGCCTACTTTTTACGACAGCAAACTGGGTGTATTAACAAACTCGCCAGGATACGAATGGCAAATTCATAACTTAAATAACTATGTTAATTTAAATCCAGGAACAGCGGGGCCAATAAAAATGGGTGATGTAACCCTATCAGCATTTGGTGCAGGCAGTGGCTTCTTAGGGTTACCTGGGGATTTCACTCCACCATCACGGTTTATTCGCGCCGCTTTTTTCCAAACATATTCTATTCAACAAGAAACAGGATACGATGCGGCAATGGATGCTTTTCATATTCTAAATAATTTTGACGTACCACTAGGCACAGAATTTCCTGTTGGCAAAGCACCAGTAAATATGCCGTCTGCGACCCAATGGACAATCGCAACAGATTTAACAAACAGAATGATTTACTATCACACAATGTACAACAGAACGATTCGTTCTATTGATATGGACAAGATAGATTTTGCAAACATAGAATATCAATATTATCCACTGGATAAGACAAAAGCAGAAACAATTATCCCAGTAGAAATTAATTAAATAAGTGCCACAAAAGTGGCACTTTTATTATCCTATAAAATTTGCCTTTTTAGGCATTTAGAGATATAATCTTTCTTACATAAAAAGGAGCATTATATGAAAATAAAACCGTTTGCTGGGGTTCGCCCACCAAAAGAAATTGCATCCGAAGTTGCTTCTCGTCCTTATGACGTATTGAACTCGGTTGAAGCAAAAGCAGAAGCAGGTGAAAAATCTTTATTGCACATTATAAAACCAGAAATTGATTTTGACCCAATCGCAGACGAACACAGTCAACCGGTATATGACAAAGCCGTTGAAAATTTCAAATTGTGGCAAGAACGTGGTTGGTTGGTTCAAGACCCAAAAGAAATGTATTACATATATGCCCAAACTATGGACGGTCGCACACAATACGGTTTGGTTGCAGCCGCTAATGTAGAAGACTATATGACTGGAAAAATCAAGAAACATGAACTAACACGTAAAGATAAAGAAGAAGACAGAATGATTCATGTTCGCATTCAAAACGCAAATATTGAACCTGTTTTCTTTGCTTACCCTGATGTGGAAGAAATGAACAAAATAATTTCAGATTATGTGGCAAATCATGCACCAGAATATGATTTTGTTGCACCTGACGGGTTTGGTCACACATTCTGGAAAATTGATGACGATAAAATTATTGAACGCATAACAGAAATATTTAAAGAAATCCCTGCCCTGTATGTTGCAGACGGTCATCACAGAACTGCGGCAGCTGCGCTGGTTGGCGAAGAAAAACGCAAAGCAAACCCAAACCATACAGGCAACGAAGAATATAACTATTTCTTGGCTGTAATCTTCCCAGAAAGTCAATTAAAGGTAATTGATTACAACCGCGTTGTAAAAGACTTAAACGGTTTAACCGAAGAAGAATTTTTGAATAAACTTTCAGAATCTTTTGACGTTGAAGAAAAAGGTACAGAAATTTATAAACCAACTAAATTACATAACTTTGCAATGTATCTAGGTGGCAAATGGTATTCTTTGACTGCGAAAGAAGGCACATATAACGACAACGACCCAATCGGCGTTCTGGATGTAACAGTGCTTTCTAACTTGGTATTTGATAAAATACTTAACTTAGGTGACCTGCGTACCAGCAAAAGAATAGATTTCGTTGGTGGAATTCGTGGTCTTGGTGAATTACAAAAACGCGTAGACTCTGGCGAAATGGTCGCAGCTTTTGCGCTATACCCAGTTACAATGCGTCAGATTATAGATATTGCTGACACAGGTAATATCATGCCGCCAAAGACAACATGGTTTGAACCTAAATTACGCAGTGGTTTAGTAATTCATAAATTGTCATAAAAATAAAAACCGCCAAATTGGCGGTTTTTTTTATTTACTTATTGAAAAATCTATTAAAGACTTTTTCATTTACTTTCACAGGATACTCGCGAATTAAGAACGAATTATAGTCGTCTGTAATTTCTCGCAAAGACATATTTTGTAGTTCTTTACGCAATTCATCCATTTTTTTAGAATCTGGTTTCGGCTCTATTTCTTTTGCCACATGCAAAACATAAAAAGCATCAACACCAGGAACAATAGAATTTGCTCCAACAGCTGAATTAAATGCGGACGCCAAAACTTCTACTGGTGCACCAGAAGCACGTGAAACAGTAGAACTTTTCTTATTTTGTAATGTGCCTTTTTGATTTAAATCAACCAACAACTCATTTGCACGAATATAAGCTTGCTTTCTTTGTTCTTCTTTTTTCCAATCTGAAACCAAGCTATTTTTAACACTTTCAAATTCTGCATTATGAGAAGGTATAATTTTATCTACGCGAACGATTACAAAACCATTTTTTGTTTCTATAATTTCGCTTTCTAAGCCTTCATCCATATCAAATATTTTTGCGACCATTTGATCTGTTAAAATCGCATCTACTGGACGATTATCTTTATCAAAAGTTCCCAAAGAAATATATTTTGCCTTGTTTTTACTTGCCGCAACAGACATTGCTTCACCGGCGATGATATCATCTTCCACGCGAATCGCTGCTTCATATTCTTCATCATAACTATCTGGTTTATCCATATCTGCTGACACAATTACATAAGAAACAGTTCTTTGTTCAGGAATGACATGCGGTTTCTTTGCATAAAACTCTTTAAGTTGTTCTTCTGTAGGATTAGCTACCTTAAAATCAGAAAAATCAACTGTCGAATATTCAATTTCACGCTGACCATATCTTGAATTATACGCAGCAACAACTGCAAAATCTGGCACAGGTACTGGCACAGATAAAGTCCCTAAAACATAAGAACGTAAAATTTGATTACGTAGAAAATCTGCAAAATCAGCCTCTGTATAACCGGTATTGCTAAGGACTGCATCAAATAAAAACGTAGAGAATTTTCCATCAGATTGAAATTCTGGGAATTCACGAATTTCTTTTGCGATACGAGCATCTGTCACGACAAAACCTAAATCGTCTGCACGATTTTCCGCCATTGTTTGCGTTGTTAAATTTGATAAAACCTTATCATTTAACGTCTGAACAGAGACTGGGTCTGCATATAAAGCGCGCTGTTGTTCACGCGTCATACTTGCTAACTGACGAGATTTTTCTATATTAAACTGCTGCATAGATATTTCCGCGTCACCAACCTTAACCAAAGTAGTATCCCCAGCAACATTGCCGAAAATCCATTCTGCAACACCCCAACCGACGAAAGAAAACGCCAACAAACCAATTAAAATTTTTGCAACAGGTTTATCTGCCGCATTACGTAAATATTCTAGCATTTAATCCCCTTTTGCGATACCATAGCAAAACGATATCAGAAAAATCAATGAAAAAAAGGGGAAATATTATGAAAATCATCGCGGGGAATTGGAAAATGAATGGTTCTTGTGCCGGGCTTAAAGAAATGGCGGTGGCATTAAAGAACGTAATGACAGACAACAAAATTATATTATGCGTACCTTATACAATGCTAAATTGCGTTCAAGCGGACAATTTTGCATTAGGTGCCCAAGATGTCAGTGCTCATGACAAAGGTGCTTTTACAGGCGAAGTATCCGCAACAATGTTGGCAGAAACAGGTGCAAAATATGTAATTGTCGGTCACAGTGAACGCCGTCAATATCATGAAGAAACCAATTCAATTGTTCGCCAAAAAGCAACGGCCGCAATAAATGCCGGAATGATTCCTATTATCTGTGTGGGGGAAACAATGGATGAAAAACAAGCAGGAAAAACAATGGCAGTAATAGAATCTGGTGTTCGTGAATCTGTTCCTAGCGATTCTAATACAGATATAATTATTGCATACGAACCACGCTGGGCCATAGGTGCAGGTCTTACACCAACAGAAGCAGAAATCGCAGAAGCGCATAAATTAATTGCGGACACTTTATCATCAATGGGGCTTTCTGGAACACCTGTTTTATATGGTGCCAGCGTGAAATCAACAAACGCAGCAGATATAATGTCTATTCCAAATGTTGACGGGGTATTAGTTGGTGGTGCCTCCTTGAAACCGGATGACTTCATACCTATAATAACAAGTGTAAAATAAATATATAGTTTTTGTGGGGGTGAAATCCGCCGCCCCCACACATTTATAAAAAATGGGTATTATTATGGAAGATAAGATAGAAGAAAAAAAAGAAGATAAAGAAGTAAAAGTAGACGAAGTTTCTATTTCAGATAACTTAACTTCAGATAAAAAAGAAATAAAAGTAGAAGAAAAAGAAGAAACAAAAGAACCATCTGAAACAGAAAAGCTTTCTGCACAATTAAATGAACTAAACGATAAATATCTACGCTTAGCTGCAGAGCTTGATAACACGCGTCGTCGCGCAGCGTTAGACGCAGAATCAAGAGCAAGAAATCGTGCAATGTCCGTCGCACAAAAGTTTCTTCCTGTAATGGACGCAGTTGAAGCTGCATTAAAGCATTCCCCAGATGATGAAGGTATTAAATCTATGAAACTTGCAATGGAAAATGCTTTTGCCCAGATTGGCATAACAAAAATTGAATCAGTTGGTCAGGTATTAAACCCTCAATACCATAATGCTATACAGGTTGTTGATTTATCAACAGACGATAAAAGTGATAAAAAATCAAATACCATAATTGAAGAAATGCAGCCAGGATATATGTTTGGGGACACAGTGCTTAGAACTGCTATGGTTGTAGTAAGCAAGTAAAAAATCGCCATTTGGCGATTTTTTATTTTGAACGTTGCGACATCTGTTCTTCTACTTTACGCAAAAGAAGATCAACATCCTTATCTTTGCGCATATAATTATTAATTACAGCATCTGTAAATTTTATATATCTATCATTGTTTTTTATTCCATTATATGGGACCCGTAATATTTTTCTAGAACGCATATAATAATTTGTGTTATGAACTTTTGGATTTAACCCATTTCTTTTCATAACAAACATTAGTACATTCATTTTGCTTTCATCAACTGGTGTATAATAAAAATATTTTCCCCCATTTGTTGCAACAATATATCTGGCCTCATAACACATAGAAGATAACAAAATTATATCTTCTTTCTCAAAAGGGTTGTCTACTGGTACATCTGTTTTTTTAAATAAATTCTTGATATATTCAACACTTTTATAAATATTCATTTTCGAACCTTTTTAACCATGCCATTATATAGGCAAAACATAAACAATCAAGAAAAAATATACTAAAAAAATTTTTGTAAAAACACCTATAATTTTATTTATAGGTGTTTTTCAATAAAGATTTAAATTCCCAACCTATGTGTCATCTTCATCATAAAGATAGACTCATTACCAAATTCATCTGTATTATTTGGGTTAATGCGATATATAAATCCGATTGCCCCGTCCGTCCAAGGTCCAAAACTATGACGATACGCACCAGAAAAACGAAGTTCACGTGCATCTGGTCTTAAGCTAACGTTTTCTATATGAGTATCATTTATTGCCAAGTCATATTTTCCGTCTTCTGTTTCTATTATTTCATAATCTGCATACGCATATTGCAAACTACCGCTACTAACGGTTAAAGGCTGGGACACACTAAAGCTAAAATTACCCGCATCCATACCAAACGCAAACGCATTAGAATTTATATCAGATAATCCTAATATAAATTCCCCAGACGCATCAGAAACAGTATGTGCAAATGTAGCACGCGCCTTGAAAGACAATTTTTCATATGGTGAATAACGCAGCTCTGTATCAACATAAGTTGTATCACCCTGCCCCATGTTTAATAGTCCACCAGTTTGTGCGCCTAATAAAGTATCACTTTCGTGCATTAAACCAATTGCAGTTGTAAAACCAAATTTATCTTTTTGCCACGACACATCAGATTGTGCGCCTTGAGCCAACCCCAATTGAGCTGGCATATACTGCGAAGAAATTGTCGGGTCAGCATCCAACATCTCTTCATCTGTTATAGCACCTGAAAAAGCCCGCGCACCGAACGACCAATTACCCGAATTATATGCAACATCAGAAGTAATTGCATTTGAAGCCAAACTTAGAACAGGGTTAGACATACCGTCAAACTTATTTGTCCCATCTGTAAGATTACGTTGATACTCTGCCCCAAAAGCCCAATTATCGTTTGTATAATCTAAACGCATATTATCAAGCCCGTTAAGATTATCTGCATACGGTTTTTCAGACATTACCATTGAAAAACCAATATTACCGATTTGCAATCTATTTGGTTCCGCATTACGCGTTTTAAACTCTCCTAAGACATCGCCCATATACAGACCACGCTTATTTTGAACACCCAGCGCAAATTCATTTTTCCAAATACGTGGTAAAGACAGTTCTCCATCTATACTTTCCAACTTATCAAAGAAAGGCGCACTAATAGTCCCCGTACTTGGGCTAAATGCCACAGACGGTCTGAAAATTGTATTAGTTGCCGCACGCCAGTAAGCATTACCAGAACCTGATACAATATCAGTACCATTATAATAATAAATACTTTTACCTGGTGTGGTTGCACGTTCAAGATTTATAACTCCATAACCAAAAACCTCTTTGAAAACATCCAGATAGTTTTCACCACCATTTTGCCAACGATATTCATATTCATTTGGCATCTGATACATATTTTGAAGGTATGCAATCAAACTAGATTCTGTAAAAGAATTTCCACTGGAATCCGTTCCCAAATAAGCCCCGTCCGCCGTTAAAGCCATTAATGCGAATAATTGTTGACTGCTCATATAACTAAACGCCGATTTTAATGCACCAGCAGCACCAGCAGCAGTTGCAACCGCCAGTTCATCTGTAACACCAGCAGACGCAAAGCACCACGGGTCAATTCCATTTGCCCCGGTCCCAGCAATACCACATACACGCCCTTTATAATAAGTATCATCTTCGGTTGTATCTGGCGTATTATTAGTATTTTGCCATTGTGAAATAACATATTTATTATCTGGCGCATATCCACTAATACTTGACGTTCCTTTTGTACCATCACCATTTTGAATAACAGGTACAACAGACATAAAAAGATGTTCCAGATTATCGAAAACAAGCGGTGCAGAATTTTCAAAAGAAGCCGTCAATGTCTTACCAGTATAAGAACTGTTTGTCTCGGCGGCACCAGTAGAGAAAATAACCAGTGGCAAATATGTAGCCCCCAAACCAGTAAAAAAGTTGGTTGCATCAGAAGCCACACTTCCGTCTTTATCAACATCATAATACTGATTAACCAAAAGGTTAAATCCAGATTGCATATTAGATTCCCCATATGACAAAACATCATCAATTGTTGCAGAATCTGCTTTATGTAATGGTGATATCACCGAAGCATTTGCCAATATAAAAGGAGTAGAACGACCACCTGCTAAATCCTGTGCCAAATAACGAGCCGCCGCATCTTTCAACGCCTTATAATTGTAATAATCTAAACTATCATTTTCTTGTTTTACCAATGTTAAATTATTATCAGACATCTGATAAGCCTGATTTACGCTGCCACCAGACGTATTTGGCAAATACAACAAACCGTCCGCCCCAATATATCCCGTATACGTAGAATCAGAATCAGATGCCACAATTGTATTTCCTGTTCTTGTTATTGTTAAAGTTTTATCAAAAAGATTGATGGTATCACCAGTTGCAAGACTTTCGCCCGCCATAGTATAAG
>CALXLG010000012.1 GCA_944389135.1 uncultured Alphaproteobacteria bacterium
CTTGTGACCAATTGCGGATATGGCGACTACGAAGCAACGCGAAGTGCCGCCCTGTCGCAGACTTTAGTCTTGTGACCAATTGCGGATATGGCGAAACGGTAAACGCGCAGCACTAAGGATGCTGTGGAGAAATCCTTGGGGGTTCAAGTCCCCCTATCCGCACCAAAAATCAATAAAAATATCTTCTGAAAAATATTTTTTCTTCTTGCCCGACTTTTAAAAAATCTGTTAAAATAAACACGTCTAGACATGAAAGGAATTAAACTAATATTTTCTATTGCGCTTGCGCTGTGCGTAAGCCACGTTGCTGTAGCCGAAGAAGAAGTCGACACAGCACGTGCTGCTACTTTGCGAACAACGGCAACAACTGTTGTATCTTCTGGCAACAGGCAACAAACTTCTAGTACTAATTCCACACAACAAAACAAAGTAAGTACTGGTGTTTCTAGGCTTTCGGGCGCATCAGGAAGCACATCTTCCACCCAAACAGCATCTACAGAAAAAAGCAATGAAAGAGCCGTGAATGCACGCACAACATCTGTTGTTAAAGACAGCAGTGGCGCCAGAAGCACAACTGGTGACAATAGCAGTAAAGTCATAACTGCACGAACTGCGTCAAATGTACTACCGCGTGCAACAACAAGTCAAAACAATGTGGTTGTGGAATCTGCTGCACGTTCAGCTGTTCGCAATGCGACAACACCTTCAAGGACAGGAACAAATGCCCAAACAAGTTCCGGTGCGCGCAGCGCACTTAGTATCTCTCGTTCTGCAACAACACCTTCAAGGGCGGCAAGTAATATTACAACGGAAATAAATAATGTGCGCAGAAATTTATCAACAACGACTGCGTCTGGGCGCCTTTCTCGCAGTGCAACGACAACCGCTGCCGAAGAAGTTCTTAGTAGTAATTATGAAAAATGTCGTGAAGTATATAACAGCTGTATGGACGAATTCTGTGCGAACAAAGACAGCCAACTTAAACGTTGCGCCTGCTCTTCCAGAATTAATGAATTTGACGGTCTTAAGGCACAATTAACAGAAGTAGAAGACAAATTATTAGATTTTAATCAACGGTTGCTGACGGTTAACATGGAAAAAGAAGATGCCGAGGCTTTATACCAAGCAACCGAAGGTGAACTGGCATTTAACACAGAAGACGAATCGGAATCTAAAAAGATGCTGGACGAAATTGCGGAAAAATTAAACACTACTTTTGCGGACAGCACACAAAGCCAAAACTTATCGCCTATATCGTTATCATTAAACGTAGATGCTGCATTTGACAGTGTAGATTCTTTAATGGGGGCGTCAACTACGACAAAATCTGGTACAGAATTATATAGTGCGGCCTTACCTGTTTGTCGTGAAATGGCACTGGAAGTATGTTCACAAGATGAATTAGACATTGCCGAAAGCGGCTATCAAATGATGATAGAACAAGATTGTAATACTGTTGCAAAGACATACGAGACTCAGCAAGACCAAGCGCGTGCCAAGATTTATGAAGGAAGTGCTTTATTAGATATGTCAAGACTTAGCATATATCAACAACGTAATTCTGATGATATATTAACATGTAAAAAGAAGATGTTAGACATGTTAACCGATTCGTCTGTATGTGGTGAAGGTTTAGGAAAATGCCTTGATATCAGCGGAAAGTACATAGATCCATCTACTGGCGAAGCAATATTAACAACAAACTTAGCAGAACTAGCCAGCTTAATTATCCGTCCAGACGCGAACCAAACATGGACCAACGCACCAGGTAACGAAAAATTTGTAACATATTTAAATTCAAAGAAAAAATTCTTAGAACCTGCAATGGAGAACTGTCAAGATATTGCAGATAACGTATGGGACGCTTTTATAGAAGATGCTTTGGCGCAAATTAAGCTGGCACAAGAAAGCAAACTAGAAGAAGTACGTCAAGGTTGTACAACACTAACAACTCAATGCTTAACAGACGCTGCTGAATCTATAGAAGATTTTGATGCACGCGCATTATCTATTTTTGGTGTTCAAGCAGATAAAACCGTAAAAGAAATGTGTGCCCAGGTACAAAACGCCTGTACAGCATTACTAAATACAACAGACGGTGGGGATATTTGGGAAGAAGGTATGACGGAAATAGCAACGGATAAAACCTATGAAACAATACTTAGTACTTGCCGTGAAGTTGGACGTTCTTGCATAATACAATCGTGTAAGTCTATATCTGGTAATTTTGGTTTATGCGAAAACATACAAAATTCAGTTAACAGAAAATCTATTATTAACCGTCGTGCTTGTTGGGACGAAGTTGTTCAATGTGTTGCAGATGCAGGTGTTGAATCTATTGATAAAATCATGGAAAAATTACAATCAACCGGTGTTGTTGATGATACATATGCATTTTATAAGACATTATATGGTACAGATGTAAAAGTATCATCTGCTGTAGACGTTAACTCATGCATAAGCGCAGGCGATGACAATCAGGACACCGCAAATTGCGTATACGACATTTGCGCAAAAGAATGTGGTCTAACAATTTCAGATAATGAGCTGGAATACTCGACAGCGCAAACAACAGAATGCAAAACATGTCGTTTAGCAGAACGCGTATGGGGTAATTGCGAGGCCGATCCAACAACAGATTTGCCAGAAGACACATCTCATAACCAAATACGAACACCTTTATCAGGCACAAACGATACACTTTTATCATGGTTTGCAACAAACACAAATACAGATGATGCACTGGATAGCTGTCGTGATACATCATGTGCACCAGGTTACAGATCATATTATGATGAAGCAACAGGAACAACCATGTGTGTTTCTGAAATTAACATATCAGACGATGGTGAAATATGCCCGGTTCAAACATTTTGGCGTGTTCATGTAACAGACACAGTAGACAATTGCTGTAAAAGCGCAAACAATCAAACTGCAGGGTTACGTGATGCATTTGGAAATTGTTGCAGACTGAACAAAACATTGGAACAAATAAACGATCTGAACTGGGATACTACACAAGCATATTGCGGAACACAACCAGCAAGCTCGATAGGTTCTGTTATAAGTGCAGATCAAATATCTGCAACCCCTAAGGGATTATGCTTACCAGAAGAAACAACATTTGTTGCTGCAATATCTTCAACAAAGTTCCTGCTTTGTGTCGGTTCTGTATCGTATGAAAATGAAACAACAACATTCCCAAGCGGTCAAACCATTGTATGCAATGGATATTTTGTAGTTGTAAATAAAAACGATAACAAAGACACCCCAGCATACGAATTTCCAACCGCCACAACACTGCCACTATATATATATTATAATGACCATGGCAAAATAGAAAAAGATAATAGTGCACGACCACGTATTATCCAAGACACGGATCCAGAAGCATCGACACAACCATAAAAGCAAAAAGTATTGACAAATATAAAAAATTGTATTATATTTACATGAGAAAAGGATAAATTATATATATGAGTGCATTATATAATTTTAATAACAAGATATCAAAAATCGCCAAAAACGGCGGTGGTTCAGGTGGCGGGTTTGCGCCCAAAACGATATGCCCCCCTGCGTCAAAACCTGATACAGATGCGACAAAATTTGACTCAAAAATACAAAAAGACAAAAAGTCCGAAAAGAATTTTTCGGGCTTTTTTGCTTTTTTTCAGAAAAAAAAACTAAAAAAGCCAGAAATCAAGGGGTGGCAAAAATTTGCAAATACGTCCTATAAAAAGAAGGTATTGATACCCACATTTTGCTTTGCTTGCATGGGTATATTTACATCCTGTGATGCGTTGGCAACGCAAAAGCAATTCACACGCGATGCAGTATTTGAATTTGGGTTAAATAACTTTTCAGAATTTACGCCAATATCAAACTTTACAGACTCGTTTAATTCGCCAACTGTTCGCTATGTCATATTGCAAAGCGACGGTCTGTCATGGCAGGCGACCCCTGTATCAGATATATCAAATCAAATAAATGAAATTATTACAAATGCCAGACCAGAACAATTACATAAATTGCGTGGTCGTGGGATTTTATTTGATGTGTATATAGATAACCCGACAGACAGTTTGAACTTGGCACAAATGGGTTTGAAATTTAAAAACGCGTTCAACAATCAAAACATAAATCGTTGGCACGCAAATCAGAAAAAAAAAAAAAAAAAAAAAAAAACAAAGGAGCAAACAATGCGTTTAACAAAAAAAGTACCATATAAATTAAAAACCTTGGTTCCTGCACTGGGATTTGTTGGTGCCAGCATATTCAGCGCCTGCGATCGTAACGAGCCAGTAATTGTTGACCCAGATATAAAAAATCCAAAAGATTCAACAGAACAAACAGATACAACAAAAAAAGACACAACCCCAGAATACCGTGATGTTTATATCAATTATTCTTGTGACGACGGTTCTAATGATAGCTTGGTTACATATGACATGTATGGTGAAATGCATATCAGTCCAACATTAATTCGTTATGACACCATGCCTGATGTACGATATATATATATATACGTATCACCAGATGACCGTTCTTTTATGAATTGCACAGCAAAATATATACGTGTTATTTGCAGGGATCATCTTAAACCGGCAATGGAATATTCAAAAAAAACACGTGCCAAGGGAACCTTTCGTTTCAGTGCTGGCGAACCGTCCAAGGTTCCAGAAGACAGTCTGTGGTTAATACAACAGGGTTGGAAAATAAAAAATCAAAACCAGTTATAAAAAAACCGGCAAATGCCGGTTTTTATAATTGACATAATAATATATAAGATGCAACAATCATATATATGATATATACGGAGATTTCGTGAAAAAAATATTGTTTATCACAACTTTTCTTTATAGTTATATCGGTATCATATATGCAGATGAACTGCCAAATATGATTACATATTGTGGTATTGAATCAGCCATTTGTGAAGACAGCTATGGTAAAGCTGGATGTAATGCCACATCTGGATGTTATTGGTATGATTTAGGAAACACATGTGTAAAAGTATCTCCCTCATATTATAAAAAAAATGGTGGCAGTCAAACAAGATGCAGTGGTCCTTCTTATTCATGGCTTACAGACGATATATATGCAGGGATGACAGACAATCTCTGTCCATGGAAAACAACTTGCCAGCCATCACAATATTGGAATCCTGGAAGTACATCATGTGAAGCCTGCACTTCTCGCACAGGATATGTCGCGCGTGCAGGTAACACCACCAAGTTAATATACGGCTGTGGCGGGAAAAAATATCCAGCATCTGATTTTGATGACCGTTGTGAGGCGATGGCTTATGTTGTAAAATTACATCCTGGGCGCGAAGGTTTTACCGACCCCATAAATTTATATGTAAAACAAGGAACTTCTGGTGGCTTTTCTAGCAGTGAAAATGGCCCATGGACATCACAGCCTGGGTTGAATGTGACTCTGCCGGGTCCAAATCTGGAATGGTGGAATAAACCGAACGGAGATACAGAATACGGTTTTTTAGGATATGCCGCCCAAGATTCTACTGAAAAATATATTACAGGGAATGGCAATTTACCCCCCGATACATCTATAGCTGATTTTCGCCCCAACATGGAATTAACAGGTGCTTGGCAGGATGTTTATTATAATGTTGCATATGTAAATGAAAGAGGTGAACAGATTTATATAGATGAAAAAAGAAATATGGCTTCAACAGAAACTGTCAGAACAGGTATTAGTGATTTTTTTGTAGATGGAAAAATCTTTTCACATTGGACCTGTATAGAGGGTTGTGAAGAATCCGAAATTCAACTTGGAACTCTTCTTCCAAAACCAGCAGAAGATAATGGAAATGGATATAATTATATTTATACAGAAGGCAATTCACCAAACGCAACAATGAAATTAGGACCAGTATATACCTCTTGTCCAGCAGGTTATTATTGTGTAAATAACGAACAAAATCCTTGTCCCGGTGGAACAACAACCATAACCACTTCAACTACCACTAACTCTTCAATAACAAATTGCTTTATGTCTGGCAATGTTACTTATCTTAAAGATAATTTTACAGGTGATAACAAAAAAGTAATACAAGATTTGATACCAGATGCCAACGGCGTAAGAATGTATTACAAACAGTAAGTCTTAATTAATCCTTGCGATGCTGTCTTGTATTACGCTTTCTTCGGCAGGTGTGAATCTGCCCAGTACCCAATCTGCTGGTGATATCGGCAATCCTATTGTTCGGGGATGATTTATGCCAATACGAATACGATGAAAACCATTTCCAACCGCAGAATCTATTGACTTTATTCCATTGTGCCCTGCACTGCCACCACCCGTCTTTTCACGAACGTCCCCCGTCTTCAGGTCCATATCGTCGTGTATCACAGTTAAATTTTCTAGTGGTATCTTATAATACGCCATTATCGCGCTGACCGCCAATCCACTATTATTCATATACGTCTGGGGCTTGGCATATATTACCTTGTGCCCATTATGTGTGCCTGTTGCAATCAAGGCGTGATGCGCAGTGCGCCACGTTGCGTCTGGACCTGCCAAGTAATCAACCGCCATAAAACCAACATTATGACGCGTGTGCTGATACTCTGCCCCTGGGTTTCCCAATCCTACTATTAATAAAGGTTTATTTTCTTGCATATCTGCCCCTGCTTTTTCTATTATAATATCACAGAAAGGAGATAAATATGAAATTAAATTATGGCCCTTTTACAGCTATTCTTACCACCCTGCTCTTTTGCACTAATGGTGCCAGCGCAGGTCTGCTGATTGACCCATATATCGGCGCAACTATCGGTGCGGGTGGACAAACGCTGTATGCAGACGGCGACTATGACAGTGATTCTGCCCAATCTTACGGTGCGGTTCTGGGGATGGATATTCCGCTGGTTCGCATTGAATTAGAATACGACTTTCTAAACAGAAAAGATTCTGATGTTCATCTGGGCATGGTAAACGCGTACTTGAAAATGCCGACACCTGTTATTCATCCTTATATCGGTGCCGGTATAGGATCTACATTTGACGGCGAAATTTACGGTCGTGAAATTGATGCCAGCGTTGCTTATCAAGGTATGCTGGGGCTGACGTTTGATATACCTGTCGTACCAATTAATATTGACGCAGAAATGCGCGTTCTATATTCTGCAAACATATATGAAAATGTCAGCAATTCTCCTGACTTATTACAATACGATTTGCGTCTGAAGTTGCGATTTGTATTCTAAACAATTTATAAAAAGGCGGAAAATATGCTGACTTTGATTGACGGCAACTCTTTATTATTTCGTGCTTATTACGGTGTGCACAGTCGTCTGACACGCGCAGACGGCACACCAACAGGCGCGGTATACGGATTCTTTAATATGTTGTTGCCAATTTTATCTGGTGCAAAATCTGATGACGCATTTGTATGTGTCTTTGATGCGTCCCGCATTTCTTTCCGCCAAGATATTTTTCCTGAATACAAGGCAAACCGTGCTGAAACACCTGCAGACCTGATAACGCAATCTTATCTGGTTCGCGAAGGTGCCACCGCAATGGGAATACCTGTCTTATGTATCCCCGGCGTCGAAGCCGACGACGTAATCGCAACATTGGCACGTATCAACTGCACTGCGACAGATGCAACACGCATTATCACCAGTGATAAAGACCTGATGCAATTGGTATCTGATTGCGTGTTCTTATATGACGGAATGAAGCAACGTGAAGTTCGCACACCAGAAGTTTTTGAAAAATTTGGTGTGGGCCCAGAACGCGTCATTGACGTTCAAAGCCTGATGGGCGATTCGTCTGATAACGTCCCTGGGGTTCCTGGAATCGGCCCAAAGAAAGCCGCTGAATTAATAACTCAATTCGGTTCGTTGGATGCGTTATATCAAAATCTGGACGCGGTTTCAAACGAACGCATCAGAAATCTTTTACGCGACAATAAAGACAAAGCTTATATTTCTAAGCAATTAGTAACACTAAAAACAGATGTGGACTTATCGGGGCTAGAAATAAAACCGTTTCGATTTAATACGCCAGCAGCGTTGGAGTTCGTTCGTACAAAAATAGAAAGCAATTCATTGGCAGAAAAAATTCAAAAATTATTTCCACTGGAAAAATTTAACCCTGCTGATATGCAACCTGAATTTCACTATGCGGGCTCTGATTGCGAAGTTCTGACAGAAAAAATCATAGATAAAAACGAATCGGTCAGCGAATTAAAAAATTTTTCTACCAAAACAATAACAACAGAACAAGAACTGGACGATTTCTTGGCAACGGTTCAAGACGTAATTGCAATAGATACTGAAACCACAGGCTTAAACCCACTTAGTGATAAATTAGTCGGCATTTCATTGGCAACAAGTACAGATACAGGCGCATATATTCCTTTGCGTCATTTGAAAAATAGTACTGACTTATTTGAAACAGAATCTATATTGCCAAATCAGCTATCTGTAAATTTAGTACATGATAAACTTATGCCAATATTCAAAAATAAAAGCATTGTGAAAGTTGGACATAATCTGAAATATGATTTACATATTTTTTCTAATGAAGGCTGGGACATAAGTGCAATTTATCCAATAGATGACACAATGCTGTTATCTTATGCTTTGCATGGAACTTTACACGGGCATGGTCTGGACGAACTGGCGTTAAAATATCTGGGGCATGAAAATATATCTTTTGCATCCTTATTTCCGCCAAAAACACGCGACGCAGATATGCACTTTGATAGATTAGACATTGAAAAAGCCACCCCATATGCAGCAGAAGATGCAGTCGTTTGCCTTGCACTATATAAAAAAATGCGTCCTGAATTAGATGCGAATGAAAAACTGCGTCATCTGTACGATACTTGCGACCTGCCCTTGATGCCGATTTTATTAAAAATGGAACGTACGGGGGTTCTAGTAAACAAAACAGGTCTACAACAGTTATCAAACGTATTTCATGAACAACTAACAAAACTTGAAAAAGAAATTTGGGAACTTGCTGGGCACGAATTTAATATCGCCAGCCCTAAACAATTGGGTGTGGTTTTATTTGATGAATTAAATTTACCTGCGAATAAAAAACGCTCTACGGACGCAGACGCACTTAACGATTTGGCAGACACGCACCCGATAATTGAAAAAATATTAAATTGGCGTTCTATCGCAAAGCTGGCAGGGACTTACGCGGACGCATTGCCGCGTCAAATTGCATCTGATGGACGAATTCATACGACTTATTTACAAACAAGTACGAATACAGGACGTCTTTCCAGCCGTGATCCAAACCTGCAAAACATACCGATTAAGACTGAACTGGGCGAAGAAATAAGAAAATGCTTTGTTGCACCAGAGGGCTCTTTATTAATTTCTGTTGATTATTCACAAATTCAATTAAGATTACTTGCAGACGTGGCAAATGTGCATACTTTCAAAGAAACGTTTATTTCTGGCAAAGACATTCATGAACAAACGGCCCGAAAAATCTTTAATATCGCAGAAGGCAACCCTGTACCCAAAGATTTAAGACGCGCAGCAAAAACCGTAAATTTTTCCATAATATATGGAATATCTTCGTTTGGTCTATCTGGTCAGTTGGGAATATCACGCGCAGCTGCCCAAGAAATAATAAATACATATATGGCGGGGCTGCCAGAAATAAAAGAATATATAGAAAAAGTAAAAGACTTTGCGTTAAAGAACGCCTGCGTTTACACGCCATGGGGCAGACGCATAGAATTACCAGAAGCCAAGAATCCACGTATGCGTGGCTATGCGATGCGGGCCGCAATAAACGCGCCGATTCAAGGTTTTGAAGCCGACCTGATGCGACGTGCGATGGTAAATATTGATAAAAAAATAATAGAACCAAACACAGATAAAATACGCATGATAATGCAGGTACACGATGAAATAATATTTGAATGTAAAGAAGACGTGGCAGAAGAATTTGCAAAAAGAATAGAATCTGAAATGGAAAATGTAACAAGATTATCTGTGCCATTGGCCGCAGATTATGTCATCGGAAAACATTGGGGGAAATAAAAATCCCGCAAAAGCGGGATTTTTATTTACTATATTTATGATAAGGATTATCTAGTAACTTCGTAGGTAAAGAACACAGCACAAATGTTATTGTGCTTATAACATTACTAATAAAATCTAACTCTGCAACAGATAATACAAAAGAACTTACAAAAAGAATCAAAAACAACCATGCAGGTTGCCCAAAATCATGAAATCTTCTTATTCCCATAGACAAAGTCGGTACAAGTATTGCAACACCATATAAGGCAACCAGACACAAAATCACCATAAAAAATGTAATTATTCCAGATTCTCTTACACCAATAGCCCAAAAAAACAATATCAAAAAAATAGGAACCAGTATTAAAATACAATTAAACAAAGTTGCCAACCAAAACTCAGATCGTGAAGATGTACCTTTCCAATCAGTAAAACCGCGTTTCCAAAATGCGTTGTATGCTTGAAACATATTTGTATACGTCTTACTACATTTTACGGACTTCTTTGCAACTGTCTTCTTAGTAGTAGCAACAGGTTTGCTTTTTAATTTATTGGTTTTAACAGTAGTTTTTGGGGTCATATAGTCTCCTCCTTAATACTTGGAATTATATCATAAAATAAAAATCCCGCAAAAGCGGGATTTAATTTTTTTAGAATCCGAAAACCATTCTTTGTTTTGATTGACGTTTCTTTTCGTTACGAACGGCTTCTTCTTTCAAACGTTTGCGTTTTGTAGTTGGTTTTTCATAACGCTGACGTTCTTTCATTTCGCGGTACAGACCTTCTTTCTGAGATTTACGTTTTGCAACACGTAATGCCTGTTCTACGTTATTATCGCGAACTAGAACTTTTACCATAGGTTATTCACCCCCTTTTAACGCACTTAACTATTATTTCTACAAACTTTTGGTGGAGCTGATCAGACTCGAACTGACGACCCCCTGCTTGCAAAGCAGGTGCTCTACCAACTGAGCTACAACCCCAAAACTCTGCATTTCCTTTGACTTTTTTATCAAAGCTTTCAGATTTTATACATTTTTATCTTTATTGTCAAATTAAAAATAAAAAAAACTATAAATAATCTTTCACTGGACAGATTTTATTATACACCTTATAATACCAAGCACTATGTTGAAAAAAATAAAAAATAAAATCAAAAAACTTATAAAAGGCGACGAAAATAACGTTCGCATAAAATGGTCATTATATGGACGCGTATGGCGCGAAATCGGAAAACCGCAATGGAAGTGGCTGCTGGCTGGTATCATTGCTACGATTGGTGCTTCTGCCGCAGAGGCTTATACTATTACTCTTGTCCAGCAAGTAGTTGATAAAGCGTTTATACAAAAAAGTATGCAATATATTTACTTTTTTGGGTTGCAGATAATCGCTGCATTCGGTTTCAAGGGCGTATTTAATTATGCCAAATCTCTGATTATGTCCAAGGCAGGTCTTATCGCCAGCGCAACATTACAAAAGCGTATTTATAATCACGTTGTAAATATGAATATTTCAAAGTTCTATGGCGATGGTATCGGTAAAACTTTGAATTATTTTGGTGTACAGGCAAGTGCCGTATTAACACTGGTAACAGGCACAATTGTTAGTACAATTCAACAAATCGCTACATTAACAATGACATTAGCATTAATGGTTTATTATGCGCCACAAATGTGTGCGGTTTTATTATTTTTAGTTCCTGCGATTATGGTTCCGATGGTACTTATTATGCGTAAACGTCGCAAACTTTCCCGTGAATCTTTTGGAATTGCAAACGATGTATCACAGCACCTTAACCAAACTTTACATGGAATAAAAACGATTCAGGCTTTTGCAACAGAAGATAAAGAAACAGAAAAGTTTTCAAGAGTATTAGAATCTTCTATGATAAATGCTTATAAAGGCACCCAAGCATTTGCATTACAATCACCTTTACTTGAACTTATGATTTCTATTGGTTTATGCTTAGCCCTTATAATTGGTGGTCATTTCATCGTAACTGGTGCAATTACAACTGGTGATTTCACAGCGTTCTTATTGGCATTAACCGCGGCATATAAACCTGCACGTAGCATTACAAGTACAAATGGTACTATACAGCACGGTTTACTTGCGGCGGAAATATTATTTGATTTCTTGGACAGCAAACCAGATATTCAAAATGCCCCTGATGCAAAAGAACTGAAAACAGACAAAATGTCTGTCAAATTTAATCATGTATCATTTGCATATATACCGGAAGAACCGGTATTAAAAGACATCAATTTACAGGTTCCGTCCGGTAAGGTTTGTGCATTGGTCGGACCGTCTGGTGGCGGGAAAACGACAATGTTTAATTTGATAGAACGTTTTTACGACCCACAAAAAGGTAAAGTTGAAATTAATAATACCGACATCAAAAAATATACTCTGCATTCATTGCGTCAAAACATTGCAGAAGTATCACAAGATGTATTTTTATTTAACGGAACAATAGAAGAAAACATAAGATACGGTGCACCTGACGCTACAGCCGAACAGGTAGAAGCGGCTGCACGTGCTGCTAATGCACATGATTTTATTATGAGTTTTCCAAAGAAATACAAATCAAAGGTTGGTGAAGGTGGCGCATTACTATCAGGTGGGCAGAAACAACGAATCGCCATTGCACGTGCAATATTAAAAGACGCCCCTATTTTGCTTTTGGACGAAGCGACATCTGCATTAGACACCCAAAGCGAGAAACTAATACAAGCCGCCTTAAAAGATTTGATGAAAGGTCGTACTACATTTGTTATTGCGCACCGCTTATCAACAATACTTGATGCAGATATAATATGCGTAATTAAAGATGGGCATATTATAGAACAAGGAACAGATGCAGAACTAGTCGCGTTAGACGGTGAATACAAAAAATTACGTGATATACAATTTAAAGATAAAAAAGCGAACACAAATAAAAGCAAATAAAAAACGGGTTAAAATAACCCGTTTTTTATATTTTTATTTCACTGTCAGTTCTTTACCTTGAACATCAACATAGACAGTACTACCCTCGCCCACGGTACCAGACAAGATTAAATCAGCAATCTTATCTTCAACAGCAGATGTGATTAGACGTTTTAGTGGGCGGGCACCAAATACAGGATCATATCCGTTATCACCCAACCACTTTATCGCCTTATCAGATACTTCCATGCTTATGCGACGTTCAGCCAAGCGCTTTTCAAGATTACGTAATTGAATCTTTACAATTCCTGCCATAACATCTTTACCAAGCGGGTTAAAGAATACTATTTCATCGATACGGTTTATAAATTCAGGACGAAAGTTTTTCTTTACAGCATCCATATCAGGCAAATTACTTGTCATTATAATTATGGTATTCGTAAAGTTAACCACGTGTCCCTGCCCGTCTGTTAAACGCCCATCATCTAATATCTGTAAAAAGACATTAAATACATCTGGATTTGCTTTTTCAATTTCATCAAACAGCAAAACCTGATATGGACGACGACGAACGCTTTCTGTCAAAACTCCGCCCTGCTCATAACCAACATATCCCGGAGGACTGCCAATTAAACGAGATACAGAATGAGGTTCCATATACTCACTCATATCAATTCTAGTCATAGCAGTATCATCATTAAACAGATATTCTGCCAAAGCTTTCGCAACCTCCGTCTTACCAACACCAGTTGGCCCTAAGAACATAAAGCTGCCTGCTGGTCTATGCGGGTCAGATAAACCTGCACGACTACGACGAATCGCACGCGCAACAACTGTCAAAGCATGATCTTGACCAACAACGCGTTTACGAAGCTCGTCTTCTATGTTCAAAAGCTTTGACTGTTCTTCAACCGTTAATTTATCTGCAGGAACACCTGTCCATTTACTTACAACTGCTGCGATATGCTCTGGCAATACAGTTTTATATTCCTTTGATTCCGCATTCATCTTGCGAATATTTTCTTCCAGTTCAGGAATCTTACCATATTGCAAAGCGGACGCTTTTTCATAATCACCATTACGCATAGCAGTTGCAACTTCTGCCTTTGCCGCATCTAATGCTGCCATTGCATCGGACAAACCGCGCATTTTTTCCTGCTCTTTGCGCCATTGTTCTGTAAGTTTTGCAGATTCTTCTTCTGTTTCTTTTATTATTCCTTCCAGGTCTTTTAGACGCTTTTTAGACTCTTCGTCTTTTTCTTTCTTTAATGCTTGTTGTTCTATTTTTAACTGCATTAAATGCCTATCAATCTCATCTAACTTTTCTGGTTTAGATGCAATTTCTATACGAACACGAGCAGCCGCTTCATCAATCAAGTCAATCGCTTTATCCGGCAAGAATCTATCCGTTATATAACGATTAGACAAACGTACTGCCGCAACCAATGCAGAATCAGCAATTCTAACACCATGGTGTCCTTCGTATTTTTCTTTCAAACCACGCAAAATTGAAATAGTATCGTCAACAGTTGGTTCATCAACATAAACTGGTTGAAAACGACGCGCCAAAGCTGGGTCTTTTTCAATATATTGACGATATTCATCCAAAGTTGTTGCCCCCAAGCAATGTAATTCACCACGTGCTAACATAGGCTTTAGCAAATTACCGGCATCCATAGAGCCTTCACCCTTACCAGCACCCACCAAAGTGTGCAATTCATCAATGAATAAAATTATCTGTCCGTCAGAATCTTTAACAGCTTTTAAGATAGCCTTAAATCTACCTTCAAATTGACCGCGAAACATCGCGCCTGCCATCAAAGCCCCCATATCCAAGGACAACAATTTTTTCTTTAATAAATTTTCAGGAACATCACCCGAAATAATTCTTTCTGCCAAACCTTCCACAATTGCTGTTTTACCAACACCTGGATTACCAATCAGAACAGGATTATTCTTTGTACGGCGCGACAGAACCTGTATTGTACGACGAATTTCTTCATCACGCCCAATCACAGGGTCCAGCTTGCCATCTGATGCTAATTTAGTAAAATCAGTCGTATATTTAGCAATCGCTTGCTCTGGCGTTTCTTGCATTTCTTCTGGATTCATATAAAAATCCTCCTTTATTTTTTATTATGTACATATATAATTACAAAATAGTTGATTTCAAGATACAGGAAGCAAATCTGATAATAAAAAAAGAAGAAAAAAAGAAAACATTACTTGACTTTTGTATAAATTTATTATAACTTAAGCCCAGTTATCAAAGGATTATAAAATGCCACGTGTATGTAAAGTTACAGGTAAGAAAACAGAAGTTGGGATGAACGTATCTCATTCTATGCGTCATACAAAGCGCACATTCTTGCCAAATTTGCAAAAATTAAAGTTTCACAGCGATATTTTAAATCGTGATTTCTCATTACGTATTTCAACTGCAGGTTTACGCACATTGACGAAACATGGCGGTTTAGATTCTTATGTAATGGCAAAGCCAGTATCTCGTTTAACAGAAGAAATGGCTGCAATTAAGAAAGCGATTGAAAAGAAAGTTGGAAAAGCAGAAAAGCCTGCGAAAAAGCCTGTACATAAGGCAACACGCAGTGCCAGATTGGTAAAAAAAGTAGAAGCCAAAAAATCTGCTGCAAAATAAAGTCTCTGTTTTGGCCCCGTGGCGGAATTGGTAGACGCGCTTGACTCAAAATCAAGTTCTGCAAGGAGTGTCGGTTCGAGTCCGACCAGGGCCACCAGAAATAAAAATATCCCGCACTGGGATATTTTTTTGCCCTGTCGGACGAGAACCGTCGGTTTGAAACGATAGTTGGTGAAAACAAGCTACGCGCAGTTTGAACCTTACGTGTTGGCGAGCCCCGCGAGCAATCCGACCAGGGCCACCAGAAATTAAATATCCCGCATAGGGATATTTTTTTTGCCCTGTCGGATACATCATCTAGCCTAAAAAATTAATTACGTCCACAACTATTAAAATTATTGAAATACTACACACAGTATAAACATAAAGACATAATAAAAAACCACCGTTTTGGCGGTTTTTTTATTAATTATGCAGCTTTCTTAGTCTCTTTTTTAGATTCTTTAATTATTTCTATAGGTTGTTTTTTACCCAAGACTACATCTTTATCTATTACAATTTCTGCCAAGTCTTCTTTTTCAGGCGCTTCAAACATAGGTTGTAATAGCAATTTTTCCAAGATACTGCGTAAACCACGAGCCCCTGTTTTGCGTGCAACAGCCATTTTTGCTATTTCACGCAAGCCGTCTTCGGTAATATTCAGTTTTACACCGTCCATTTCAAGCATAGCCGTAAACTGTTTTACAACCGCATTTTTTGGCTCTGTCAAAATTTTAACCAATGCATCTTCATCTAAATCTTTAAGCGTTGTAATAATAGGTAAACGACCAACCAGTTCTGGTATAATACCAAACTTTACCAAATCTTCTGGTTGAACATCCGACAGATTATTTTTTTCTTCGCGTTCTTTCTTAGATTCTACGTGTGCACCAAAACCGATACCTGCACGCTGATTAGTTCTGTTGCCAATAATTCTGTTCAAGCCATCAAAAGCCCCGCCACAAATGAACAGAATCTTGCTGGTATCTAATTGGACAGTTGCTTCGCCTGGATGCTTGCGCCCTGCCCCGCCGGCAGGAACATTTGCGACTGTACCTTCAATCAACTTTAACAAAGCCTGCTGAACACCTTCACCGGAAACATCACGTGTCAAAGAAGGGTTTTCAGATTTACGTGAAATTTTATCAATTTCATCAATATAAATTATACCTTTGCTGGCACGTTCAACATCAAAATTCGCATTCTGCAAAAGTCTGGTAAGAACGCTTTCTACGTCATCACCAACATAACCTGCTTCTGTCAAAGTCGTTGCATCAGCAATTGCAAACGGAACATCTAAAATTCTGGCCAAGGTCTGCGCAAACAATGTTTTACCCGTACCAGTAGAACCAATCAACAGCACATTTGATTTTTGAATTTCTACTTTTGAAGACGCCCCAACACTATGACGTTTATAATGATTATAAACAGCAACTGACAGCGTACGTTTTGCATCTTCTTGTCCAATTATATATTCATTCAAGAAATTATAAATCTGACGTGGCGTAGGCAATTTTGCAGATTCACCGTTTACTTCCGTCTGCATATCATCTGCCATAATATCGTTGCACAAATTTATACACTCGTCACAAATGCAAACATTGCGACCGCTTACCAACTTTTTTACTTCATAAACAGCCTTGCCACAGAAACTGCAGAACTGTGGGTTATTTGTGCTATTTTGTTCTTCGGTGTTTTTTATTTTATCGTCACTCATATTCCTTCCCCAAAATTATTCGGACAAAATTATTTTCTTTTCAATATGCCGTCAATTAAACCGAATTTCTTTGCTTCTTCTGGGTCCATCCAATTATCACGTTCCATTGCATCAAACAATTCTTTTTCTTTACGCCCAGTAAATTCAGCCATCTGCTTAATCAATGTCTTTTTATTTTTTTGATATTGATTCATACGAATTTCCATATCTGTAATCTGCCCTTCGGCACCAGCAAGCGGTTGATGTATCATAATCTGCGTATTTGGCAAAACAAAACGCTTACCTTTTTCACCCGCTGCTAATAATACAGAGCCCATTGATGCAACCAAACCCATACCAATAGTAGAAACAGGTGCTTTTATGTACTGCATAGTATCCATAATCGCCCAACCTGCAGAAACGTCCCCCCCAGGAGAATTAATATATACAGAAATTTCAGCATTTGGGTTTTCTGATTCAAGAAACAATAATTGGGCAACAACAGAATTTGCCATTGTTGGTTCAATTTGCCCATTTATCATAACAATTCTATCTCTTAACAAACGAGAATATATATCAAAAGACCGCTCTCCGCGTGGCGATTCTTCTATAACCATTGGAATTAAAGCCATAATAAAATCCTTATATTTACACGTAAAACTATATCATACAAAAATCCGATTCGCGAATTTATCATATATATAGTTATAAAAAATGCAAAAACAAGAAAAACTCAGAAAAAACGTATTTTTTTAAGCAGCTTTCTTAATACCCTGCTTTATACCACGTATATATTTACGCAACTCGTCAATAGGAACCAAAGTCCCATCACGCTTTTCTGCCGACCAATAATCCCAACCATTAAAGCTGACAGAATGTTGCAATTTTGCCGCCATAACATGAATAGATGCCTTGCCGTGCAAAGAATGCGCCAACATCCCATCACGTGTAATCATAACACGTTCCCCACGCGGACTTACTAAAGTTTGCCCAACATACAACAAACCGGCTTCTATTAACTCCTTGAAAGCAACACGCACCTCTGCACGTTTTGGGGTTGCGACCTCTATTTCAGACAAGTCAACAGGCGCGATACCATCAACACGCGCACGTGCGGCCTTCACATAATCTTCTTCACGGTCAATACCAATAAAATTACGTCCCAATTCTTTTGCAACAGCGGCCGTTGTACCACTGCCAACGAACGGGTCTAAAATAATATCACCTGCTTTTGTAGACGCCAATATTACACGGCGCAACAAATCCATCGGTTTTTGGGTATTATGCAAACTTTTACCGTCTTCACCTTTTATACGTTCTTCGCCCAGACATATATTAATATTCCAATCAGAACGCATCTGCTTGCCACCATTTAATTTTTTCATCGTTTCGTAATTAAATGTGTACTTACCTGTTTTACGAGGAACTGCCCATATCAAAGTCTCATGCGCATTTGTAAATCTTGTTCCTCTAAAATTTGGCATAGGATTAGTCTTTACCCATACAATATCGTTCAAAATCCAAAAGCCCAAATCTTGTAAAATTGCACCAACACGAAAAATATTATGATAACTGCCAATAACCCACATTGCCCCGTCTGGTTTCAAAACACGCCTGCACTCTGTTAACCAAGCACGAGTAAAAGCATCATATTCTGCTGGACTTTCAAAAGAATCCCAAGAATCTCTAACTGCACGTGCAGCAGTTTGATCTTCTGGCCTATATAAAGTCTTTTCACCAAGTTGCAAATTATATGGGCTATCTGCAAAAACGGCATCAACTGATGCATCTGGTAGTTTTCGCATCAGTTCTATACAATCGCCGGTTAAAATTTTGTTCAGATATTTTTCCATCTCTCTCTGGTCTCAGATATATTTTATCATAAAAAGCCCCCTAAAAAAGTTTCTGCCAAGCAATAAAAAACAAATAAATCACTTGATTTTTATAAAAAAGCCATTTTTTGCATAAAAATTATAAATGTAAATTCTGCTTTACAGGGTCGGATTTGATTGCTAAATTATATAACTATGAGATGTCCATATTGTAATTCTACTGACAGCCGAGTTACAGATTCAAGGCCAGATACAGAAGACGCGATTATTCGTCGCCGTCGTGTCTGCAATCAATGCGGTGCAAAATTCACAACTGTTGAACGTGTTCAAATGCGTGACTTAATGGTTCGCAAGAATAGCGGTAAGTTAGAAGCTTTTGACCGTGAAAAACTGCGTCGTAGTATAAAACTGGCTTGTCGTAATCGTGATGTCGGTGATGAACAAATTGAAAAACTAGTAACATCTATTCACCGCAGGTTAGAGACCGAAACAGCAGACGATACAGTAACAAGCGCAATGGTTGGTCAGATGGTATCTGATTCTTTATTAAACCTTGACCCAATTGCTTTTATAAGATTTGTGTCTGTTTACAGAAAATTTTCACGCGTTTCAGACTTTAAGAAGATAATTGAAAAAATTCCAGAAGCTGACGAAAGTGCGGTTGTTTGCAATCTACCAAAAACATCATTATTTTAGACAAAATGAAAAAGATATTCACATTTTTAATAGCAACCTTTTTGCCACTATCTCTATATGCGGCAGATATTCCTAATATTGATATACTGACAGATTCAGATGCCAGTCTTTATGAACAAATATTCTTATTACAATCAGAAGAAGAAATCAGCGCAGCGCAAAAACTAGAAAAACAATTAACAGATGATTTTTTAATGAATGAAGTATTATTTCAGCGCTATATATCAAAGACATACAGAACCAAGGGCGCAGAAATTGTTTCTTGGATGAAGAAATATTACGACATGCCTGGTGCAGAAAGGATGGAAAAACTTGCAAAAATAAAAAAAGCAAGTGTACGAAGTGCAAAAGTTCCACGCTCAATAAGTGGTGGTGCATCAATAGAAACCGCTCAATCTGAAACTTGGACTGCAAAGAAATATACAGGCACAACGAACACAAAAATAAATAAATTTAAAAGCGCTATACGCAGTGGTTCTACAAAAACAGCTCGTTTAATTCTTGAAGACCCGTCTTTTAAAAATAAATTAACAGAATCTGATTATGGTCGCTTGGCGGGACGCTTGTCTTATATATATTATACCAACGGTGAATTTGAGTTAGCAAAGAAATGGGGCTTTGTTGCATCTGATGCAAAATCAGAATACGGGCTGTGGGCAATGGGCTTACTATATTTCAAAGAAGAAAAATTTGACGAAAGCGAAAAATACTTTAGCGAAATATTAAAATTAGAGCAAATAAACAACGCACGAAAAACAGAGGCAGCATTCTGGGCGGGACGCGCAGCGGATATGAATGGGAACAGAGCAAAAGCAAAAGAATACTGGAAAATATCTGCAGCTCATCCAATGGCTTTCTATGGTGCGCTATCTTCGATAATGCTGGGGGACGCCCCAAAATATGAATTCTTTGAACAAGATTGTACAGATGAAGATATTGATGTATTACGTGAAACTAAATACGGTAAAAAAGCTTTGGCTTTATTACAAGTAGGTCAGAAAGAACGCGCAGAACAATACCTAAAGTATATGATTACAGCAAGTGTTTCTGATAGAACACTACACGCAATAAACTCTATCGCAACAGCGTATGGTTTGCCACGCGTATCAATACAAGCTTCCAGTGTAATTCAAGACCGTGGTATTTTAGAAATTGATGAAGACATAATATATTCTGCACAATACCCTTTACCAGATTGGGAACCAATGGGTGGTTGGTCTATTGATAGAGCATTGTTACTTGCAATCACAAAACAAGAAAGCGGTTTTAGAACAACAGCTAAATCAAATGCTGGTGCAAATGGGTTAATGCAAATTATGCCCAGCACCGCAAAAAAAGTTGCAAAAGAAAATAAAGTTGATTTATCAGAAATTGATATGTCTAATCCAGAACACAATATGTTCTTGGGTCAACAATATATAGTAGATTTATTATCTCATCCAAATATTAATAATAACATTATAAAAATGCTGGCAGCATATAATGCTGGAATGGGAACTGTTGTAAAGTTCGAAAAAACGTTTGATACATATGACCCATTACTTTACATAGAAAGCTTTCCAACATATGAAACACGCAGTTATATTAAGCGAGTAATGTCTAATATGTGGTTATATCGTGCAAGATTAAACCAACCGCTAACATCTATGAAAGAATTAGCAGAATCACAGTGGCCTTTATATAACAGTGAAGATGAATACGTTCAAAAACAGATTGCTGACCGCATGGCCATATAAAATCATTTATTTCAATATGAAAAAATGATATCTTTGTAGGAAATGAAAACAACCCCTGATTTTTCAATAGAAGATAAAACTGGATATAAATTAGTAGCTGGCGTTGACGAAGCTGGTCGTGGTCCATTGTGTGGCCCAGTTGTTGCAGCGGCTGTAATATTTCCAGAAAGAACTTTAGACATTCCTGTAATCATACGCGATTCAAAACAAATGACACCACATATGCGCGCAATCGCATATGATTGGATTATTAACAATACAATATGGGCATGCGCAGAATGCAGTCCTGCAGAAATAGACGAATTAAATATATTATGGGCATCAATGGAGGCAATGAGCCGAGCAATAAAAAAATTAACTTGCACTCCACAGTTTTGCTTAATAGACGGGAACAAGTTGCCTAACGAAATAAATGGCTTAGCAGTTGTAAAAGGCGATGCAAAATCGTTATCTATTGCGGCAGCATCTATAATAGCAAAAGAAACCCGCGATAAAAAAATGCAAGAACTTGCGAAAAAATATCCTCAATATAACTGGGATAGAAACGCGGGTTATCCGACTGCAGCACATTTGCAAGCAATTGATAAATATGGTATAAATGAGCACTATAGAAAAAGTTTTCGACCAATAAAAGAAAGGATAAAAAATGAATCTGCGCACGATTGATAATATAGATTTGCGTAATAAATTTGTTTTATTGCGTGACGATTTTAATGTTCAAATTGTTGACGGTCAAATAACAGACGCTTTCAGAATTCAGCAAAGTATGCCAACTATAAATAAACTGCGCGAGAAAGGTGCAAAGATAGCAATATGTGCACACCTTGGGCGACCAAAAGGGACAAGGAATATGGAATTTACATTGGCACCTGTTGCAGAATATATGAAGATACCTTTAATTCCAGATTGCTTAGATAAAGATTTTCTGGACACAATGAAAGAAGGCGATGTGGTATTATTAGAAAACGTTCGCTTTTACCCAGGCGAAGAAGCGAACGACCCTGCTTTTGCTGCTGAACTGGCAAAGGGGTTTGATGTATTTGTAAACGATGCATTTGCAGTTTCACATCGCGCACACGCCAGTACCGTTGGTGTGGCAGAAATATTGCCATCATACGCAGGTGAATTATTATCATCAGAAATTCAGCACTTAAGTCAAGTTATGGAAAATCCAAAACGCCCCTTACTTTCTATTGTAGCAGGCAGTAAAATATCCACAAAAATAGGTGTATTAAAAGCATTGGCCAAACTATCTGATATGCTAATTGTTGGTGGCGCATTGGGAACAACCTTTAACTATGCTTTGGGTGGCAAGGTTGGTAATTCTTTATATGAAGCAGACCAAAAAGATACAGCATTAGAAATCTTAGAATATGCCAAAGAAAATAACTGCGAGGTTTTATTGCCATTAGATAAAGGCGTTGCAAAAGAGTTTACACGCGATGCCACACGCACAAATAAAAACTTCGACGAAATAGAAGAAGACGATATAATAATTGACGCTGGCGAAGAAACCACTGCACGCGATGTGGCCGCAATAAAAACTGCTGCGACAGTCATATGGAACGGAACAGTTGGTATGGCAGAATGGATGCCAACATGGTCTTATGGTTCATTTGAATTAGCAAAAGCAATTGCTGAACAGACAAAAGCGGGCAAGCTTGAAAGTATTGTTGGTGGTGGTGATACTGTTGCTGCCCTAGAAGCTTGTGGCGTAAAAGATGATATTACATATGTATCAACTGGTGGTGGGGCTTTCTTAGAATTTATAGAAGGCAGAACATTACCAGGAATTGCAATCTTAGAAGACAAATAATACAAAAATAACCCATTGAAAAATGGGTTATAAAAAACCTGCGAATTTCGCAGGTTTTTTATTTTTTAATTAGTCTTCCAAAGCTTCATTAATCTGGCTGTATGGAATTGCACCAGGGAAAGCTTTTTCACCGATGATTAAGAATGGTGTGCCACTAATTTCAAATTCTTGTGCCAAGTCACGAACATTTCTTAATTCGCGTGCAACAACTTCACCATTCATATCTTCTTTCAGCTTTTCTGTATCCAAGCCAACTTCTTCAGCCATTTTCATAACGTTTGCTTCTACCTTTTCAGCAATAGTTGAAGAATCTTTCAAATCATCCTGAGTATAGAATTCACGTGTCATCAACATATCTGTCAATTCAGCTGCTTTTTCTGGGCTTTGTAATTTAGCCGCGATAACAGCTTTTGCAGGACCGTCTGATAAAGGACCATGGATAGAGAAGTTCTTTACAACAACACGAACATCATCACGTTCGTTTAATACACGATACAATTCGCTGTGTACACGACGGCAATATGGGCAAGAAAAGTCTGTCCAAACATAAATCGTCTTTTTAGCATCACGATTACCCAAAACTGGGGCATCTGCCATCATCTTGTCGCCTTCGGAACGAACCATCTTACGGATATGTTTGTTCTTTTCTGCTTGTTGCTGTTCTTGCATACCGTTTACCATTTCCTGAACGATAATCGGGTTAACTGCCGTCAAGTAATATGGAACATACAAACGGCAAACACTTCCAGCAATCAAAATGACAGCAATCAATTTGATAGACTTATGTGCAAATACATTTGTAGCAGAAGGTTTTTTCGCATCACCTTTTGGCAACAACATGCCGCCAAACAGGAATAGAAGAATACCAACCACCAGAACCAAGATTGTCCAAGTCATATTTTTCTCCTTTTCTGTTGAACGAACTAACAATAGTCAAAATTTCTAAAAAGTGCAAGAAATAAATCAATATTTTTTATTCAAAAATTTTCGAGACGCCGGTAATAACACGCCTTGATTATCACAAACTTTTTCTAAAAAATTTTGCGTAACATTCAAATTAATTGGCAATTTATAAACCTTATTAATATAAGGTTCTGCACAAGCTTTACAAACCGCCCTACCTGTCTTAGGCGATAAGAACTCCAAATCTTTTTTTGTTCCACAACCGGAACAGCAAGACAAATTAAGCGCATACCCCAATTCACGCAATAACACAACTTCCCAATTTATATAAGACTGCAAAGCCCCCGTTGTTCCTAAGTTTCTTATTAATAGAATCGTTTCATCATAAAGCGTTTCGTATCTTTCACGCTCTGGCAACAAAGCATCAATTAAATCAAAGGCACTATTCATCATTGCTAATGCATCAGGCATAGTCATTAATACTGCTGCCATATTTTTTTCTGCTTCCCAATGAAATGCCCCCAACTGCGAGTCTAATCTTGCGTTCCAAGACAGACTTCCAACCTGCCCTATTAACGGTCTATTCTTTTTTGCTATTTGCGCACCTTTCATCACCCCAACCATTATCCCATAATCATAAGAAAAAATATGCGCAACCGCATCCCTTTCACCCAAAGGTCTTAAAGAAATCAAAATACCAACAGAATCTAGTTTCATTACAAGTCAAGATTATAAAAACTATAAATAATTTTATCAAACAAATAAAAAACCCACCTTTAGTGGTGGGTCTTTTATTTTCATATTTTAATTATTCTGCATCAGCTGCTTTTTCTTCGGCTTTTTCAGCTACTTTTTCTTCAGCTTTAGCTTCTGTTGCTTCTTCTGCAGATTCTTCAACTTTCTTTGTACCAAAAGTTAAAACTTTACCTGCAACCAACGCCTCTATTTCATCTTGCGTCTGGGCAACATAAACTTTAACAGGTACAATTACATCTGGGTGCAAAGCAATTTTTGTATCAAATGCACCAATAGATTTAATTGGGCTACCCAATAAAACCTGTGCAGATTCAACATTTACACCTGCAATTTCTTTCAGCATACGTGCAATATCACGTGTAGATACAGAACCATATAATTGACCTGTATCACCCGCTTGGCGAATCATATATAATTTTGCATTTTTAACTGCATCAACATTAGATTCAGCTGTTTTCTTTGCTGCATCTTGACGCGCTTGCAATTCTGCTTTTTTCGCTTCAAACAAAGCAACGTTTTCACGTGTCCAGCGCATTGCTTTACCATTAGGCAACAAATAATTACGTGCGAAACCTGTTTTTACTTCAACAGTATCACCAATATTGCCCAACTTTGTAATTTTTTCTGTTAAAATAACTTTCATAATCTGTCCTTTATTCAAAGTTAGGGATAAATCCCAAATATTTAACTTATTGAAATTGTATCAGAATATTGCAGTTGCGCCGTTGTTGGCAAGCGTAGTGTACAATAGTTACATGAGCGCGCCAACAACCAGCAAATGCGGTGTTATGATACAATTTAACCAAGATTGTTGCGAACGAATGGCATTAACCCCAAATGCCGCGCGCGCTTGATGGCGGTTGCCAATTCACGCT
>CALXLG010000013.1 GCA_944389135.1 uncultured Alphaproteobacteria bacterium
TAGGACTCGAACCTATGGACCGCTATAACACGGTCACGGATTAGCAATCCGCTGCATTACCACTCTGCCAACGCTCCACGTGATTGCGACTCTCATTATATAGAAAGCCTTTAATAAATGCAAGTCAGAAAATAATAAAAAATCCCCGCTTTTATTGCGGGGTGTTTTTTTAATGTTCTTCTGTTTTATGCTCTGGCTGATATATTTCTACATCACGCGTCATTGCAATGAACTTTTCCGCGCGACGCTGCGCCATTTCTTCAGCTGGTAATTTCTGCAAATCTTGAACGTGTTCTGCAACTGCATTGGCCAACAACTCCATTGTGGTCTGCCAATCTGTGTGTGCACCACCTGCTGGTTCATCTATTATCTGGTCAATTACATTCAAATCTGCCATATCACGTGCAGTTAATTTCATTGCTTGCGCAGCAACAGCTTTATACTTGTTGTCTTTCCATAAAATACTTGCACATGATTCAGGCGCAATTACAGAATAGATAGAATTCTCTAGCATTAATACTCTATCACCTGTACCTATCGCAATGGCACCCCCACTGCCACCTTCACCAACATTTACAGCAACATAAGGTGTCTTTATTGATAACCCTGTTGCAATAGATGATGCAACGGCCTGTGATTGTCCGCGTTCTTCAGCAGCGCTTCCTGCAAATGCACCTGCTGTATCAAACAAAGAAATCAAAGGCAATTTAAATTTTTCTGCCATACGCATTAAACGCTGTGCTTTGCGATAGCCCTCTGGATTCGGCATACCAAACCTATGAAATTGGCGTGTTTCAATTGTGCGACCTTTTTCTTGACCAATAATAACCGCAGGTATGCCACGCCAATAGCCAAGACCACCACACATAGCCGGGTCTTCGCCAAACAATCTGTCCCCCGCAAGGTATGACCAATCGTCTACTATTCCGTTGATATAATCTAAAAAGTGCGGGCGGTTTTCGTTTCTTGCCAATAAAACTTTATCATAAGCTTCACTTTCACCCATACCACGAACTTTCTTATTATCTGATATTGGCGTAGATACATTTATAGTTTTAGGTTCTTTAGGCTGTTTTGTTAATACTGCTAATATCTTTTCCAGCTTTTCTTTTAATTCTTCACGTGGAACAACCATATCAACCATACCATGTTCATATAAGTATTCCGCAGTCTGGAAGTTAGATGGTAGTTTTTCGCGAATATTCTGCTCAATTACACGCCTGCCTGCAAAACCAATTCTTGCACCCTTTTCAGCAATGTGAATATCACCTAACATTGCAAAAGACGCTGTTACACCACCAAATGTAGGGTCAGTTAATAACACAATGTATGGAATACCGTTATCATGCAATTTATTTACTGCGACAGTGGTTCTTGCCATCTGCATCAAAGACAATATGTTTTCTTGCATACGGGCACCACCACTGCATGTAACCATAATAAATGGTCTTTTGGTTTCAATTGCATGTTCCATACTGGCAACGATACCATCACCCGCAGCACGCCCCATTGACCCCAGCATAAAATCCCCATTTAGAACACAAATTGTACTTGGAATTCCACCAATTATACCGTCTGCCGTTGTCACAGCATCATTATAACCTGTTTCTGCCCTAGCATCTGCCAGTCTATCTTTATAAGACATTCTATCAACAAAATTTAATGGGTCATCAGAAACTGTTGGCAAAGCAAAACGTGTCCATTCATTATTATCAAATAATAAATCAAATCGCTGTTTTGGTGTCATTATAAAAGCACGTCCACATCTAGGACATATATAATGGTTTGTTTTATAATCTTTATAATATACCAACCGTCCGCATGCTTCGCACTTAATCCACATAAGCCGGCGAATACGGTCATAACGTTCACGGTTATGATTTTTTATACCTGATTTTTTACCAAATAACATTTTTTACTCGTTCATTTCTTTTGTTAACTCACGACTTGGTTTAAATAAAATTGTCGTGCTGGCGTCCAAATGCATAGGCTGCCCAGTGCATGGGTTATATCCTATCTTAGTTGCACGAGCGCGTGGCTGAAATGTACCAAAACCTCTGATTTCGATTCTATCACCATTCGCAATAGATTCTACCATATGGTCTGAAATAGTATCTAATATTGATGCCGCATCTGTTGAACGCATATGCTTAAACTGTACTTGAATAGTTCTTACTATGTCTGAGCGCTTCATTTTAATTTTCCTTTTTTACCTTAACTATAATTATTAATATCTTATCAAATTTTATCAAGAATAAAGTTTTTTATTTATTTCTACTAAGAAAGCATACCTGTTTATAAGTTCTACATTTATCACATATAATCTTATTGTTTTTACTTAACATAAAGGAGAAATACTATGTGCGATTTTTGCAATCATATGCACCACGACGAGCCCGTAAATCAAATGCCATTAATTGGCGACAAAGCCCCAGAATTTATTGCAAACACAACAAATGGTAAAATTAATTTCCCTGCAGATTATTCTGGCAAATGGGTTATATTATTTTCACACCCCGCAGATTTTACACCTGTTTGCACAACAGAATTTATGACTTTTCAGTCTATGATTAACGATTTTAATAAACTTAACACAGATATAATAGGGCTTTCGGTTGGAACACTGACAGGGCATTTGGCCTGGATAAAAGCTATAAAAGAAATACAGTATAAAGACTGGAAAGATATGCAAATTACTTTCCCTATTATAGATGATATGAATATGGAAATTGCAAAGAAATACGGAATGATTCATGACAATGAATCAAACAACAAAACTGTTCGTGCAGTATTTATAATTGACCCAGTGGGAATAATAAGAACAATACTTTATTATCCTTTAACAATCGGACGAAACTTTGATGAAATAAAGCGTACTTTAATTGCATTACAGACAACTGATGCTTTCCAAGTTGCAACGCCTGCAGATTGGATGCCGGGTGATGCAGTAGTTGTGCCTGCCCCAACAACAACGGATGCGATGAATTCAAGATTAAAAAACAACGACAAAAATTTAGATGTCAAAGCGTGGTTCTTAACATTAAAAAGGGTTTCGTTAACCGATATTGAAAAAGCACTAGCTAAACAAACCTCAAAAAAGAAAAAATAAAAAAAGCGGCAAATGCCGCTTTTTTTATCTATTAAAAAACCAGCGGAAAATCGCGTATATCCAATGGCACACCGTCACGGTCCGGATTCCATTGAAATTGTTCCATTTTTACTTTTTTATCTTTATCAAACTTTACACCTTCGGCCTTTAAAGACTTATATTGTTCATCAAAAAAGCCGGCACATAAGCTGCCGTCTTTAAAAACCACACGATGCCACGGCAGGTGCCAACTATTTTTATTGTTGGACGCATAGCCAACAAAGCGCGCCATACGTGGACGCCCAATCATGTTTGCAATTTGCCCAAAAGTTGCCACGCGCCCTGCTGGGATTCGGGCAACAATATCGTAAACTTGTTCGTTAAATGTTTTCATGACTTGATAATATACAAAATGGCGGAGACGAAGGGATTTGAACCCTTGATACAGTTGCCTGTATACACGATTTCGAGTCGCGCGCATTCAACCACTCTGCCACGTCTCCAACGAGGTCAATTATACAAATAACTATATGTTTTGCAAGACTTTATATATCTTATCAATTTATGTATCTTTTTTTGTTTGATATTTTGCGTTTTTACTATATAATATTCTTAATAGAATATAGGCGTTATAAATGAAAAAAGAAACTTTTAAATCTGCTACAAATATTTTGAATGATAGACAACATATTCAAAATACATTAAATCAAATTGCAAAGTCATCTGGGAAAGATTTTGCTTTTTTTGATAAAAATGGTGCAAAATTTACAAGTGATTCTATGGATATAATGTTAAAGATATCCAATTTGCTTGATAATCTTGGTATAAAATACAATCATCATTCTAAAGATTTACATTCCGTTCCTGAATTAATAATCGCACAAGAATATGTTGATGTTGCACACAAATTATTTGATGGTTGGCAATCAAATACGATGATTGAAAAAGACCCAAGAATTGAAAATATAGAATGGTTAATAAATGAAGGAAGATAAAAAACACCTTAAAAGGTGTTTTTTTTATACATCAAAATTATAAGCTTTTACAGATTTTACAATCGCGTTAACCAATTTGTTCTGGTGCGAAGCACTGGTTAACAACTTTTCTTCTGTTGCATTAGACAAATGCCCTAATTCTATCAATGCCCCCGGAACTGTTGAACGCAGAACAGCAAAAGGTGCATGTCTTACATCTGGCCCTGGTTGTTGCGTTATCTTCATTGACTTAAATTGTTTCGCACACCCACTGGCATATTCAACAGACATTTCTGCCACTGCATGCTGTTGCAAAGCGGATAAAGCAACACGTATATCTTTGTCAAATTGTTCAAACCCACTAACATCTATCTTATCCGCCGCATTTTCTGCATCAGCCAGCTTTCTTGCTTCTTCGTCAGAGGCTTTTTCAGACAGTGTATAAATAGAAAAGCCTTTCATTGAACGACTTGGGTTCGCATTCGCATGCAAAGATAAAAACAAATCAGCATGTTTCTTTTCGCCAATTTTTGCACGTTGTGCCAATTTTAAATAAGTATCACCACTGCGTGTTAAATATGTCTGAAAACCAGCCGCGTCTAATTTGTTCTTTAATTTCTTCGCAACGGCCAATACAACAGTTTTTTCTTTTGTACCATTTTTACCGATACAACCGGGGTCTTTGCCACCATGACCAGCATCAATTACTATTGTATATTTCTTTGCTGGCGCAGTCTTTGTTTCTGATTTAGAACTGCTTGCAACCACCGCCCCTACTTGACCAGCTGCAAAGTCTAATACCAATCTATAATCATTATCACCATTAGGAGACAAAATCATTATTTGGTCTTTTGGTATAGCGCTAACGGGCTGTGATAAATTAGCAATAATTTGTAGTTTATCGCCAACCTGCGCCTGAGTTATAGATTTTACCAATGACCCAGCTGCTAAGTTTGGCTTTAACGAAGCATTAGCCGCTGTATTAGATAACGTAACTATTATTTGGTTTGTTGGATATGTAATAGAATAAGAAGGTCTATCAGCGGTTTCAATTACAAGTCTTGTTTTATTTCCTGGTTGAATTCCCGTTCTGACCGTACGCAAAGAATTTCGTGCCGCAAAAGCCATTTTTGGCAAAAACGCAATCATTACTGTACTGACGCCTGTCAGCTGTAAAAGAGTTCTTCTGGATATTTTCATTTGCAAATATTATATCAAAAAAAAGCCACCTCTTCAAGTTATTACAGGAATAACTTCGTTTTTTCTTGATACATGTTTTTTAGTTTTATAAAATGCAAGAAAACGAGGCGATATATGAAAGATAAATTATTAGTAAGTATTGTTGTCCCAATGTATAACGCAGAAAAATTTATTGCAAAGTGTCTTGAACACCTAGTTCATCAAACTTATAAAAATCTGGAAATAATTATAGTTGATGACGGCAGCAAAGATAATTCTGTTTCTATTTGTAAAAAATATGCAAAAGACGACAAAAGAATAAAAATTATATCTCAGAAAAATGGTGGCCCATCGGTTGCATCTAATACGGGCTTGGCTAATGCCACAGGCGATTTAGTACATATTCACGATCACGACGATTTTGTAAATTTAGATTTTTATGAAAAAATGGTTAATGTTGCTGAACTCACAAATGCGGATATATTATGTGGCGAAGTTAATCAACCTGAATACAATTTTCCAAGATTTAACTCAATTGAAATATGTGTTTCAATGAAAGATAAAATCTTAAAAACGCGCGCAAATAAATTTAATCCTGCATGGCGATATGTATATAAAAAATCTTTTCTAAATAAAAATCATTTATTGTTTGAACCTGGTATTTTCGGGGCACAAGACTTATTTTTTACAAAATCTGCAATTGTTTTGGCAGAAACTGTTGCAACTGTTCCAGGCGCAGTTTATAACGTGGTGGATACAGAAACTGCACTTGGGAAATCGCGTTCTTTGATAAAAGAAAGAACCGCAAGTCCTGCACTTATAAAAGCACAAGAAAAAATGCAAAAACTATTTTTAGATAAAGGTGCCACAGAATATATGAATATACCAGAAACACCTTTCAAAATAGAAGAATTTAAAGTATTTAATCTTACGATTGCCAAAAAGACTATTTTACCAAACAAAATACGATATTATTTGTTCGGTATTAACGTTGGTACAAAGCGTATAATATATTAAAAAAACGCCCTTAATTTGGGCGTTTTTAGTATTTGTCTTAATTTTTTATTTACTGATACAGTTCGCATAAGACTGTGCCAACAATGACGTTTCTTGTGAAGTCATTGTCGCAACAGGAATTATAAAGCATCTTGCACTATCACGAATAATAAATGCTTTTGTACCACGCTTATAGGCTGTTTGCATGTCATCCATTTGTGCACTGGTTAAGAAAGCATTCTGTGTAGTTGCAGGATTTGATAACGCAGCCTGAACAACTTGATATGCAGTAGCATAATCATACAACTCTGACATTGATTTAACGTCCATATAAAAGCCCCAATTCTCATATGGATTTTCAGCAGTGGTTGTTGGGGTTGGAAACGCAACACCCGTTGCAAGTGCTGCAACCGTTTGCAATGTAGTCGGCTGAGTAGAACCTGAAGAATGAGAAACAGTATTTAACTGTAAATCGTCCCCACATGCAAGATTCATTCTGTTGGTATAACTTGCCAAGACCGCGTCAACTGCCGATTGCCAATCTTCACCTTTTTGGTTCAAATCAAGGTTAACAATCTTTTCTGCCCAACCCCAAATATTTGCACCAACGTTTCCGGCATTTGCAAAACGTGTCACCATTTCGGCAGAACCACCAGGAACCCCTGCCCCACATGCGTCCGCCAATTGTGTTGTTAACATACTTGTTGTTTCATTACCATATGCCAATGCAACGGAATGACAAGCCATTGCTGCTTCTAATTCTTGACGACGTTGCAAGCACAAATCAGAATGTGATTTAGATAATTGTGTCGCCATATTTGCCATCGATAAGTAAGACATAACTTCTTGTTGAACATATGGTGGACATAAGCGAGCCGCAGTATTCATTCCACCGGTTCCAGTACGGGTATTTGTATTATATTGAGGCAATAACACAGATGTATCTTTTTGTAAACAAAGCAACGCATAATTATACAGCTCACTTTCTGTTGCATATTGACAACGTCCTGTTGATTGGCCATCTACAACAGTAACATCACCACAATAGTCCGACAAGCAACTATAAATTTTTTCACGGCACGCAGAATCAACGTCTGGTTGTGTTACCATATAATAAGTATTTCTTTGATTCGTCTTGTAAGCATTGGCCAAACCTTGATTTCCGCGCAAACCGTTTGTGGTTGTCGTTGTTGTAATTGAAACACTGCGATTTAAATCACTTGCACCAACAGTTCCAGCAGACACCGCAAGCGCACCAGATGCGCAACAAATCAAAGAAATAACGCCTGATAAAAAGAAAACTTTTTTCATTTAAATCCCTCTCGTTACAAAAATTTTAACATATCCAAGAAAAAAAGGCAAACATTCATTTAACTTCATATTATATAAAATCGTTGATTATGATAAATAACCTGTTAATATCTTAATCACAATGATAGTTCCAAATGAAACTTTGACACAAATTTCAGACGACATATCTGCCGTCAGGGGGTTCCTTTGACCCAGAAAGCTTAAAAAAACAAATAACAGAGCTTACAGAAAAAACAAACAACCCTGATTTGTGGTCTAATCCAGACGAAGCAAAGAAACTTTTGCAAAAAAAGTCGGCATTAGAAAAAAATCTTAATGATTTAGAGAAATTAGAATCTGACTATGCCACCTTGTCAGAGTTTTATGCAATGGATTCTGACGACAAAGATGTTCTGCTTGCAATTGAGAAACTAGGTGAAGAAGCACATAAAGCAAAATTCATAACTTTATTCAGAGACCCAGCAGATAATAACGGTGCTTTTTTATTTATCCAAGCCGGCGCCGGTGGAACAGAAGCACAAGATTGGGCACAAATGTTGGCAAGAATGTATGCACGCTGGGCAGAAAGGCACGGTTTTCAATGTGAAGTAATAGAAGAACACGAAGGGGATACAGCAGGTATTAAAAATATTACCTATAGAATAAGTGGTGAACGTGCATACGGCTGGCTAAAGAATGAAATCGGCGTTCACAGGCTTGTACGCATATCCCCATTTAATGCAAACGGCAAGCGTCAGACTAGCTTTGCATCTGTTGACGTGTGGCCTGATATTGACGATTCAATAGAAATTGAAATCAATGAAAAAGACCTGCGCATAGATACTTATCGTTCATCAGGTGCCGGCGGGCAGCATGTTAACAAGACAGATAGCGCGGTAAGAATTACTCATTTACCAACAAACACTGTTGTTACATGTCAGAATGAACGTAGCCAGATTCAGAACAAAGAAATGGCTATGAAGATGTTACGCAGTAAACTATATGAACTGGAGATGCAAAAGCGTGCCGAAGAAGAAAATGCAGCACTGGCTGCTCAGAAAAAAATAGAATGGGGCAGTCAAATAAGAAATTATGTCTTGTACCCATATCAATTGGTTAAGGATGTTCGAACGGGTGTCGAGAAAACGGATTCTGATGCTGTTTTGGACGGTGATTTAGATGATTTTATGATTGCTTTATTGCAGCGTGGTTAATAAACCTTTAAGTTCTTGCAATAAAAACCTAAAACTTTATAATAATTTTGATTTGCACCCGTGGCTTAACTGGATAAAGCGTTGCCCTCCGAAGGCAAAGATTGCGCGTTCGAATCGCGCCGGGTGCACCAGTTTTATAAGGAGCCACATATGCGGTACATATTCCCTTTAATTCTTTTGTTGTCTGCCTGTAATAGTGTTTATGTTAAACCTAATTCTCTTCATACAAACACTACTGTCTATGCTGACCGCGGTGGTTATGGCATGCGCAAAAGCATAAAGCAAGAAATGGAAAAGCGTGGATATAAAGTGGTCGTCGGAAAAGCAAAAGGCAGCCGTGATTTTACAGACAACAGCGAAAGTATTGAAATAGATTATTCTTCTGTACCAGATAATGCAAGATATGTGATAAAAGTCGCTGAACGCAGTGAACGTCTTGCACCAATTTGGTGCGTGTTTAACGGTTTTTGGTGGTGGAATTTTAACGTTTCTATTGCAGACCAGTCTACTGGCGAAGAACTAATGACTTGGCGTGGTCGTGGTTGCCAAAATAGTTCTTTAAGAAAATTTGATGCAATACTTGATAAGATGGAGAAACATTCAAATGAACAAAACAATTAAGTCTATAATAGACATAATAAAATCCTGTGATGACTTGCAATTATGTACTTTCGGTTTAGATGCACACCCAGAAACAAGAACGATTATGAACGGAATGAACAAATGCATTGAATCTATTGATTTACATTTTTTAACTATGAAATCATCGCCTAAATTTCAACAACTAGAAAATAATAATAATTGTTGCTTATATTATTTTAACCCTACGACAAGATATGCCGTACGGCTTTTTGGAAAAATGGAATCGGTAGACAATCAAAAAGAGAAAAATAAATATTGGCAAGATAAATATTCTAACTTCGGTTTTTCCGGAGCCACAGACCCTAATTTTGCATTACTTCACTTCATACCAGAATTATACAAGTTCTATATAGGCGATAAGTTATATACAGGAAAAATAAAACAATAAAAAAAGCGGGCAAACCCGCTTTTTTATTATTACATAAAACATTATTCTTCAATGTTTGTATATTCACAAAAACCTTCGTTTGTATCACATCTGGATATTGTACCTTCACTGATAAAATAACCTTGTGGGTGCAAACATGCTGGGCATACTTTTGGTGCTTCTGTACCGATGTGCCACATACCACAATTTGTGCAACGCCACATAACAATCTTATCTTGTTTGAATAATGTGCCTGTTTCAATTGCTTCAATTAATGCGCGATAACGTGCCTCGTGATAGCGTTCTGCATAACCAATATTCTTCAAAACAGATGCAATTGCATCAAAACCTTCTTGTGCCGCAATCTGAGCAAACTTTGGATACATAACAGTATTTTCCTCGTGTTCACCGTATGCTGCAGCCTGCAAATTTTCCAAAGTTGTACCAATTTTACCAGCTGGGTAAGAAGCTGTGATTTCTAAATCACCCCCTTCCAAGAACTTGAACAAACGAGACGCATGTTCGCGTTCTTGTTCAGCTGTTTCTAAGAAGATTTTAGAAATTGCCTGATAGCCTTCATCTTTTGCCTTGGAAGCAAAAAAACTATAGCGATTACGTGCCTGGGATTCACCAGCAAAAGCAATCAACAAGTTCTTTTCTGTCTGTGTACCTTTTAATGATACTGCCATTTTATTTCTCCTTTATGGGTTATTAAGATTATGCTCAAAATCTTAACAGATTAAATATTGAAAAGCAAATCTATAACTTTATTTTTTTTCTTTTTGACAGATCCCCTTGCAGGCAACGGAATTTATCAAGTCTTTGTATTCATCATATAGCTTTATTCCCATAAAAGCGCGCGCCTCGGCAATAGTCTTACCATATGCCCAATAAGTGCCTTTGTCTGTTTTATATTCTGCAGCAACCATATCAAACAGTGGCTCAATGGGCCCATAGCAATTATAAACTAAAAAAGATGCTTTATAATAATTAAAAAATGTCTTTTCTGTACGCTGAATCTTATCGCCGATTATCATATCACGATCACGGATTCTTTGTATATTATAAACAGGCTTAGTTTGCACACGCCACAGACCACCAATAAACTCTACATCGTTTATATTTATTTCTTTTAGCGGGACTCTGGTATCATCAGATTTATATGCCCAGTCCCCTAAACTGCAGTCATATGTATAAGCTTTAAACTTCTGGGCATTATCTTTGTAAACCGCCAAAGGATTTTTATTGTTCTGCATTTTTTTCTATCTCTAAAAATTTCTTTTCTATTGCAGAAACTAACTCCGTTATCCCCAACCTTCCTGCTGCACTTACAACCATTATTTCAGGTTTTTTCTTACGACCAAAAGACTTCTTAAAGTCGCTTAATCTTTGTTTAAGTTCTTCTGGTGTTAGCGCATCCATTTTATTAATTACAACCATCTCTGGCTTGCCAATCAAATTGCCACCATAAGAATCCATTTCGTGACGAATTGCAGAATATCGGATTGTCCAATCTGGTTCTGTGCCATCTATCACATGTAAAATCATCTTCGTTCTTTCTGCGTGCCCTAAGAATCTATCACCAAGACCAACCCCAGTATGTGCACCCTCTATCAAACCAGGTAAATCAACCAAAACAAATTCACGATTATGTGCATACATAACACCCAATTGTGGGTTTAGAGTTGTAAAAGGATAATTCGCAATTTTTGGACGCGCTGCAGTCAATGCTGACAATAAAGTAGACTTCCCAGCATTAGGGAAACCAACCAAACCAATATCAGCAATAAGTTTCAATCTTAAAACAACCGTTCTTTCTTCACCAGGCAACCCATCGTTTGCTTGACGTGGTGCACGATTAGTCGGACTTTTGAAATGAAGATTTCCCCAGCCACCATTTCCGCCACGTGCAGCAAGGTATTCCATTCCGTCTGTATTTAAATCAGCATATTCAATTTCTTCGTTTTCAGATAATATAACTGTACCTGTTGGAACAGGTAAAACCAAAGTCTCACCTGATGCGCCTGTACGCATTTTTCCCATACCGTTTTCACCACGCTGGGCAACAAAGTTTGTTTTGAATCTGTAATCAATCAAAGTATTAACATTTGGTACGGCTTTGAAAACGATGTCACCACCACGACCACCGTCGCCACCGTTTGGTCCACCAAATTCAATATATTTTTCACGTCTAAAACTGGCGCTGCCATTTCCGCCATCACCAGCTTTGATATGAATCTTTGCTTTATCTAAAAACTTCATTTTGTTACCTTTACGGGTCATTATAACTTAAAAACTTGCAATTTCCACAGTAAATATTATATAATTAACACTGTCGCATAAGCGATGATGATTCTGAAACCGTTGCGGAATAGTCGTTTTGGACTGGGGGGCGGTACCCCACAGCTCCACCAATAAAACATATGGGGCTGACATAGTTTCGACAGGCGAAGTAAAGGCAAATCGGTTGAATCCGACATGGCGTCGTAAAAAGCCAAATAAAAACTGAATGGCGATAGAATCGCTGCGAACGACAACGTTCGCCTTGCAATGGCTGCCTAAGATGGCGTTTGGACATGATTGGCGATTGTTGATTATGTCCGTTTAGCCTATTGCGGGGTCGGCTGGGTACCCGGCAACAGAAACCCAGCACTTCGGAACAAATTAAATAAAAAGGGCAAAAAACATGTTTGGAAAAGTGAAAAAAATATTCTTCACAGGAATGTTTGGTTTATTGTATTTATCTTTCATCGCACAGATTGTGTATGTTTTAGGATGGGTCCCGGGAATCGATGCAAAGTTAATGTGGATGGGGCTGTTATCCGCAGAATGGTTCGTTTTAATCGCGGCACGTTATTTGTCAAAGCGGTCCAGTAATAATGCCCAGTATAACGGATACAACGGTCGCCGTCGTTAATTCTGTGACGTTCGGTGCCGAACACGTCCCCCAACGGGGGCGTTTTTTATTGCCCTTGAAAAAGATTAAAAAAATTCTTATATTATCAGGGCTATGAAGAATTATGTTTTACCATTTCGCGATTTAGTTGTACACCCCGGATTGACTGTGCCGGCGTATGTTGATACACCACTGTCGGTTACCTGTGTCGAAACGGCGGCCCAAAATAACCAACAACTGGTCATTGCACCCCAGCACAGCTGGGCATATCCATCACGACCAGATGATATATATGACGTCGGAACCATTGGCGATATTATCCAGGTATTACGCATGCCAGATGGCGCCGTGCACGCAATCATCCGCACGGTCGGTGTGGTGCAACTGCACAATATCACAACAGAAAACGGATTGTTCTTGGCCGATACAACACCAATAGAAATCGCCGATGACGATGCCCTGCCCCAGACAATTGCATTACGCGACAAGATTGCAGAAAATATCCAGGCGCTGTCTACGTCGAAAAAGTTTAAAATGGATAAACTGCGTGCGATTATGCAGAATTATCCAATTCCAGCGTTTATTGACGGCGTGATTCAAACCACAGAAATTGATACAGATAATGCCGTGCGTATACTGCGCGCACCATCGTGGCGTGAAAAACTGGTTATGCTGTTGGAACACATCAATCTGATGGTGGAAACCGCAAAAATAGAAAATTCGATTAACCGGCGGATACAGCAACAGATGGAAAGTGGTCGCCGTGAAGCGATTTTACAAGAAAAAATGCGCGCCATACAAAAGGAAATGGGTGACGACAGCGAAGAAATGGATACAGAAAGTCTGCGCAAACGTATCGAACGGTCGGACATGCCCCGTGACGCCAAGGACAAGGCGATGTCTGAATGGAAACGAATGCGCAGCATGTCGCCAATGTCGAATGAAGGCGGGTTGTTGAAAACGTATCTGGAAGAACTGTTGTCTATGCCATGGGGAAAATCTGCGATGGCGCCCATTGATCTAAAGACCGCACGCAGTGTGCTGGATTCACATCATTCTGGGATGCAACCTGTCAAGGAACGCATTTTGGAACATATCGCGGTGATGAAAAAAACAGGCGGCGCCCCGGGCCGTCTTTTGTGC
>CALXLG010000014.1 GCA_944389135.1 uncultured Alphaproteobacteria bacterium
GGCGGATTAGTAACAACTATATCCGCCAAGTTCAGCAAGTTTATTGACTCTTCGCTTCTGAAATCAATACCACCCGCCCCACCATCGTATTGCGATCCGTCAAATACTGCATCTGACCCAACAAAATCCTTTGGTATGTCATAACCCATCTTGCATAACATTGTGATGATTTCTTTTTCTGTTCTACCATCTTCCAACCAGCAATGACTTTCCGTGAAGAACAGATATTCTTTATTGAGTATTTTTAACATTTTTTCAACACCAGAATTCGTTCTCATCTCCGATACCAAGGTGGCTAGGTATATGTTTTTCTTTATTGTCATCTATCTTACTCCTTGTTTGATTGTACGGCAATTTACCGGAATAACAACATAAATCCAGAGAAAAAGTCAAAGAATGGAGGCCTGGGTCGGAATCGAACCGGCATCCAAGGATTTGCAGTCCTCTGCATAACCACTCTGCCACCAGGCCAAATTAGAACAAAACCACTATACCAATGCTGATTACTTTGGTCAAGCATCAAAACAAACAGCTTAGGTGCTTGACTTCTGGTATTTTTAAGCTAAAATTACAAGAAAATCAACATAAAAAGAGTGATTATTAAAATGACAGAACAAATATCTTTTTACAATACTATGTCAAGGACTATCGACAAAGTGGAACCAATAGATGGCAAAGAAGTGAAAATGTATTGCTGCGGTCCAACAGTTTATAATTATGCCCATATTGGGAATTTGAGAACGTATGTTTTTGAGGATTTGTTGGCAAAAACAATTCGTTTGGCAGGTTATAAATTGAAACACGTTATGAATATAACAGACGTAGGACATTTAACCAGTGATGCAGATGCTGGCGACGACAAAATGTTGTTAGCGGCGGAAAGAGAAAAAATGCAAGTGTTAGAGCTAGCGCGTAAGTATGAAAAGGTGTTTTTTGATCATACTGCAGCTTTGGGATTAAATCGTCCTGATGTTGTCGCACGTGCTACAGAACACATTCCAGAAATGATAGCTTTTGTAAAAAAACTAGAAGAAAAGGGGTTTGCATACTTTTCTAACGGTAATGTGTACTTTGACACATCCAAGTTCCCAAGTTATGGACAATTATCCAAGCAAGACCGTACTGAGTTAAGACATGGTGCTAGGGTAGAACAAGATGCGAATAAGCGCAACCCGTCTGACTTTGTGTTATGGTTTACAACATCAAAATTTGAAAATCAGGTATTGCAGTGGGACTCACCATGGGGGCGCGGCTATCCGGGATGGCATATTGAATGCTCTGCTATGGCAATGAAATACTTGGGTGAACGAATAGATATTCACTGCGGTGGTATTGACCATATTACCGTTCATCACGAAAACGAAATTGCTCAAAGTGAGGCTTTCTTGGGGCATAAATGGGTTAACTGCTGGATGCATGCCGCATTTTTACAGATGAAAGATGGAAAGATGTCCAAGTCAAAAGGAGAATTTTTGACTTTGGATACATTGATAGCTAAAGGTTATAAACCGGAACACTACAAATACTTCTGTCTAACATCACACTATAAAACATCTTCTAATTTTAGTTTTGAAGCTTTGGATGCAGCAAAAAAAACTTACGAATCCTTGGTAAGCAAAATCAAAGAGCTTAACCAATCGGCAACAGACAATAAAGCCATAGACGCTCAACTAGAAAGTTCTTATATCAAAACTTTCAATGGCTTTATGTTTAATGATTTAAAGACACCACAAGCGTTGGCAGTTGTTTGGGAGGTCTTGAAAAATCCCGCAATGCCACCTAAGTCTAAACTGAATTTTATGGAACATGTAGATAAAATTTTTGGTTTGTCTTTGCGGGAAATAATAAAAGAACGAGAAGCAGAACTTGTGTTGTCTGATGACATTTCTAAAATCATAGAACAACGTCAACAAGCCAGAACGGCGAAAGATTGGAAAAAATCCGATGAATTGAGAGATATCTTACTAGCCAAAGGATACGGGATTAAGGATTTACCTAATAACCAATTCCAACTGGTTGCCCTAAAAAAAAAATTGATTGAACGTTAGTTTGTAAAAACCGCACTTGATTCAATGCGGTTTTTATTGCTTGTGCGTTACGTGCAACAAAAAGGGTCGTCACCAGACGACCCTTTTTGTGTATACAAATTACTAGTCATCGCTAGTGCAAGTACAAAAATTCGCTTCTTCAATAATCACAACCTGTTGCGCTGTCTTTGTAGAACCAGTACGCTTGGTCTGAGTCTTTTTTGTAGCGGTTTTAGTTTTTGTTACCATGGTGACCTCCATTGGGTAAATAGGTTGACATATTAATACGGTACAATAACATTGTCGTTTTGTCAAGGATATTGTTCCGTTAAACTCCTTGATTTTTCAGAAAAACATCGCTACACTAAATTGCAACCAGTTTTCAAGGGGGAATATATGCACCTAAATGAATTGACCCACGTTACTTTTGCTATAACCAAAAAATGTAATTTATCTTGTATTTGGTGTTATGAAAATGCATCAAGAAATAGTAAAGAAGTTATCTTATCTGACATCAAATCTGTTATTGATCAGCTGGCAAAATTACCTCGATTAAAAAGGCTTGTTTTTACGGGTGGAGAGCCCTTTATGCACAGTAACATAAGGGAGATTTTGGACTATTGTTTTGAGAAAAACATCAGCCATGTGCATATAACGACTAATGCTACATTGGATATTGAGAAAATTTTAAAGGATTATGTAGGTAAAAATTTATCGTTAAGTGTAAGTGTTGATGGCATGGAAGATGTGCATGATGCCATTAGAGGGAAAGGCACCTTTAATAAGACTATTTCAAACATTCAAAAAGCTATTGCGTTAGGTTTTGCTGTTAGTGTGACAACAACCGTATCAAAAAATAATATTGAGGCAGCTGCAACCTTGGCAGATTTCTTAAAAGAACGAGGAATAGTAAATTTAAAATTCCAAAGAATGCGCTCACTAGGCAAAGGTGCAACACAGCATGACTTGGTATTAACTCAAAAAGATAATGAGACTCTTACGGAACGTATTCTCAATATAAAAAAAGAGATGGCGGGCAAAATCGGTGTTGGTTATAAAGATCCGTTCTTAAATACAATTGATTTGGAATACCTTGATAAATACAAAGATGCGCTCGATAGTTGTATCTGTGGTGGGTGCAGATGCGGTATGAGTTATTTATTTATAACAGTGGATGGAGATGTGCATCCTTGCCCTTTCTTGGAGGTCAAATTAGGTAATGCATTTTCTGAGAACATAGGCGACATTTGGTTAAATTCTGAGTTGTTACAGGCGTTTAGAGTGAGAGAAAATTACAATAAATGCAAAGACTGCAAGTTTTGGAGTGTTTGTCGCGGTTGTAGAGCTGAGGCATTTATTCACACCAAGAATATTTTTGGAGACGATCCTGGATGTTGGAGAAATTAACCCTTAAAGAACAAAAAGCGATTTCACAACTTGCTGGAGCCATTGGTACAGTGCTGATGATTGTTGTGTACGGTTCGAGATTACACAAACTCCAAACTAACGATATTGATGTCATATTTGTATGTGAGTCATTGCCTAACCTTACCGAAATAAACACCGCAACCAATGACATTCTTGCTGCCTCTGGCGTAAACATCCATCCGTTTATAATGCCACTACAAACGTTGCTACATAAACTATCTTTAGGTGATCCACAGACACTAACATTTTTGAAACATGGTTTTATATTCAAAAATGTTTTATTTACAAAGAAATTTCTATCTGGCTATATATCAAAATTGATCACAAAACCTGAAATTTATTGCTTGTTATTACAGAATTTAGATATTTTCTTGTCTGGCATAAAAAAACATTTTAATTACAGAGATGCACATTTTATTTTAATATCTATATGCCAATTGATTTGCAGAGATAAAGATTTTATTCCCCACTTCCCGAATGACGGTCTGTTCGAACAGGCGGCTTCACTGTGTCCTGAACTAAGCTCTTTGATATTAGAAGCATCATCTGATTATAAAATAAACAAACGTTCGTCTAAACACACCATTAAATTAATGGAAAAACTTATTCAAAAATATAAAAATCTAAAGGAGTGATAATGGCTACCAAACACACATATTTATTTTATGATAAAAATAGCAGAAAAGCCTTTATCGCAAAAAACGTTCAAGGCACTTACAAAAACAATCCTGAATTGATTAAGGAGCTAGCAAAACACGACATTTCTGACGCCAGTCTAAAAAACAGCGATGTTTCTGTAATAAAAGCAAACGGGAATTATTTCCAAGCTCCGCATCAGATAATGATAGAGCTTACAAAAAAATGTAATTTCAAATGTATTTATTGTTGCATAGATTGCGAACATAACGCACACAATGACGATTTAACTCACGAGGAGTTTATGCGACTTATAAAAGACATTGTTAAACTAAAGCCAAACATTGTAACGTTTACCGGGGGCGAGCCATTTTTAAGAGAAGTGATCCATAATGATTTATTTGATGCGATGGAAATACTAACAAATAATGGTATCAACTGTGAGATGTTTACAAATGGCTCTTTGATTAGCCGATACGCCGATAGAATAGAAAAGTTGAACATTCATAATCTAAAAGTATCTATTGATACCACTATTGAGTCCGAAGCCCAGAAAATCAACCAAGTTATTGCTCAGCTGGAAAATGTCAAAAAGGGTATAGAGGTTTTGACTAAAAATCATATTTCTTTTAGTGTGAATGCGGTCATTTTAAAGCATAACAGTGATAATATTGATAAATTGATGGGATACTTATCAAAGCAAAGTATCAGAAATCTTTTCTTTATTAGAGCATTGCCATACGGAAGTGGGGAACGTATCCAGCAAAATTTATTAACAAATACAGAATGGGAACAATTCGTAGATAGAATATCTGGTCTTTCTAACACATATGGCTTTAATATGATTGATAGTGGCGCGCAATCTTGTCCGCGCTCTAACATATTTAATACATGTGCTACATGCAAAGCAGGGATTAGCTTTATGCTAATTAACCAAAAAGGCGATGTTTATCCGTGTGGATTCTCCGCTAGTAAAAGTATGGGCAACGTAAAGCAAAAACCTGTTAATGAAATATGGAAAGACGCTGTTTGGAAAGAATGTCGGTGCAACGGGGTAACATGTACAACAAAAAGAAAAGATGTTATTACATTGAAAAAAGTTTGAGATTTGGTGTTATTATGAAAAGCGAATATATAGAGCAGGTTATCTGGGATACAATTTTTTCCAAAAAGATTGCCAATAATAAATCGTCTAATAAGAGACCTCAACTTTATGGAAAATTGCTAAGTGACGACACCATAGAAATATTAAATGAGGTATTAAATAACAATAATTATATTTCTGTACTAGAGGCGGGGTGTGGTTCCGCTAAAAAAACCTTCAATTTGGCATTATCAAATCCAAACGTAAATCAAATCACAGCTTTGGATATATCTGTTCAAGCCTTAAATTATGCACGGCAAATAACCCCCGATGCCCTTAAAAATAAAACAAAATATGTTCAAGGCAGTATTATGAATATGCCTTTTAGGGCTAAATCTTTTGATTTAGTATGGAATTCTGGTGTTGTAGAACATTATTCTGAACCGGAAATAAAAAAGATTGTAAAAGAAATGTTCCGTGTTACAAAAAAAGGTGGCTATATCGTCATTGCTATACCTAATATGAAAAACATCGCTGTTATAAAAGCTGCCTTTTTAGGGCTACCTTTATGCAGGAAACACCTAAAATTCATTAAAGGCTATCGTAATACCACGGAAAACCTATATAAAGATAAAACCATTAAGAATATATTAAAAAGTACTTTACAAAGAGATGTTATACTAAAATATGCTGGTGGGACTGGGCTGATTGGGGTACCAGATTTTATTATAAAAAGCCTATACAAATTTAGTAAAAATTCTCGTTTTTCTTTTATGTCATTTTTTATAGTAAAAAAATAATACGTCTTCGTAAAAGACGTATTATTTTTGAATTGTTTGCGATAGATATATTAACCAATAAAACTAAAATCTGTCTTAGGAGTAATTTTTCTTATCGTCTCAACCAATAAATTAATCGTGGCCTGAACATCTTCAAAAGAACACATTTCTGATGGAGAATGCAAATAACGACATGGAACACTTACCAACGCAGAGACAACCCCTCCACGGGACAATTGAAGCGGTTCTACATCTGTTCCAAAAGGTCTGCCACTAGCTTCAACCTGATAAGCAATATCCTTTGTTTCTGCCGTTTTTTTCAATAGTTCAAACAATTTTGTGTTAATATGTGGTCCACGTGCAATTACCCCACCATTTCCAAGCATTACTTCTGCATCTGGGACGGCATCTGGTGTATCATTGGTGGGGATAACATCAACCGCAAACCCCACATCTGCTTTTGCTAAATACGCGGCGGTTTTTATACCTCGTACACCGACCTCTTCTTGTACAGAGGCTATAGCTTCCACTGCAACAGATATTTTTTGCTTGGATAACTCTTTCAAAACTTCTAGTGCAATAAATGCGCCTACCTTGTCATCGCATCCACGGCACGAAAAAGTGTTGTTCCTTAATTCTATATATCCTTGGTGTAAAACCATTGAGTCACCAATTTCAACCAATTTTTCTGCGTCTTTTCTACTTGTGGCTCCTATATCTATAAACAAATCTTTTAGCTTTGATGCAGGTTTGCTGTCTTCTATCTTGTGAATAGGCTTTTTTCCAACAACACCAAACACTAATCCTTTTCTGGTTTTTATCATGACCCGCTGCCCCACTACTACCTGAGCATCCCAGCCACCAACTGCTCCAACTCGTAGAAAACCATTGTCTGAAATTGTTCGTATAATAAGACCAATCTCATCACAATGTCCAACAATTACTATTTTGCGTTTTGCATTTTGGTTAATTATGGCATGCGCGGAACCAACGGTGTCTACATAAACATTTGTGGTTATCTTCTTTGCTTCTGCAACCCAAGTCTTAACAATATCTTGTTCGCATCCAGATGGAACAACCGTGCTTAACAGAGTTTTAAGAAATTCTTTATTTAATATTTGTTGTTTTTTCGTTGACATTGAAGTTCCTTTTGTTGAAGACATAAAGTATTAAAATCTTACTTTCATTGATTATTAAACAAAAAAAACGAACTCGCAACCTCCAATTGTTATGACACTTCTTTTTATGCGTTAATACAAATAGTTAACTTTATATATCTGCTGGGTGTACGAATGAAATACCGAACCATTTTGTATTATTTTCAGTCTAGTGCTATAAATAAATATCAAAACTTTTTGGTAAATATGCGGCAAATATCCCCCCTTCTCTGTTGACAAAGGTCCACCTATAACAACCTCTACCCCAGGAATATCATCCAAGAAAGTCTCAACCTCTTTCAAAGCCAATTCTCTTGCTTTCAACCTAGACTTTCTTATCCTAAATATTAAAATATTTACATTCATCTTTTATAACTTTGTATACATTATATCAGAAGTAAAATAAAAATCTATTTATCTTGACTTTCTGGGAAATATAAACAGTAATTGGACGAACTTAAAAACTTAGTAAAAACACCAGTAATTAAATGTGCAGTGTATGTTATATCTGAAAATTGGGCGGAATGGATAACCACGACCTTTCTTATTTCTGGTCGGGGCGAATCCGAGTATGTGAAAACGAGCAATGCGAAGTTTGAACAACTACGAGGATACCCACAGGCA
>CALXLG010000015.1 GCA_944389135.1 uncultured Alphaproteobacteria bacterium
ACCGTTGCGGAATAGTCGTTTTGGACTGGGGGGCGGTACCCCACAGCTCCACCAATAAGACATATGGGGCTGACATAGTTTCGACAGGCGCAGTAAAGGCAAATCGGCTGAATCCGACATGGCGTCGTTAAAAGCTAACTAAAAACTGAATGGCGATAGAATCGCTGCGAACGACAACGTTCGCCTTGCAATGGCTGCCTAATTATGGCTTGGGTATAGTTGGCAATTGTTAATTATATCCGTTTTAGCTTATTGCGGGGCTGCTGGGTGCCCGGCAACAGAAACCCAGTGTTTAATTTTATAATCAAGTGAATAAAAAAAGGCAAAATTATGTTCGGAAAAATTAAAAAAGTGTTCTTTACAGGAATTTTTGGTTTATTGTACCTGTCTTTCGTTGCACAACTGGTTTATATCTTAGGCTGGGTAATGGGAATTGAAAATAAATTATTCTACTTGGCAATGCTGTCTATTGAATGGTTGGTGTTGATTGCTGCAAGATATTTATCAAAACGCTCTAGCAATAACGCGCAATATAACGGTTTTAATGGACGTCGCCGTTAAAATTATAAAAAATATATTAAAAGCCCCGTTTGGGGCTTTTTTTATACCCTTGAAAAATTATAAAAAAGTTTTATATTAATTAAGCTATGAAACAATATATATTACCTTTTAGAGATTTAGTCGTTAACCAAGGGTTAACAGTACCAATTTATATAGATAATGCAATGTCAGTTGCTTGTATAGAAGCAGCCGCGCGCGAGGGCCAGAAGATAGTTATAACTGCCCAACATAGTTGGGCGTACCCTGCACTGCCAGATGATATTTATGATGTTGGTACAATTGGTGAAATTGCACAGGTTCTTCGTATGCCAGACGGTGCTTTGCATGCAATAATAAAAACAACTGATGCAGTAAAATTAAGCAATATAACTGTGATAAACGGTCTTTTTACCGCGGATGTTACACCAATAGAAATCTTAGACGACGCAAACACAAACCAGACATTGGCTTTGCGTGATAAAATTGCTGAAAATATGCAAGTTTTATCTGTTGCAAAAAAATTCAAACTGGATAAATTGCGTATGATTATCCAAGATTATCCGTTGCCTGCTTTTATAGATTCCGTAATACAAACAGCGGGTATTGATACTGATGACGCAGTTAAAATTTTAGCTGCAAATTCTTGGTACGAGAAATTAGTACTTTTACTAGAACAAATAAATCTTATGGCAGAAACGGCAAAAATAGAAGAATCTATTAACCGCAGAATTCAGCGTCAAATGGAAAATGGTCGCCGTGAAGCCATATTGCAAGAAAAGATGCGTGCAATTCAACACGAGATGGGTGAAGATACCGAAGAAATGGACACTGAAAATGTACGCAAACGCATAGAACGCTCTGCAATGCCTGCAGAAGCAAAAGAAAAAGCCATGTCCGAATGGAAGCGTATGCGTAGTATGTCTCCTATGTCAAACGAAGGTGGTTTATTAAAAACTTATTTAGACGAACTTTTATCAATGCCTTGGGGAAAATCTGATAAATCAGATATAGATTTAAAAAGTGCTCGTGCGGTCTTAGATTCTCAGCACTCTGGTATGCAGGGGGTAAAAGAAAGAATTTTAGAGCATATCGCAGTAATGAAAAAAACAGGTGGCAACCAAGGAAGCATTTTATGTTTTGTCGGTGCACCGGGTGTTGGTAAAACGTCTCTATGCAAATCTATTGCAGAGGCATTGGGAAGAAAATATCACAGAATTTCTCTGGGTGGTATATCAGACGAAGCACATTTTCGTGGTCATAGAAAAACTTATATCGGTGCACAAACAGGTCGCATAATGGATGCCTTGAAACGCTGCAAAGCAAACAACCCTGTTATAGTGCTTGACGAAATAGATAAAATGGGACGCGATTGGCGTGGTGACCCAGAATCTGCCCTATTGGAAATATTAGACCCAGAACAAAATAAGTCGTTCAGAGACCATTATTTAGAAGTAGATTTTGACCTGTCTAATGTCTTATTTATCGCAACTGCAAACAGCTTAAATATGTCTAATGCCCTAAAGGACCGTATGGAAATAATTGAAATTCCTGGGTACAGCGAAGATGAAAAAGTACAAATTGCACGGGAACACTTAATTGAACGTGCGGCAAAAGATACTGGTTGGAACGTTGATAATATAATAATCAGTGATGATGCGTTGCGTCATATAATTCGTAATTACACTTCAGAACAAGGCGTACGTGAATTACAACGTGAACTTACGGCAATTCTTAGACGTTCTTTATTAGAAAACGATGGCGAAGATGTAAAGACAGAATTTACACCACAAAAAATAGACAGTATGTTGGCGTTAAGAAAATCTGCAGTTCTATCAAAACGTATTGGCTTTGGCATTAGTGCCTAAGAACAAAAAATATAAACTTAACTTATAAAAAAGAAAGCTATGCAGGCAGAGAAATAAAAATGATTCTAACTATAAACACATCTGGCACAGGACTGGACTTTGTTTTAGACAACAAAACAAAACATGTTGATACCGAAAAACAGTCTTTAAGCCTACCTTTAGAGACTGAAAAATTCTTATCAGAAAACAACACAAAATGGTCTGACCTGACCGCAATTGGCGTTGTTGTTGGACCGGGTAGTTTTACAGGCATAAGACTAGGTATTGCTTATGCCAAGGGGTTGGGTATGGGACTTAACATACCAGTTATTCCAATAACTGCATTTGAACTTTATCTTTTCTCTACCCCGGATGCGTTTGTTGCAATAGATTCTGGCAAAGGTGATTTTTTCGTTGCAGCAAATGGTTTAGAACCTTGCACAATGACAATAGACGATGTTGAAACAAAGCAAATGCAATGGGCAAGAACGGTTGGTCATAAACCATTTGATATAGCAAATGCAACAGCTATAGTAAAACAAAAATTAGAAAACGGTGATATACAACCAGCCGTACCACTATATTTACGTCCAAGTTATGCAGAACAAAATTCTAAATGTACGATGAACTAGAAAATCTTCATAAAGCATGCTTTCCTAAGAAACCATGGTCTGCATCAGACTTTGCCGACTTAAAAAAGTCTGGGTGTGATATAATTGCTAGTCAGAATGGTTTTGTCGTTTGGCGTGTTGTTGCAGACGAAGCTGAAATTATAACTATTGGTGTACACCCAGACGCCAGAAAATCTGGTATTGCCAGCGCGATGTTAGCAATTATTGAAAACGATATTAAAAAACGTGGTGGCAAAAAAATCTTTCTGGAAGTTGCAGAAAATAATGAACCTGCACGAAAGCTTTATGAAGCAAATGGATATAAAAAAATTGGTATTCGCCCTAAGTATTACGATGGTATTGACGCGATTCTAATGGAAAAAGCTTTATAAAACCTAATAATCTTTTACAAAATTCAGAACTCTTTCATCAAAAATAACATCACGTGACTGAAGTGGTACAGATATATGAATATCACTTGCACTGCGTGTACGGGAAAGCGCAACATAAGTCTGACCGTGTGCAAATGCACCACGTGAAATATCTATCACGACGGAATCTAATGTTTTACCTTGCGCCTTATGTATCGTCATCGCATAACCCAGATTTAATGGGAATTGCTTGAAACTGCCCACTTCGTTTTCTTGTAATCTATCATTCTCATCACGAATATATTCTATTTTAGACCACTTTTCTGGCTTAACAGAAACAATCTCACGACTTTTATCCAGTAATTCTACTTGTATTTCTTTTGCGCCTAAACTGCGAACAATTCCCATAGAACCATTATGCCATTTATCCGCATTTTTAACAAACACCACCAAAGCCCCGACTTTCAAAGTAAGATTCATCGGCGCTGGGACATCTTTTTCTTGAAAAGTCCCCGAAAGTTCGCCTTCGTAATTTATTTCTGGTGCATCTATTTCAGCCAGTCTATTTGCGTTTATTCTTTCCGCAACAGCTCTGAACGGTGTTATTAAAACCGCCGTCTTTCTGCGCTCGTCATCATCTATCTTACAATTATTAAAGAAACCCAACGCACCCACATCGTTATTACGCAGTCTTTTTAAGTTTTGTAATAATTCTTTATCACTTTGACGATAGACCAAATCAAAGTCATAACGTAAAAAATCGGCTCTCTTATATACATTACTATCAAAAAAGTACGCATTAGAATATTCATATGCCTGTTGGTAATATTCCATTGCTTTACGGGTTATAACCGGGGGCAACTGAAATAAATCACCAATAGCAACGACTTGCAATCCACCAAACGGATTATTGTTATGTCTTGCCATACGCGCCAATATATCAATTGCATCTAATAAGTCGGGCGCAACCATAGATATTTCATCAATAACAAGAACGTCTGCACCATTTAATATATTTCTGGGCTTTGCCTTTAACTTTAATAATTCAGGCATAATAAAATCACGTGGTTGAATTTGGAACAAAGAATGAATCGTTTGACCACCAACATTTAATGCAGAAACAGCTGTCGGACATGCACATATTATTCTTTTTTTTGATGCAGATTTTAGATAATTTATAAAAGTAGACTTCCCTGTTCCCGCCTGCCCCAATATTAGTATATTAGAATTTGTATGCTCTATTGTATTAAAAGCAGACATTTGTTCTTTGCTTAAAATAGGAATATTCAATGTCATAACGCGCATATTTTTACACATTGCAAAATAAAAATAAAGAAATAATAAAAAATGCTTGCATAAAAAACAAAACGAATATATAATGGGCGCCGTGGGTTAGTAGCTCAGTTGGTTAGAGCGGAGCGCTCATAACGCTTTGGTCGTGGGTTCAAGTCCTACCTAACCCACCACTTAAAAAAATCACGCCTATGGCGTGTTTTTTTTTATTATTCCTATTTTTTTCACTTGCAGTATATGCGCAATATTTTCTAAGATAAAGGGTAAAAGAGAAGGAGTATTAAGGGGAAATGCGCAAAATCCTTGGTTTTCTAGCGTGTTTGTTAATGTTAATTACAGCAGGTAATGTACTTGCTGCTGGTTATACATGCCCTACTTATAAGAAATACACCAGCTGTAAATCTGGGTATTATATATCAAACTGCCCTACTTCATCATCTAGTTGGACAGGGCAAACTATATCAAGTAGCAGTTTAACAACAGGTAATTCATGTAAAGCCTGCCCTACGGGATATACTTGTTCTGGCGGTTTGGTGTGTCCAAAAGCAAAAACAGTAACTGTTACTTATAATCTAAATGGTGGTTTTGGAACTGGAACTAGACCTACAAGCAAAGTATGTACGTATGGTTCTTCCTGCTCATTACAAAGTGGTGCCACGACAAGTTTTTATCGCGCGGGGTATGTGTTTAAAGGTTGGTCTAAAAGTAAAACTGCTACAACAGGTTCTACTTCTATGACATTTACAGCAAATACTACTGTTTATGCAATATGGACTGCTTGCGCAAAGGGTACGTTTAAAGGCGGTAGCGGTACTCAGGCCTCTGCAACATGTACTAGTGTTAGCAGCGGTTATTATGCAACAAACTGTAGTAGAAGTGGAAATGCCTGTACAGGTCAATCACAATGTACAGGTGCAACGTATTGCAGTGGTGGTGTAAAAAATGATTGTCCGGGTAGTTATACAGCCAACACAACAGCAGGAAAGACTTCGGCAAGTCAGTGTGAAATAAATGTATCCGCTGGTAAATACATAGCAACTGCAAATAGCTCTACACAGTCGACATGTGGCACAGGAACTCATAAAGAGGCACATAAAGTAAAATACGGTTCTACATCTAGTTGTACATTATGTCCAGAAGGATATCAAGATGGAGCAGGAACAACATCACAAAGTAATTGTGAAATGCATATTGCAAATGGATATTATTTAACAGGCTCAAAGGGAACAGAGCTAAGGCAATGTTCTGCGGGAACTTATAAGGCGGCGCATACTGTGACATATGGTGCCACTCCTCCTACATGCAGTGCTTGTACTGGTCGAACAAAGTATAGTGCTGCGGGCGCTGGTTCATGTAGTACAGTAAGCAGTGGATATTATACAACAGGTTGTAACACAAGTGGTAATAACTGTAAGGGTCAAACTCAATGTACTGGTGCGACATATTGTACCAGTGGTGTACAAAATAATTGTCCTGCACAAACAAGTGGTTGGACAAGAGCAACTGGTACAGGATGGACTTCATATACATCTTGCTATCAAACGAAATCGGGTACGGAAATAAGTTTATATTGTAGTGCTGGAACACTTAAACAGACTGCAACAAGTTCAACTACTTGGGGTGCTACAACAGCAACTAATTTACAAGCAAAAGCTGGTGCATATGTAAATGGTCAAACATGCACTCAATGTACGTCAGGATACTATTGTACAGGTGGAACAACCGCAAGGAAAGCCTGCTCAACTTTAGCAAATGGATTTTATCCGAACAGCTCTGCAGGTTCTGATGCAGAAACAGATTGTTATACAGACGACTTAAGTGGGCAATATATTGCAAGTGCAAAGGCAACAAGCGCTACTAACTGTGCAGCTGGCACATATAAAGGTGAACACAAAGTAAACTATGGCTCTACATCCAGTTGCAGTGCGTGTACTGGTGCAACCTATTCTGGCGCAAAAGCCCCTTCTTGCACAAACTGTCCAGAAAACTATGATGCAAATCTTGCGTCAAACAAAACCTCTATTAATCAATGTCAGATTAGTGTAAAAGAAGATTTCTTTATTAAAATTGCTGGTGATACTGTCGCAACACAATGCCCAGTCGGTTATATTAATGAAGCCGAACTTGTTAATTATAACAGTACTAGTGAATGTGACGCAATGGAATACACTATTACACTTAATAAAAATGGTGGTACAGGTACTGTTAACGGTGCAACAGGTACTACAAACGCAACACAAACATGTAAGCATGGTGAACTTTGCAATCTACCAGATGAAGGT
>CALXLG010000016.1 GCA_944389135.1 uncultured Alphaproteobacteria bacterium
AGACAAAGTGCAAAATTCTGATAAAATTATCCCCATCAGATAATATTTGCGCATCGCACTTTTCAATTCTATAATTAGGCTGAAAATTTAAGTAAGGAGTATATATGTCATCTATACTGGTTTTTCCGGGGCAAGGTTCACAAGCCGTCGGTATGGGAAAAGATTTATATGAAAATAACCCTGCAGCACGTGCTGTGTTTGATGAAGTTGATGATGCGTTAAATCAAAAATTATCTGATATTATCTTTAATGGTCCGATGCAAGATTTAACACTGACGACAAATGTTCAACCAGCAATTATGGCTATGTCTATTGCTATGTTGCGGGCAAGCGGTGTGTCTCTTACTGAATATGTCGCAGGGCATAGTTTAGGCGAATATACCGCTTTATGTGCGGCGGGCGCATTGTCTTTGGCAGATACTGCCAGATTACTTCGTCTGCGTGGGGACGCAATGCAACGCGCAGTACCTGTTGGCGAAGGTTTAACTGCGGTTATTCTTGGTTTAGATATTGAAAAAGTTCGTGAAATTTGCGCACAAACAGATTGTGATGTTGCAAATGATAACAGTCCAGGTCAAGTCGTTATATCTGGGGCAAAAGATGTTGTAGAAGCGACTATGGCACTGGCAAAAGAAGCAGGTGCAAAGCGCGCGATGCCACTTGCCCTGTCTGTGCCTGTTCATTGTCGAATTCAAGCACCAGCCGCAGAAGAAATGCGCGCAGCGTTGGAAAATATTGAAATAAAAGCACCACAGGCAATTCTAATTTCTAATAAAACAGCGGCACCTATGAGTGACCCTGCAGAAATAAAAGAAGCGCTGGTTTATCAAATTACACATGGTGTTCATTGGCGTGAATCAGTTTTGAAAATGCATGAACTTGGTATAACAGAAACAATCGAAGTTGGACCAGGGGCCGTTTTAACAGGGCTAACGGGACGTATATGTGCAGACATGACAGCAAAAAAATTGGAGATATAATATGTTTGATTTAACAGGTAAAGTCGCATTAATTACAGGCGCAACCGGTGGTATCGGTGGCGCAATTGCGAAAAAAATGAAAGAAGCAGGTGCAACAGTCGTTGTATCTGGGCGCAATGTTGCAAAATTAGATTCTGAATTTGATGATTCTTATATCAAAATTCCTGCAGACCTTGCAGCCGAAGGTGCAGCAGTTGAACTAATTATGAATACTATTGAAAAAGCCGGTAAAATAGACGTGCTGATTAATAACGCAGGTATTACAAAAGACACTCTTTTGATGCGTATGACAGACGAACAATTTGATGATGTTATTAATACGAACTTACGTTCTTGCTTCAAAATGTGTCGCGCTGTCATTATGCCTATGATGAAGCAACGCTTTGGTCGTATTATAAATATGGCTTCCATTATCGGTGCAATCGGTGGACCAGGACAGGCAAACTATGCCGCATCAAAAGGCGGTATGATTGCAATGACAAAGTCTATTGCTGCAGAAGTTGGATCGCGCGGGATTACTGCTAATTGCATTGCACCAGGCTTTATTAAAACGCCTATGACAGACGTTCTGTCTGATGAACTAAAGCAATCTTATCTGGCACAAATACCAGCAGGTCGCTTTGGTGAACCAGAAGATATTGCAAATGCTTGTGTATTCTTGGCATCTGATGAAGCGTCTTATATCAACGGACAAACATTGCATGTAAACGGTGGTATGGGAAGATTTTAATAACTATGACAGAATTTGACGTAATTGTTATCGGTGGTGGACATGCCGGCGTAGAAGCAGCCGCTGCTGCTGCGCGTCGTGGCGCAAAGACTTTGTTATTAACACAAAGTGAAACAGACCTGGGGGCTATGTCTTGTAACCCCAGTATCGGGGGACCTGGTAAATCTCAAATGGTTGCAGAAATAGATGCACTGGGTGGCGTTATGGGACGCGGGGCAGATGCGTCAGGAATTCACTTTCGTACGCTGAACGCTTCGCATGGGGCGGCAACACAGGCACTACGCGCACAAATTGATAGAAAACTTTATCATAATGCAATCGTTAAAATTCTGTCAGAATATAAAAACTTGGATATAGTTTTTGAAAAAGTTGAAGGTCTTAACTTAAAAGAAAAAACAGTCAACAGAAAATATCACGCACGTGCAATCGTACTGACAACAGGGACTTTCTTGCAAGGTCTTGTCACACGTGGCGCAGAAAAAATACCGTCTGGCAGATTACAAGATGACGGCACATATCAAGAACCTGATACTAATATTTCTGGTATTCTAAAAGATGCTGGGTTTTCTTTAATGCGTCTTAAAACAGGGACACCGGCGCGTATCGAAAAATCTTCTATTGATTTTTCAGTGTGTGAACTGCAACCAGGGGATAACCCACATGATTGGTTTTCTGAACCTAATCCAGAGAACAATTATGATGCGGTTTGTTATATAACTCATACGAATGAGACAACGCATAAAATTATCCGTGATAACATATCAAACGCACCAATGTATAACGGCGATATTCGTGGTACAGGTCCAAGATATTGTCCGTCGCTGGAAGATAAAGTTATGCGATTTCCAGAACATACAACGCACCATGTATTCTTAGAGCCAGAAGGTCTGGACAGCGATTTAATATATCCAAACGGTATTTCAACCAGCTTTGGCGCAGATATTCAAGACAAATGGATACGTACAATTCCAGGTTTAGAAAAGGCAAAAATTGCGCGCTATGGCTATGCAATTGAATATGATGCAATAGATGCGCGCGTGCTAAATGAATGCTTGGAATCAAAAGATATTGCAGGGCTATTCTTTGCGGGACAAATAAACGGTACGTCTGGTTATGAAGAAGCCGCCGCCCAAGGAATCGTTGCAGGCGCAAATGCAGCAGCGTTTGCTTTGAATTTAGAAACATTAAATCTAGACAGAACAAACGCTATGATTGGCGTGCTGATAGACGATATAACAACGCTTGGGGTTGATGAACCTTATCGTATGTTCACTTCACGTGCAGAGTACAGATTATCGTTGCGTAGTGATAATGCAATTACGCGTCTGGGAAATATGGCCGTAAAACTGGGTCTGATTACTGAAGAAGAGTTTGATAGAAAATATGCACTGCGCACAGAAAAAATAAAAGAAAATGATAAATTTTATGCGGGCTATATTCAAAGAAATGAACGAGAAATTGCATCATATAAGCGTGATGCCGCAATGAAAATCCCAGTAAATTTTGAATATAAAAATCTGCCTGGTCTAACAAACGAGTTAATAGAAAAACTAACTGCAACACGTCCTGAAAACATAGCGGACTTATCCAGAATACCAGGTATGACACCTGCAGGAATAATGGTAGTTTTGCGTAAAATTAAATGTGGAAATAATTAAATAAAAAAGGCGCATCTAGCGCCTTTTTTATTAAAACACATACCCAAAATTAGCTGTTAGCCCAAATCCAGAAGATGTTAAATCAATATCTACATTTTCAACAGAAGTTGAAAAATTCATACCGGCATATTCTAAGCCAAATTTCATATAAACATTCTCACTGAAACTATATTTTACTCCACCACCTATACCATATGCAAAACCAAGTTCATTATCTATATTCGAATTATCTATGCTTAACACCCCAAATCCTGCAGATAAAGAAACATATGGCTGAAAATTACCTTCCATAAAAGGAACATCTAATTTTAACATCAAATCAAATGCAGAAGTTTCTTCTTGTTCAGAATAAGATGGTGAAACACCTAATTGAATTCCATTGAAATCGCTACCGATAAAAATTCCATTTCCTGTGTTAAAGTTTAATGTATCAACATCTGAAATAACAGTATCGTTGGCTTTCGTTTTTGTTCCAACACTAGATAATATTGTAGCATTATATTCTATAAAAAATTTTGGTTTTATAATTTGATATTCTATTTCTGCAAACGCAGATATTGGTAATATTGCTAAAATTGTTGTTAAAAATATTTTTTTCATTTTTTTTCCTTTTTATAGTCAAATATGCATAAATATCTTAATGAATTTATTCATATTTAGCAATAAAATAAGACAAATAAAATATACTGGAAATAATTAAAAACATATATTAATATGTTTTGCGCATGCCGGTTTAGCTCAGCTGGTAGAGCATCTCATTCGTAATGAGGGGGTCGTAGGTTCAAGTCCTATAACCGGCACCAG
>CALXLG010000017.1 GCA_944389135.1 uncultured Alphaproteobacteria bacterium
AAAAGAGCGTAGAGAAATATGGCGAAGAGTTGTTGGCTCTTGTCCATGATTACCGCCAGCAAAATCCCGATTGACTGCACTGATTTTGCCAAGGTCTACATTAGCTTTCTAAAGTGCCACTTTAGACTTGTAAAGAGGGACTTTACGGCGCTAACTATGGACTTTAGAAAGTAAAAGGATGGATTGTAGAATTGTGCCAGTGCCATGAAATACTAAGTTTTCGCGCATTTAGCATTTAAATAGTTCTTTTTTTTAATACATTTGTCATCTCATACAGATACTTTTGTAGCCTGAAAAAATCTTGGATTATGTATTTAGCAGAAAAACAGATAGATGAACGTTCCTTGGTACTTCGTTTGATAGACGGAGACGAGGATGCCTTCTGCGAACTGTATGCCTCTTACAAGAATCGCTTGATTTATTTTGCCATGCGTTTTCTCAAATCCCGTGAATATGCAGAAGATGTTTTTCAGGATGCTTTCACTGTTATTTGGCAAGGACGTCGTTTCATCAATCCTGATACCTCTTTTTCTTCTTATTTGTATACCATCGTTCGGAATCGTGTGTTGAATCAATTGCGCGATTTGGATAATCAGGACAAGCTGAAGGAACAGATCTTAGCACAAGCTGTGGATTATACGGAGGATACAAAGCATCGGATTATGGCGGACGATCTGCGTCATTTGATAGCTTGTGCCATGCAGCAGCTGACAGTTCGCCAACGCGAGGTTTTCAGAATGAGTCGTGAAGAACAAATGTCTCATCAGGAGATAGCCGATGCACTGGGAATCTCTATTAATACGGTACAGGAACACATATCTACTTCACTTCGTGTTCTTCGTGTATATCTGGAAAAGCATAAGGTTCTGGGAGCAGACTTGATATTGCTGCTTATTTGTCTGAATTTGTAGAATGCCATTTGAATAGAATTCAGATTTAATTATTAAAATAAGTTAATGGCACCCTAGTAAGTCTTCTTTTTAGTGTATTATTCATACCAATGTAATAAGTGTAATGATGGCCTGAGGGCTGGAAATAATAATTAGTGATGAAGAAGAAGCAAGAAGATTTATCTTTGTGGCGTCGTTATATGGATGGACTATATACGACAGAGGATGTTAGTAAAATGACTGAGACGTTGAGAAACGAACAGCCAGATAATTTTTTAGATGAAATGGCTGCTTTTGTTTGGGAGGATTCAGCTTCCCAACAAGCATCAACAGACCTGGAACGGGAAAAATATAAAAAGGAAGCCCGTGTGCTACTGAAGCGTATCGGGCCGAGGAAGCGAATCGATTATCGTCGTGTGGTATGGACTGTTGCAAGTGTAGCTGCCATACTTTGCTTAGTATTTGGAGGAGCAGGTTATTGGCATTATGCGGTCAGTCAGCAAGTCTCATATTTGGAAGCCTCTACTACGTATGGCGAACATAAGGAAATTCGTTTGCCTGACGGAACCGAATTAATTCTCAATGCATGTTCCTACGTGCGTTATCCGGATCGTTTTGTTGGTGAAGAGCGCCGTATCGATTTGGATGGGGAAGCTTTTTTTCGGGTCAGCCATAATGAGGAGCAACCTTTTATTGTAAAATCACATTCATTTGATGTAAAAGTATTGGGAACCTGCTTCAATGTGAAGTCTTATTCTTCTGATGAAGTAGTTTCTGTCGATGTAGAGAGTGGAAAAGTACAGGTTGACATGCCTGAGGCCATGATGCGTTTGAAGGCAAATGAACAGGTGTTGATTAATACAGTTTCGGGTGATTACGTCAAACAGCGTGAAGAGCATACAGTTGCTGTATGGCGCAGTGGAAGCCTTCGTTTCAATGCCACTCCCATTCATGATGTGGCTAAGGAGCTGGAACGGAGGTATAATTGCCGTATCACTTTTGCAGAAGGACAGACTTTCGACAATCTGATATCGGGTGAGCATGATAACAAGAGCTTGGCTGCTGTACTTGAGTCTGTAGAATATACCAGTGGCATTCATTACCGCATGAAGGGGAATCAAGTTTTGCTCTATAAAGATTGAACTCGGGCCTTCCAGATGCACTTTCAGGCATCGGAGGGCCATTATTTTAGCCTTAAATTCTAAAATAATGTTAACCTTACCCTAGGTCGTTTTCGTAGCAGTGTATTATGTATAGAATACCTTCAAATAATGTTTAACGAAAATGTAACCGTATGAAAAAAGTAACTTGATAATTTTGCAAAAGAAAATAGAGGCAGATTATATATCCGCCCCTATTCGTAATCGTTCTTCCTGCATCCATTCGTTTCGACCCGCTTGGATGTTTGGGGAATGCATTACCTTCCTTGTTTCTAATAATTTATTTAATCATTAAAACGCACAAATTTATGGATTATCTTTCTAACTCAAGAAGGAAAGGTAGAAATGTAAACTCATTTTTAGCTTTTTTGCTATTTGTATGCATGTCTGTGATGCCGGTAATGGCTCAACAGGACAAGAATGTCACGCTGAATGTGAAAAACGAAACAGTGGAAAATGTGTTGAAATCTTTAGGACAACAGACGGGGTTGAAGTTTTTTTATGACCAGAATGTTGTCAACGTTTCGCCACGTGTAACTCTTCAAGCATCGGGTGCTTCTTTACAATCTGTATTAAATCAGATTTCTTCTCAGACTCAACTCAGTTTCAATAGGAATAATAATACAATTACAGTGGGAACACTGAAGGCCGGTGGAGCAGATAACCAGAAAAAAATGAAAGTGACAGGTGTGGTTGTCGATGCAAATGGCGAACCCATCATTGGTGCCAATGTATGGGTCAAGGGTACCACTAGTGGAGTAATTACCAATGTAGACGGTAATTTTGTGATTGATGCTCCTTTGCATTCAGTTTTGACAGTTTCTTATATCGGTTTTTTAGCTCAGGATATTGAAGTGAAAGATTCGAAGGCTTTGCGTGTTGTTATTCAGGAGGATACGCAGAAGTTGGAGGAAGTTGTCGTAATTGGCTATGGTACGATGAAAAAGAAAGATTTGATGGGTGCCAATACGGGTGTCAGTGGTGATAATCTGGCAGCCAGTTCCAATATCTCTGTCGGAGGAGCTTTGCAAGGAAAGATGTCTGGTATTTCGATTATGAATAGTGGTGGATTCCCCGGTGCAGAGACTTCCATCAATATTCGTGGTATCGGAACTTTTGGCAGTGGAGATTCCGCTCCTTTGATTGTCATTGATGGGGTACCTGTCGATCAGGGTTTTGAAACATTGAATCCTAATGATATCGAAAGCGTAAATGTACTAAAAGACGCCTCCTCTGCAGCTATCTATGGTTCCCGTGCGGCTAACGGCGTCATTTTGGTAACAACTAAAAAAGGAGCTTCAGGGAAGGCTACAGTAAGCATGAACGCTACGTTTGGCATCCAATCTCCTATGCACATGATGGATTTGTTGGATGCCAGTGAATTCGTTGCAGCCATTCAGGAAATGCGCGATAACTATAATGCGATTTATAAACCGTCTACACCAGCCGTTACCAATTATGATGGGCTGGATCCAGAATCATTTGGAAAAGGAACGAATTGGGGCGATTATATCTATCAGTCCGCTCCTACTTATAATATCAACGCAAGTGTCAGCGGAGGCAGTGACAATATGAATTATTATTTGTCCGGTGAATTCCTGAATCAGGAAGGTATCGCTATCAATACGGCTTTCAAGAAAGCTTCGTTGCGTGCCAATGTTGAAGGGAAAATCAACAAGCGTTTGACAGTGGGTAACAACGTTCATATGGCCTACCGATATACGCAGGGTGATGCAGGCAATCGCTATTCGGATGTGATATTCAATGCTCCGATTACTCCGGCTTATGACGAGGACGGATCTTACGGTGAACCTGATGCTTCGCTGACAGGTTCCAAAAATGCCATAGCGGAAGTGGCGTGGAACTGTCCGACCAATAGCAATTATCGTGTGATGGACAATTTGTTCCTTGAGTATAAATTCACCGACTGGTTGAAATTCCGTTTCAACGGAGGTATTGATATGGTTTATAATGAATATAAGCTGTTCAAACCGAAGTTTAATGATGGTGGACAGACAAACGAGGTAAACTCTTATACGGAGGAGCGTTCAAAGGATTTCATGTGGGTTACTGATTATCTGCTTTATTTTGACAAAACTTTTGGCGATCACACCATCAATGCTATGGCTGGTTTCTCACAACAGCTGTTTTCGTATGACAACATGCGTGGATCTATTAAGAATTTTGTGTCTGAAGTAGGAAATATGCATGTGTTTGATGGCGGTACTGATACTAAAGAACGCGAGTTAAGTGGTGGAAAGACCGAACTGGCTTTGGCTTCTTATTTCGGACGAATCAATTATGATTTCAAAGGACGCTATTTGTTTTCATTCAATTTGCGTGCAGATGGTTCTTCACGTTTCAAGGCTGGTAATCGTTGGGGTGTATTCCCTTCATTCTCGGGTGCATGGCGTATTTCGGAAGAAAGTTTCTTCCATGTTAAGCCGATCAGTTCTTTGAAGATTAGAGCCTCTTGGGGACAGTTGGGAAATCAGTCTATTGGTTCTTATTATCCAACTGTTGCAGCAGTGGGTAAACAGAATGCTGTTTTTGGAACGGCAGCAGACAATCAGACACTCTATGCTGGTTATAGCCAGACTGCACTTGGAAATCGTAGTCTGAAGTGGGAAACCACCACTGTAACCAATGTCGGTATTGATATGACTTTGTTTAACAACGCTTTGTCTGTAACAGCAGATTATTTCATAAAGAACACAGATGGTATCTTGCGTACTATGGTATTGCCTATTTCGGTTGGATTGACAGCACCCAATATGAATTATGCCGAGGTACAGAACCGTGGTTTTGAATTGGAATTGGGTTATAATGGTAAGGTACGCGATTTTCATTATAATGTATCGGGAAATGTTTCTTTCTTGCATAATGAGATTCGCAAATTGAGTTCTGGTGTTAATGAAGAAATTATAGATATAGGCTGTTATGGAGGAGTTACCATCAATCGGGTAGGAGAACCGATCAGTGCGTTGTATGGTTATCGGACAGCGGGAGTGATTACGACCGAAGAGGAAGCTGCCAAGTATCAGGCTATGGGACAAGGAAATGCTCGTGTCGGTCGTCTAAAATATGTAGATGCGGATGGAAACGGAAAAATTGATGGAGATGACCGTGTAATTCTGGGTAGTTATATTCCTAAAGTGACAGCCGGCCTTACTCTTTCTGCTGACTGGAAAGGTTTTGATTTCAGTACTGTATTTACCGGAGTTTTTGGACGTACCCAACATGCACCTATGAGTTATCAGAATCGTTTCCCGAACCGTAATATCAGTCGTAAGTGGTATGATAACCGTTGGACTCTGGGATCACCGGCTGGCGATTATCCGGCTATGATACAGAGCGAAAGTTACGAGGAAATGACAGATCTTATGGCTATGAATACTTCTTAT
>CALXLG010000018.1 GCA_944389135.1 uncultured Alphaproteobacteria bacterium
GGTAAAGGTTACCAAGGATATACAAGCGGTAGTTTCTTTATTGGGGAAGACCTGTCGATGTTTACTTGGCGCTTGAAGGAATATGCCGGTGTAAGTGAGAACGGTGAGTCTATGTGGTATAAGAATATTTTGGATGAAAATGAGAATATTATAGGACGTGAGACGACCACGGATTATAGTGCTGCCGATTATTATGTAACAGAAGAGACTTCTATTCCAAAAGTTTATGGAGGTTTCGGTACTACGTTGAAAGTTTATGGTGTTGATTTTGGTATTAATTTTACTTACCAGTTGGGTGGTAAGCAATATGACGGTACTTATGCTCAGTTCATGTCTTCACCAACTGGTACCACTGGTTACAATTTCCACAAGGATTTGCTCAATTCTTGGACTCCGGAGAACACCGGTAGCGACATTCCTCGCTTCCAGCTCCATGACCAATACAGTGCGGCTTCATCTACGCGCTTCTTGACCAGTGCCAGCTATCTGAACATTCAGAACATCAATGTAGGTTATACGCTTCCTGCAAGTTGGACCAAAAAGCTGGCTATCAATTCCTTACGTTTATATATGTCTGCAGAAAATGTTTTCTATTGGTCCAAGCGTAAAGGTTTTGATCCGCGTCAGTCGTATGACACAACCACTAACGCTACCTATTATTCGCCGATGCGTACGATTTCCGGTGGTGTGACATTCCAATTTTAAACCTAAAACAAAGAGATTTATTGTATGAAAAAGAATATATTCAAATTTTTTTCGGCTTTGGCAGTATCGGCTACGGTGTTGACCGGTTGTATTGAAGAAACGTTTCCAGAAGGGGGGACTGCAACCTCTGATCAAATTGGTGCGTCTGCCACTGCATTGGAGGCTTCTGTCAATGGACTACCGTCACAAATGGTCCAAGGTTACTTGGTGTATAAAGGAAAACAAGTACACGAAACGGATATTGCCTATCCATCTTTGATGCTGGCACAAACAGAATTATTAGGTGATTTTGTACCTGTCGATTATGGATATGACTGGTGGAACAGATATAATGTGTGCACTGGTATGGCTAATAACGGATACTATTCTTATCTTCCGTATTTTACACTTTATCAGTTTGTGAAGTCTGCCAATGATATTATCGGTGTGGTAGATATCAATGATGAGAGTCTGTCTGATGAGATGCGCGGATATGCTGGTATGGCGTATGCCTTTCGTGCTTTCGACTACTATATGCTGATGGTGCTTTTCGAGCCGGTGGACAATATTTATACGGATTGTAGTAAGGTTTTGGGTCTGACAGTTCCTATTGTTACCGAGTCAACGACGAATGACATTGCAAAAAATAATCCGCGTGCTACGCATGATGAAATGGTAGAGTTTATCCTCTCTGATTTGGATAAGGCTGAAGCTTGTCTGGCAAATTATACACCCGCAACCAAAAATTTCCCGGATTTGGCTGTCGTATATGGTCTGAAAGCTAAAGTTTATTTGTGGGACGAGAATTATGAGCAGGCTGCGGCCTATGCCCGTAAGGCAATCGATACTTCTGGAGCAACTCCTATGACAGCTGCTCAATGGAACGATCCGACTACTGGATTCAATACAGCCACTTCAGCATGGATGTGGTATTTCCATCCTACATCAGACAACATGGGTAATTTGGCCAACTTTACAGGTCATGTTTCAGGAGAAGCAGACTGGGGATATTCAGCATTGTCTCAGCCGATGATTGCCCGTTCGCTTTATGACGAAATTGCAGATACGGATTTCCGCAAATATTCGTTCCTCGATCCGGACAGAAGTTTCTATAATTATCAGTCGGTACGTGGCAGTGCATGGCTGGATGAGAAGCCGGATTATTTCTCGTTGAAATTCCGTTGTGCGAATGGTGATTACCAGACTTATACGGTTGGAGCTTCCGTTGATATACCCGTTATGCGTGTTGAGGAGATGTATCTGATTGAAGCTGAAGCAGTCGGTGTCAGTCAGGGTGTAGCTGCTGGTGTTGCCAAACTGAACTCATTCATGCAGGGATATCGTCAGCCGGACTACAATTGCACATTGTCTGATTTGCGTGAATTCCAACTGGAGGTATTGAAACAGATGCGCATTGAATTCTGGGGTGAAGGTAATGCATTCCCTACAGCCAAGCGTCTGAAACCCGGAGTAATCCAGAATTACGAAGGTACAAATGTGCCTGTAGATACGTATAAGATTAATTGTCAGGGAATTAAGCCTAATTGGAATTTGGTCATTCCTATTGATGAGATAGATTCTAATGTAGCTCTTCAGGGCTTGAATAACCCCGACCCATCGAATGCAATACCTGTTCGTCCTACTCCGATAGGTGAATATGCCCCAGGAAATGCCGGAGGTGGTAACTAATGACAAAGTTTATAATATAATCAACGCATATATATGAAAGCAATAAATAAATATTTTCTCATCGCATTGGCCGGTGTTTTTTTGACCCTGACGGCTTGCTCGGACGATATTGAAAGAGAACCGTCCCCTGTTCCTACAGATGGTATCCAAGCCTATGTCTATGCAGACGCAACAAGTTTGACGTATCTTCCTAATGATGAACAATCTTTTGTCGTAAAGGTGGCTCGTCAGAAAACAGAAGAGGCTGCTACGGTGCATCTTTCTACGGATGCTGCTGGAGTTAATTTGCCTGCTACTGTGGATTTTGCAGCGGGAGAGGCTGTAAAGGATGTGCAGGTAACATTTGATATTCCAATCGGTTCTTCATTGGCTGTGACAATTACTATTCCCGAGGAGGAAGGTTATGTTTATGCCGATAATACGGTGACGGTCAATATTACCCGTGACTATACGTGGTTGAATATTGGTACGGGCGTATATACGTCAAGCGCTTTTGTCCAAAGCTGGCCCCAGCCTATTCAAAGGGCAAAAGAAGCCAATGTATATAAACTGGTGGATTGCATAACCGAAGGCTATCCTATGATTTTTACGTTGAGTGCTGACAATCAGACGTTGGAAGCATGGGAATTGCAGGAAACGGGATACGAAGATGCCACTTATGGTATGACCTACTATAGTGCTAAAAGTATGGTGCGTAATGGCAATAAACTGGTATTTACAATGCAACTCATAGTCTCTTATAATGGAGGTTGGGGCTCATTGGGCGATTATGTAGAAACATTGGAATTCCCTGAAGGATTTGATTTGTAATTTTAATATGATTGATAAGAAGGGAGAACGATTTCGTTCTCCCTTTTTTATTGCCATCTTATATTTATTCCCGATAAATCCCTATATTTGTCGTCAATATATAATATAGATATAGAAATGGCAATGAAAGAATTTGTAATTTCCGAAGCGCAGGTAGAGACTGCGGTGCTGGTGGGACTTATTACGAAAACGCAGGATGAGCGGAAGACGAATGAGTATCTGGACGAACTGGCTTTCCTGGCTGAGACAGCTGGGGCGGAAGTAGTGAAACGATTTACGCAGAAATTGGATCAGGCTAACTCGGTGACGTATGTCGGAAAAGGGAAGCTGGACGAAATCAAACAATATATAAAGGACGAAGAGGAAGCGGAACGGGAAATCGGTATGGTGATCTTCGATGATGAGCTTTCGGCTAAGCAAATCCGTAATATCGAAGCGGAACTGAAAGTGAAGATACTGGACCGCACGTCGCTCATCCTCGACATCTTCGCCATGCGTGCACAGACGGCTAATGCTAAGACACAGGTGGAGCTGGCGCAATACAAATATATGTTACCGCGTCTGCAACGACTTTGGACGCACTTGGAACGCCAGGGTGGTGGTTCCGGTGCTGGCGGTGGTAAGGGTTCGGTAGGTCTTCGTGGTCCGGG
>CALXLG010000019.1 GCA_944389135.1 uncultured Alphaproteobacteria bacterium
CTTCTTTCCCTTTAAATGCACGGGCCTCGTCCAACATAAAAGCCCTCCACGAGAAAGCCGGATAATCTTTTATATAAACTTCAGGTATACTCCAGCGCTCTTTGTCTTTTACAATCAGTTGTCGTAAAGTTTGTATTCCATAAAACACACCTACTGCTGTAGATGAAGTAATTTTCACTTTTTCATCAGAAACTACAAGTTCATATCCTTCCTTCGAGTTGTTTTGAAAATCAGTATCTATACATAAATCAATAACCCCTTCTATATCCACACTCTTTTCCAGATGGATATTAAAATCCTCATCCAAATATTTAGCAAGCAGAGTTGCCTCATTTTCCAGTTCTGCCACATAAGAAACCGTAACTGAAGAATTCAATAGTAAAGCCCCTCTCCCAACCTGCATTTCCTGCACAGCCGGAATAATACGATGAGTTTCAGCCATCACTACTCCACTACACATAAACGACAACAATGCAAGTAAAATCAAAATCTTATGTTCGTTCATATTAAATAGACCATTAACAATATATTTATAAATAAAGTCTTTCCTGCTTTCCACAAAACAGCCAGCTTGTCGGACATTGCAAGAAAGACCGTCTTCATATGCATTATTATGACAACTTACCCTCTCTAATCTCAGTCAAGCACAATATCAAATTCATCCCAAGGATCTGTACGCCATGCAAATTGACGTGTAGTAGGTGAAATGCCAAAAAATGGAGAATACGTCCTAATCTTTATCGTTTTCCCGTCTGGCATAAATTCCATGATTCTTAACCAACCATCTCCGCCATTTCCATGCCACCCTCCACCGGCAGTTTGGGCATTGAACATCATCTGAAAAACAGTTTTACCAGCTGCATTCTTATCGATTCGCTGTCCTACATTATGACGGAAGTCGTCATCCAGACAATAATGTCCACATATAACCATACGAATATTGGGAGACGAATAAACCAGCTTTTCCCAAATAGCTTCACCATAATTTGCCGGAGCAACCTTATAAGGTTCGTTCTCAATACGCTTTCCATCCCAAGTCAAATAAGAATGTGTAAGTAGAAAAACTTTATGATCTACATATTTTTCACTGCTTACAAGCCCTTTAGCCCATTCCAACACCTCATCACGTGGAGCAAACTCCGTTGCAATGACTAAGATCTTTCCCCAATAAGGAATATCAAACTCAAAAGCAGCATTTTCCAACGTCGGTATGCCAAAAGCATTATTGCAGACACTCACCAGACAATCTTTCCACAACGGATTACGTTCTACAGGAAAATAATCTGGAAAATGACAAAGGCGATTTTCCGAACGTGTATAACCATAGTCATGATTTCCCCCACAAATGGCATAAGGTACCTTACCGTCCAATTTCGCAAAAGCCTCGGAAGCAGCCTTCCATTGTTGAGTCGAAGTTTGATTACCATTCACATTATCCGGTACGAGATATTCATTTTGTTCTACTAAATCACCCGTACAAAGTACGGCCTGCACAGACAAAGGCTTGATATTGGCAGCCACCCATGCCGTCATTAAATCAAAAATAGGCTGATTCGTATCAAATTTTGTATAAGTTTGCGGATCAGGAAGCAAAATCATGGAAGATGATTTCGGATTTTCCAATTGAGGTTTATTGACTTGTATATTCTGAGCTGTTCCTAATAATATCGGGCAAGTCAAAAGAAATAAAATTATTCTTTTCATGACAAATTCATTTAATTAGATTTAGACAGTTAATTTTATCTATTTAAAAATGTACCGGAAACGAATTGCCTCCGGTACAACCTTTCAAAATTTCAAAGCTACGCTTCAAAATCAAACGTTCATAGAGATCCAGATATCAATTGCCCCAGCCTTCATGCTGTTGCAGTTTATGATTGGAAGACAGTTCACTGGAAGGATAAGGAAGATCATAGAGCTTATCACTCCACACTCCACCAATCTTCACTGGCCAAACATCCTTTAAAGTACCCCAACGCTTCAAATCATAATAACGTATACAATCTTCTGTGAAAAATTCCACACGCGACTCATAATCTATTGCTTTCATGGCCGTTTCTACCGAATTGATAACAAACGGTGGTAACACTTTATCATCGGTCAAACCGGCAGGAACATATTTATCTTTATGAGCCAAAGCGAACTGACGGGCACGATTACGCACCTTCTCTACATATTGCGAGCACTTCTCATAATCAGGATTATTCTTTAAAGCATAAGCTTCAGCCATGTGCAAATAGACACGAGGCAAACGCATCATATGCATATCAGCGCGCATGTTCCAGGTATCCTCGCCATAATACACGCCACGCTTCTGAATATCAAAACCTGTCTGCTTGTTCACAAGCCATTCCTGTTTCCAATTCATTGTCACATTCTTCGTTGTCGTTACCTCATCCATTGGAGTAAAGAAAGTAGCATCAAAACGAGGATCACGGTTCTTATACTGCTCATTTCTTTCATCTGTATAATAAGAAGAAGTAGCATATTCTGTCCCGTCAATGGCCTGGAAACAGTTGACAAAATCCTCTGACGGGTAGAAGTAGTCATTGGAATAACTGTCACCACGCATAATGCGGCCATCTTCACCCAAATCTTCAATGGTTCCGAAATAGAACTCACGATAAGTCGAAATTCCATTCGCTATTCCGACTGAGAATATGATTTCTTTGGAATCCTCCTTGTCAATGCGGAGCACACAACCCGGATCTTCTTCCAACGCATAATCATACTTTTCTACTTCCTGACCAGCCTTGATGGCATTATCATAATCCTTCATATACAAATACACCTCACACAGATAAGCGAATGCAGTACCACGAGTAGCACGATGCATATAAGCCTCAGGCCAAGACTCGGGCAAATGTTCGGAAGCAAACTGTAAATCAGGAATTATCAAATCCTTGAGAATCGTTTCCTTGGATGTGGCAGCCAGCTGAACCTCATCATCATTGGTAGGATCCTGTACAGAAACAGAACGCAACGGTACATCACCATAGAACTGAATCAAACGGAAATACCAGAAAGCACGTATGAAGCGCATTTCACCCAAATACTTGTCACGCGTTTCTTCATCCAACAGATCACTCATTCCAGTCACTCCTTCAATATTCTTGTTGCAAACGGCAATGCCTTCATAAGCACGTTTCCAGATACCCAAAACGACATTAGATTCATTCGGATTGAATGTTCCCAAATAAAATGTACTAGCATCCTTAAATCCTGTAGCCGAAAAATCTCCCGTCATACCCAGTTCCAGCTGTGCATCTCCCCAATGAGCATTCAGCTTTTGTAGCTTGGAATAACAAGCTATTGCAGCCAGATCGGCATGTTCGGGTTCTGTAAAGAATGTCGTTTCGTCAATCGAACCAAAAGGGTTACGTTCCAAAAAACCATCCATACAACTTGACGTAAGCAATCCGGCCAACGCCAAAATACCAACTATATTTCTTTTCATTGCATTCATTCATTTAAAAAGTTAAATTCAATCCGACCAAAAGTATTCTAGGAGTCGGGAAATCATCTCCCCAATTCGTATAATGTCCGACAGAAGTACCGTTTTCAGGATCAAATCCGTCAAACTCATCACTCGTTATGGCAAATAGATTTTCACCGGACAAGAATATACGTGCCTTCATACCACTAAACCGATGGGTATAAAGGCACGTATATTCTTGTCCGGTGAAAATCTATTTGCCATAACGAGTGAT
>CALXLG010000020.1 GCA_944389135.1 uncultured Alphaproteobacteria bacterium
TATCAGGGAGCACTTCAATTTTTTCGGCGTCCCCCGCACTCACGATCGCTTTTTCTCAAGTCGTCACCGGTCTTATCCCCGGGCTGACCATACGTTGGTCGGATGTGTACGAAGACTGGGCCACCGCTTTTACCGTGACCGCGTACGCAGGGGCAACCCAGATCGGGCAGCTTTCCGTAACGAACAACGAGTCTGCCGTGTCGGTTGTCTCAATTCCGCTTCAAAATTACGACCGGATTGTGCTCACCGTCAGCCAGTGGAACAAACCGAATCATCGAGCGCGGGTAACGCAAATCACGCTTGGCGTAGAACAAATTTACGGGAAAGCTGATCTGTTATCCTTCGACCACACCCAGTTTGTCGATCCCCTGAGCGCAGAGCTTCCGAATGCTGAGATCGTATTCGAGGTATCCAACGTAGACGGGAAGTACAACCCGGACAACCCGCAGGGGGTTGAAAAGTATCTCATGGAGCGGCAGATGATTACGGCACGCTGCGGCTATCTGCTCAACGGCGCGGTTGAGTGGATCCCGGTCGGTACGTTTTTCATGTCTGCGTGGGAGTGCCCACAGAACGGGATAACCGCGTCGTTTACGGCTAGAGATGCGCAGGAGTACATGACGGATCTCTATTCCGGCCCAAGCACGGGGACGCTTTTGGAGATAGCCACGGCCGCCTTTACCCAGGCTGGGCTCCCGACACTGGCCTCCGGGGGTCCCCGGTGGGTGATAGATTCCAGCCTTGGCTCCATTTCCGCCCCGAGCGGCGTGGACTTATCACAGTACACGATCAAGGAAGTGCTGCAACTTTGTGCAAACGCGGCTTGCTGTGTGCTGTATCAGGATCGTGCCGGGGTGTTTCATCTCGGGCCGCTTGCGTCCGGGTCTACGGACTATCCGATTGATCAATTTAACAGCTACTCCGATTCGGAGCTGTCGTTGAGCAAACAACTTCGGGCGGTGGATATCAACAACGGCCAGTATACGCTTTCGGTTGGCGACGTTGGGGACACGCAGCAAATCAGCAATCCGCTTATTTCTTCGCAGCAGGCTCCCGTTGTGGCGCAGTGGGTCGCTGCTTATTTGACAAACAGGCGAACGTTGAGCGGGGAGTTTCGCGCGGATCCTCGACTGGATGCGCTGGATCGTATAGAAAACACAAACAGCTTTTCGACGAGCACGGTGCTCGTTACCGAGATTACCTATTCCTATAAAGGCGCCTTCCGAGGCACCTATGAGGGGCGCGCCGGCGCATAGCTGAGAGAGGTGGCAATATGGCATATACCATTTACGAAACCGGAGACACGATTTTGGAGCTGCTGAACAGCATCGGGGACGTGTCACAGCTCGATACACAGGCAAAGTCTACGCTTGTTGCCGCAATCAATGAGCTTTTTACCTCTGTCAGTGATGGAAAAGCCACGATCGCTGCCGCCATCACTGACATGGGCGTATCAACGGCGGCGAATGCCAGCTTCTCGACGATGGCGAACAATATTCGGGAGCTTGGCGGCCCTGCGACACTTGTGAAATCCCTTACTTTTGCCGGGACATATGCTACCAGCACCTACTTCACAGAGGCGACCTCTGCGGTGTTCGGCTGCCCGGACGGGCGACTGGCGCTCATTATGGAAAACGGCACGTCTACCACATACGAAAATCTATATTTCACGATGGCAACAGGCTCCAAGGGCACTTTAGTCGGACAAAGCACATACCGCTATTCCAGCGCAAAGACCGGCACTTATTATGTCGCCATTTTGAGCGGCATTGCTTCTGCGGTGGATATCACCGTGGACATGAGCACCCGCAACAGCAGCTATGACTATGTGGAATGTGAAATTATGGTGAGCGCCGCATGAATCAATCCTTACAACCCGTCGCGCTGTACTGTCTTGACGGCGCGTTATTGTGCCTGGATGGCCCGTTACAGTGCCTTGTGCTGATGGATGAAATCGTCCTTCCGGTCATCACATCCGCGCAGATAATGCCAAACCCGGTGCCGATGAACACGAAATTTAAGCTCTCTGTCGGGGCAGAGGAGCAAACGATCTATGTGGAGCCCTTCTACTACAATTCCGGCGAAGTCTACAGTGGGGAGGTTGACGCCTGATGGCAATTCAATCCGTACGCGCCCAGATAAATGGGCAGTGGTACACATTAAATTATAATGCTGTAAATGGAAAATACGAGGCGAGTATTACCGCGCCGGGGCAGACGTCCTACAATCTTCCGGGCGGCTACTACAACGTTACGGTAGAGGCAACAAACACGGCCGGCACAACGGGAACGGCGGATGCGTCCACCCTGGACGGCCTCAAACTCTATGTCCATGAGACGGTTGCACCGGTCATTACGATTTTGTCCCCGTCTTCCGGGGCGCATGTTGCAAACGCGCAGCAACCCGTGGTTTTCACCGTCACAGACGAGACGGGCGGCTCCGGCGTGGATTTGGACAGCGTTGTTGTGGAGCTGGATGGCGTACAAGCGTCCTCGTCAGAGATAACACATTCGACAATCACCAACGGATACAGCTTCACCTACACGCCGGCGCAGGCGATGGGCGACGGGCCGCACACCGTGACGGTGAACGCGAGCGACAACGACGGCAATGCGGCCGCCGAGAAGTCCACCACTTTCACCGTGGACACCGTGCCGCCGGCGCTCAACATCACGGCACCTACTGAGGGAGAGATTTTCGCGACGTCCACGGTGGCATACGCCGGCACGACCAATGACGCAACAAGCTCCCCGGTGACAATTGCAGTCACGCTGAATGGAGAGCCGCAAACCGCACCTACCGTAAGCGGCGGAGCGTTCTCTGGCTCGTTCACTGGGCTTTCCGATGGGGCATACACGGCCGTGTTTAAGGCCACCGACGCCGCAGGGAAATCCAGCAGCGTAACGCGCCATTTCACGGTGGATACCTCCGTGCCGCAGATTATCAGTGCCAGCATCACGCCGAACCCTGTTGACGCAGGACAAACAATGCTTATCAGCGTTGAGGTGAGCTGATGACGCAGGCAATCCAAGTCCCCCTTGCCTCAAACGTGGTGTATGTCTCCGGCACCGTGAACGGCGTAAGCACAACCTGGACGCGGGAAGATGGGAACATCTGGGGCACCGTGGCGGATAAGGCGGAAGACAACACCTATAGAGTTGTCCTCTCTATGCTTACTACGGCCGGCCAGAGCTACACCGACAGCGTGACCCTCTACTACGGACTTGTGCTTATCACCGACCGTACCCTTGCAGACGTGCAAAACAAGACCGACAAGGGCTTTTACAACGCCACAGACCTCAACCGTGTAGGCTCTGCGATGCAGTATCTCGCCGCCCGTTTTGCGGACAATGGCTACACCATTGATATCTCACCGGAAATAGCCTGGACGATGGAGGACATACCGACGCAGTCCGACATGACTGCCTATCTAAGCTATCTCGGCACCCTGCGTGGCATGCTCGCGCTGCCCGCAGGGACGCCCGAGACCCCGTCCACGATGGATTTTCTCACCTATGTGACGGCAAACAACATTGAAAAAATCCTTGAGATTGTTGACCAGATGCTCACAAATAGCCTTCTGGCCGCATTTTACTCGGGGGAAGTTTACTCAGGGGAGGTTGACGCATGAAAGACAGAGTATCCCTTTATCCCGGCCGCGTGACGCTCACGCCGGTATCCGGGCAGCAAAACACCTACGACATGGCGCGCGCAGACCAGCCGACGCAGGTAGGTACGCCGCTCAACACTAATACACTGCTGAAAGACAGCACGGCCGCCCTGTATGGCCTTGGCTCAGACGCGACGCCGGACGAGGTGTTTCAGGCCATTATACCAAAGATAGTATCTGAGACTTCTGCGATTGGGAGCTATACGCTTGCGAATCGTGTTATCGCTCAGTTTTTGGAATCCGGCTCCTTCACGGCACCCCACGATATGCTGAATAATGAGGCCTTGGTCGTTTGCGTCGGCGGTGGAGGCGGCGGCGGAAGTAGCAGTGGTTCGTCCACCTCCGCCTATGGAGGCGGCGGCGGCGGTGGCGGCGGGATCACAATAAAGACGCTCACGCTGGTACCAGGAAGAAACTATGCCGTTGTTGTAGGCGCCGGTGGGAACGGCGGTACTTCAGGCGATGGAGAAGACGGAGGCCAGACGTCTTTTGGCGGGAGCCTCTGCGTTGCCGCAGGAGGTTCCGCCGGAACCTGGGGCACATCATCTCGCGGAGCTGGCGGAGACAGCCCAGGCGGAGGAGGCGGCGGCGCAGGCGGAGAAGGCGGCGGTGTCGCCGGAAACGGCGGAACCTACGGAGGCGGCGGGGGCGGAATATCCCGTGGTTCTAGAGAAGGCGGCTCAACAGGCGGGAATGGAGGAACCTACGGCGGCGGAGGAGGCGGCGGTGGAACTCGCGGTGAATCAACCGGGTATTCGCAGGGAGGAACCGGTGGAAGTTTTGGCGGAGACGGCGGTGGCGGGGGATACGTCACATCGAGGGGAACAGAATACGATGGCAAAAATGGGTCCGATGGAAAGACTTTTGCAGACCCCTTGCTGTATCTTTCTCCCGCATTCCCTCTCAACGCCGATATTTGTTCCGGTTCGACGGGCGGCGCGGGTGGATCCACAAGCCAAAACGGCGGCGGCGGAGGAGGCGGCGGAGGAGGCTACGGCGGGAACGGAGGAACCGGCGGGGACAAAGGAGGCGGAGGAGGCGGGGGCGGCTACGGCGGAAACGGCGGGGCTGGGGGATCCGACAACCGTTTTGGCGGAGGAGGTGGCGGCGGCTACGGCGGAAACGGCGGAGACGCCTATATGCACGGTGGCGGAGGAGGCGGAGGCTTTTTTGCAAACGGCGGAAGTGGCGCTACCCCCGCACAAACCCCGGGCGGAGGAGGTGCAGGCGGCTATTATGAATCAGGAAATGTCGACGGAGGCGCCGGCGGAAACGGGGCCTGCTACATCTTCTATCAAAAAGTAGGGGGGCTGACGGAATGATTTATGATATCTACAAAGACGGTACGCTTGTAAACACCATCGTTGCGAATGAGGATTTCGTCATCCCTTACTGCCAGGAAAACGGATACACCTACATCGAAAAAGCCGCCCAAAAGCCCCAGCAACAGCCGGAAGAAAAGACCGTGGAATCCCGCGTCGCCGACCTTGAAACCTCTGCAAAAGAGTTGCAAGAAGCCCTCGATATGATTTTAACGGGGGTGACGGAATGAAGCAGGAGCTCCGTGAGCGCATTATTGCGCACAACAAAGCCGTTGCAGAGAGCAGGGAAAAAGCCAACGACTTCATGGCTTTGCTTTCGGCCCTTCCTCCCGGACAGGTGAAGAATCTGCTCAAGGACGAAACCATTGCGCAGATTTTGAAGAAATACGGAATCACATGAGAATAACCTTAAAAATGAAAGGAGAACCGCACATGACCAGAAAAGAATTTACAACGAAGCACGAGGCCGAGATTGCAAAAATTTCCAACACCCTGAAAGACCAGGGCTTTGACCTCGGCATGGCAGAAAGCGTTTTCGTGAACGCGGCGATGCACGGCAAGATTCCCGACGGGGATGACCCCTGCGTAAGAGCTGCGCTCGCGACGGTCGGCGGCAGCGCATACTGGGAGGCCGTTCACGAGGAGTGGGAGACCGTGAAAGATGAGTGAGTGCCGCGTCCTTTCCGGGAAAGACTGCATCATCACATGTAAATTTGGGATGCGCACGCACCCGGTAACAGGGGCGTATAAGCTCCACAACGGCGTTGACGTGGTAGGCGAGGGGTATTCCCTCGCCTACATCACCGCCCACACAGAGGGCATTGTGGAGTTTGCCGGATACAATTCTGCGCTGGGGTATCATGTAAATATCCGCCTTGAGAATGGGGATATGATGCAGTATTGCCACATGCAGGGCGGGCTTCAAGTTAAAATCGGCGATTTTGTGGAACAAAAGCAAATCCTCGGGATTATGGGAAGCACCGGGCTTTCTACAGGCGCACACCTGCATTTTGGGATTCAAAGCGGGGGCGTGTGGGTTGACCCTTCCCCATATCTCCACGCGGACTATTTGGAGGACACTATGACGTACGAGAAATTTTGCGAGTTTATGGCGCAGTACGAAGCGGAGAGAAATGCAAAGCCCGTGAGCGACTGGGCGAAAGAGGCCTGGGCCTCCATGGTAAGCGACGGTGTTTTCGATGGCAGCCGTCCGCAGGCACCCTTGACGAGACAAGAGGCGGCCCTCGTTCTGGGCAGACAGAAAGGAGCCGCAGATGGAGTTTGACTGGATGTTAGCTGTAAAAGCTACAATCGCGGCGGTCTTCGGCGCTTTTTCTGCCTTCTGGGGCTGGATGGGGTGGCTCGCAGTGACGTGGATTGTGCTGATGGCGCTGGATTACCTCACTGGTACGGCCGCCGCCGTAAAATCGGGGACGTGGGCAAGCAAGTCCGCACGGGACGGCATCTGGCACAAAACAGGAGAAATCGTTGTGGTCGTGGTTTCAGCACTCGCGGACCGTGTGCTCGCTGTCGTCGCCGAACAGCTCCCCCTTGTAGACATTGCGCTCCCCGGCGTCGGTCTGCTGCTGCCGATGGTTTTGGTTTGGTATTGTGTGACGGAGCTCGGGTCGGTTCTGGAAAACGCCGCAGCCATGGGCGCGCCAATCCCGGAATGGCTTTCTAAAATCCTGGCAAATGCAGAAAAAAAGCTCGACGACGCAGGAAACACAGTCGCCCCGAAATAAAACGAAAAGACCGTCCTCGAATAAAGGACGGTCTTCTCTACGTCAGAGACGATGAACTAAAACGAACAAGGGCCCCAAAAAATAGACAGCCCCCTGGTTCGTCTGGCTCTCTTTTGGTGACCCTGTGTAGAGTTTATACGAACACGACCCGGACGAGCCGAGAGCATCCACCTCCGAAAAGGGTATAGATACCGTGCTGGCTTGGCCGGTGTAATTGCACACGATCCGCAATTCGTCGTCGTACAAATACACCGCATGCACAAAGGTGTCAATCAGCTTTTCCTGATACTTTCTGCTGTCTACCTCGCCTTTGATAAAGGCTTTCAGCCATGCTTCAATCTGCTCTCGTGTCACGTCGAGCGTGGCGGCCTGTTCCAGCTTTATCTGGATTTCAAGATCGCGGCGCTGCTTCTCAAGCTCAGACAGCCGCTCCCGCGTAGTCTGAGACACAAGGCCCTGCTCTATGGCAGACACCAGATTTTTAAGAGCCCGGTTTACATCAGAAAGCTCGGACTCATAGGCTTGGATAAGCGAATGCGCCCGATTATCTGCCACAAAAGACTCATATCCTTCCAGCAGCCAGTCAACGTACTCGGGTTGCATAATAATGGAGCGTATGGCATCCGCCACCTGCTGCTCCAAAAAATCACGTCTCACGTTCTTTTTCTTGCACGTCTTCTCGGTACGCTTTTTCTGGCAAACGTAATAATAGTATTTGTCCCCATTTCTACTCGTACCGGAAAGCCCAATCATTGGAGACCCACAATGCCCACAGAATAATTTTCCGGTGAGCAGATACTCTCCCGCCGCGACGTGACGGCCCCGCACATGCTTCTTCGTTTTCAACACCTCCTGTACCCGATAAAACAAAACGTCACTGATGATCCGAGGAATACCACCTTCCACACGGGTAGTCCCCCACAGATAAACACCGCGATACCGTTCATTGAGCAACAGATTTTGAAAGCTGCTCTTTGTCCACAATCCGCCAGATGCCGTTTTGATTCCCCGCGCATTTAGGTCTGCGCCGATATCAACAAAAGGCTCCGACAGGGAAACCCGCTCAAATATTTCTCGGACAACCGCAGCCTCTTTCGGGTCTATCGTGTATTTACCGTCTTCGCCCTTCCGAAAACCATACCCCACCTTGCCGTTTACTCTGCATTTTTCTGCGTTGTCGTGCATCCCGCGACGGATGTCTTCTGCCATGTTCTCAGAATAAAACTGATTCACATTCATCATGTTCCGCAACGCGAATCTTCCGGCGGCAGTGTCATCAAAGTCCTCCTCCGCATAGAGGGTTCGTACACCGAGCTCCCGCAGCCGCGCGTCGTTTATCATTGCTTCGAGCATATTGCGGCCCAGGCGGCTCGATTTCCAGGCAATAACATATCGAAAGAGCCCCTTTGAGGCATCCCGCATCAGCTTTTGAAACTCTGCCCGGCGGTCAGTACGGCCAGAAACCGCCCGATCCGCGTAAACGGAAATCACCGTCAAATGGTTTGCCGCAGCGAATTTCTGGCATTCGGCGACCTGCTGCTCTATGCTGGCATCGCGCTGACTGTGAGAGCTGTACCTTGCGTAAATCACGGCAGAGGCGCCGTGGATATCCGATGACCTAAGACTCCCCAAGGGCACAACCCTCCTTTCTAAAATTGCATATTGTAAAATAAGAACAAACGTTCTATAATTATGCCACACAAAGAATCTGGCCTTGCCGAGCAGTTGCAGGAAAGGGGGGACCGGCACATGACAGCCAAGGAAACGCTTGCCAGAATTATGGACGCGCTGGCTGAGGCCAACAGGCGGCAGCTTGAGCTTATTTTACGCACGATACAGAACATTTTGAAATGACGCACGCCCCCTAAAGGCGGACCTGGTTTATTCCGGGTCCGCCTTTTCCTTTTCTTCCTCGGCGAGCTTCCTGGCCATATCCGCCAACAGCTCCCACTGATCCTCAGAAAGCCGGGCCATGACGGTGAGCAACCGGGCTTTGATTCCGTCCTCCTCCACCGCCGTGTTGAGAAACTCAAAAAGCTCCTCGTTTCGAGATTTTGGCTTGAACATGGGCCCGTCTCCAGTACGCAACCAGGCCTCATTTACATTAAATTCGCGGCAGATAAGGGTAATTGCGGAATCGCTCGGCGTGCTTCGGCCCATCTCATATGTGGCAACCGTGTTGCGCTTTACACCTATTCTATCGGCAAACGCTTGTTGCGTAAGGCCCTCGGCCGTTCGCAACGCTTTTATTCTTGTATGCAAACGCCTCTCCTCCTTTATTACGAGTAGAGCATAGCACAAAAATGTTTTAGTGTCAACAAAATAACGCTTGACTTTTGTTTTTTTCCGACGTATACTTGTTTTACACTCAACACACAAAAAAGGAGGTAATCATATGGAAATCACCGTCATCGGCAGCCCGAAAGAAATTGCCGCCCTTGTACTGGCACTACAAGAGCGGCGGGTGGAGGTCAAGCTGGAGCGCGAGCCTTACGAGAGGCACCGTCACGTTTCCCTTGTCGAGGCCAAGTAGTACGACCAGGCTTCGGCAAGTACTGACAGCACGGGTCCGTCAGCGCCCCGGTGCCGAAGAACGTGGGCGGCTATTTCCGAAAAATCATCGGATTCTGGGAACTCAGGGTCCCTGTCCACGTCCCTGGCCAGGTCGCCAATTGGAAGATCAACGGCCTTGAAGTTAGCGATCCACGACTTGAATGTCCACGGAATTTCATATCGGCCAAGCATTTTACTCACCTCCTTCCGCCCAAAGTTTACCACGCGGCGACGGAAGGAGCAACAACAAAAGGAGAACCACAGATGCCAAGAAAACAAATAGAGCCGTTTCGACTTAAATGTGAGGACACGCAAGCAAAGCCAAAGCAGCCTATTGTTCGGCTGAAACCGAGCTACTATCAGATGCTCGAACAGTTGAAGCGGGAGACCGGGCTGCCCCTCGGCGGGATCGTCGAGCAGTGCATTGATTATGCCATCGAAAACATGGAGAAAGGAGAGTGAGCCCATGAGCGAAAAGGAAAAGCAGTTGGCCCTGGACATCCTCGGAATCTTCGAGCGGCTGCCGGAGCCCCAGCAGCACAGGCTGGTGGGAGTGGCGGAGGGCTTGGACATGGCCTCTGCTGCAACGGCGCACGATGCCGCCGTCCAAGAACAAGAAAGGGATGGTGCGGCGACACATGAACACCATTGATCTCCGTCTTTCTGAAATCCCGAACCGCGTAAGAATTGAGCTGCTGGCTGCTATCTATGAAGACATGAAAAAAGCTGCTGCAAACAAAAAACTGATTACATCTAAGGAGGAAGACAACAATGGATATCAACGTGACAATTAAATGCCCCGATTTGCCCCTGGCGGCTGCGGTATTAGCCAAAGCTATCCTACGGGAGGAATATCCTGAAAACAACCCCACCGTTTCGTCGCAGGATACCGTGCCCACAGCACCCGCACCCGCACTCGTAAACCCTACGCCGTCGAGCCCCGTGATGACTACCCCCTCACCTGCCCAGATTGTGCCCACGGCGCCGGCAGCCGTCCCCACTACTCCGGCACCTCAGATCACCGGTGACATGGTGGCGAAAGCCGGCGCTGACCTCATCGCGGCCAACCCGGCGGCCATGGGTCAGCTTAACGCCCTGCTCCAGAAGTACGGCGTGTCCTGCGCCCAGGAGCTGCGACCTGACCAGATCGGGCCGTTCGCCACGGAAATGCGGGCACTGGGGGCCAGAGTATGAGAAAAAGTAAAAAAGTCAGCGTAGACACGGATAAAGTAAAAACGTGGCTCAAAAACAAAGGCTTGGCTGCCGCTCAGGTAAGCACAGCCTCCGGTAAAAGCGAGAGGTATTTGAGCAACTGCCTCCAAAACCGGGAAATCCCCCTGACACAAGTGAAACTCCTCGAGGCGTTATACGGGCTCAAAGTAGATGACATTGCGCAGACTGCGCCCCCAGAGGAAACCTCCAAAAGTAAAAACTGTGCGGGTTATCAAGTCGCTGTGAATGTGTATCCGCAAGCCGTGAAATTCACCATTCTTTTTGATGGAAAACAAATTCAGTGCGCCTGGTCAAGAATCAAAGACAGCTCGGAGTTGTCACTGTTTCAGGCCATAAGCTACGCCGCACACATGTGCTACAAATTACGAGAGCAAAAAGCAATCGAAGCGGAGGATAAAAAAAATAATGTACGTTGATCCTTTTTTGCTGGGGGTTTGTGCAACCCTGTTTGTAGAGTTTCTGGGAATCCTGGTGCTCGCAATCCGAAAAGGCAAATAATCTCCGACGCGGCTAAAAACCCGATTTTATGGAAGGAGGAACCCAACGATGCCACCTGAGAAACACGCCCTTTTGGGCGCCAGCAGTGCCCACCGGTGGCTCAACTGCCCCGGTTCGGCCCGGCTGACCGAGAACATGCCGGACACCACCAGCCCTTACGCAGAGGCGGGCCGCCTGGCCCACGAGATCGCGGAGCTGAAGGCCCGAAACTACTTCATCGATCCAATGCCTAAGCGCAGCTTCAACACCAAGCTAAAAAAGCTGACTGAAAACGAGCACTACGACAAGTCCATGGACGGGGCCACCGATGAATACCTGGAGCATCTGAAGGTCCGAGCCATGAGCTATCCTATCGCCCCAACTGTGGCCCTGGAGGTCCAGGTGGACTTCTCCGACATCGTGCCGGAGGGCTTTGGCACCGCAGACTGTATCATGATCGGCTCCGGCCGTCTGGATGTCGTGGACTACAAGAACGGATCCGGGGTGGTCGTAGAGACCGAAGGCAACCCCCAGATGATGCTCTATGCCTGGGGCGCACTCCGCTACTTCCGCCCCATCTTCGGCGACAGTATCGAGACCGTGCATATGTCCATCGTCCAGCCAAACGCGGGCGGCGTTCGGGAATGGGAAACAACACCAGACACGCTCTTAGATTGGGCAGAACAATGGGCGTGGCAGCAGGCTAAAAAAGCATGGGACGGCGCGCAGGAGTTTCACGCCGGCGACTGGTGTAAATTCTGCAAGGCGAAGGCCACTTGTACCGAGCGGGCCAAGGCCATGTTTGACGTGGAGCCTTTGTCTGCGACCAATGCAATGCCGGCAAGTGAGTGGGAGACCGCTGCGTCCAAATTTACTTCTGGGGGAGGAAGCGTGCAAGGAACCCCTCCGCCCCTTCTGACCGATGACAAGATCGGAGACATCCTCACCCGAGCCAAGGACGTAGCCGCGTGGCTCAAAGATCTGGAGGACTATGCGCTGAAGGCTACACTGGAGGGCCACCCTATCGCCGGCTGGAAAGCCGTGGAGGGCCGTGGAAGCCGGGAGTGGAACGGTGGAAGCGACGCCGCATTTGAACAGCTCCAAAGCCGCGGCGTGGACGAGGCAATGCTGTACGAGCGAAAGCCCGTGTCCGTCGCCGCGCTGGAGAAGGCCCTGGGCAAAAAGGCCTTTGCCGAGACCGCCGGGGGCCTGTGGACCAAGACCCCCGGCAAACCTACGCTCGTTCCCGAGAGCGATAGGCGGCCGCCGTACAATCCTGCTGAATACATGTTTAAGGAGGTAGATAGTTAGTGGAACATATCTACTTTATCAGTTTTGGAAAGGACAGCATGGCGGGCCTCCATGTCGCGGTCGACCTCCTTCACTGGCCCGTGGATCGCGTGGTTCACTCACCAATATGGGCCACCAAAGAGATAAACGCCTGTGCGCAGGATATGGAGGATTTCAAAACCTATGCTCGGGCGGAGATTAAACGCCGCTGGGGTCTTGATGTGGACTACACGCCGCATAAGCACACTTTCGAGGAGCTGTTCTACACGGATTATCAGCGTAAAACCGGAGAAACCACTATACGGGGATGGCCCCTGCTCAAAGGTTCATGGTGCGCCAGAGACTTAAAAGGGGCTAAGTCCGACCCAAAAACCGGAGAAGTCTACTACATCGCCATAGCCGCCGATGAACCTAAACGATGCGGGCAACTCGGCGAAAGAAAAAAGTCCCCTCTCGTAGAGGCGGGATGGACGGAGGCTATGTGCTATGACTGGTGCAAAAAAAACAATCTTCTTGCGCCAACCTACAACACTTCCGCCCGCGACGGATGCTGGTTTTGCCCGAAACAGCCGACCGATCAGTTGCGCAAGCTGTACCACACACGGCCCGATCTTTGGGCCCTGATGCTGAAGTGGGACAAGGATAGCCCCACTACTTTTAAGGCCGGGCACACGGACAAGAAAACTGGCCGTTTTGTTTCCGGCCGCACCGTACATGATTACGACCGCCGTTTTGCAGCAGAAGATCGCGGAGAGGTTCCGGCTGATCGTCGATTCCGATGGAAGTTACAAAAAGAACCGAAAACCAATAATGATTAAACCAAAAAAAAAGGAGAAATGTAAACATGGCTATCACTAT
>CALXLG010000021.1 GCA_944389135.1 uncultured Alphaproteobacteria bacterium
GATAACAGCAGATTGTCAACCTGAGCTGGATAGAGCTTTTTATCGGCAAGTTTCTCATAGTAGGACTTTATGTTTTTTTCTTCGCTTTCCGGGGTAAAATCGATTAATTTTATCTCTGCCATGGTACTGACACCTCTTTTGTCATCGATGTTTGGTTATATGTATAACTGATTAGCAGTCTGAGACAGCCGTTTTCGTCAATTTCTTTGACTTTGCAATCCTGATATGTGGCTCTCGGCTCCTGTAATTTGAGTGTTTCCAGGGTTTGTACCGCAATTTTTGAGGCAACAAGGTTAATTGGTTTGTCCATAAAATCCATTAACGGAAGCCCGAATTCAGGGTTGTAAGGGATTGACCCTTTCGGGGTTATACAGATTGTATCAATACACTGATTGATATCTTCTATGTCCGCTGCTATAGCATCAGTGCCGAGTTTGTGCTGCCAGTTTTCCGTATCAAGTGTTCTGTAATCGCTAATCATAGACTTGTGTTAACTCCTCCTGAGGTAATTGTGCCGATGTGAGTATTTCCGTCAACCTGTACGGTGTCGCCTATTCTGGCAATGGCTTTCCCCCCGTTTCCGAGGTTGATTTTTTGAGCGTCAATTGTCGCATTGTCCGCTTTAATTGACACATTGCCTTTGATGTCGAGAGTCAAGGTATGCTCTTTACGGTCATATTCGATGTTTGAGCCGTCAGAGAAGCTGAAATATTTTTTATCCCTGTTAATGACCGGTAAAGGACAAGCATCGGTGCTGATTGCGCCCATAACAACGCCTGTATCTTTGTCCGAGTCATAGATGACGGCGACCTGTTCGTCAATATCCAAAAAATTGCCGTCTTTGTTGTCTTTTGTGTTTTGCCTCAGCACCGGCATAAAATCCGAGACAAGGTCATCGAATTCGGGCAGTAACACTCTTACCCTGCCGTTGTTATCAAAATTAGTAACATATCCGAAACATAAGTTAAGCAATTTTGTACACCTCCCCGGAGCAGGTATAGTTATCGTGTGTTATCTCATGTGTGGAGCTTTTTATGTGGAATTTCCCGCCGTAAAAGCCGAGTCCGTCTGTCATCGTAAAATTTGCACCGGCGATAAAATAGCGGTTTCCTGATTTAAGTGTAAGAGAGCCTTCTATTGTATTTTGCCCTGTCTTGAGACCTGCTTTTGCTTTGGTGATAGCCTCTTCCTTGTTCTGACACTTGACATTCAGCTTTAGCACTTCTTTTTTGACATCCTGTCTGTCGCCTTTTACAGTGACACTCTGGTATTTACCTGTTTTTGCATTGAAATATTGCACTCTGCATGATGTATAGGTTTTGGTCGATGTATCCCTGAGAGACACGGTTGAGATGTCTTTGAGGGTGAGAGTAGTCAGAGGCTCGGTTTTTTCGAGAGTATCAATTTTTGTAAAAACAAGCAGATTATCGCAAAGTTTGAATATATAGCCGTATTCAGCCGATATCCGGCGGAGAAAAGACAGGTCGCTCTCATTGTACTGTGTAGCTCTCTGGATTTTGATAAACCCTTCCGAACCGACAACCCGGAAGTTGTGTTTTTTTCCGATTTCTTTTGCTATATCGACAAGAAGCTTGTTTTCATAAGCTTTTGAGTTCTTTTCTCTGATTTTATCGTTAATTGAGGCAGCAAGAGCTCTGATTGTTACAATGTTTCCTCCGTCAGACAGGCTCATCTCATTCTCATCTACGGTAAAGCTCCCGCAGTTGAGTAATTCTTCTCCGAGGTAGCCGATTTTGGCGGCGATTTTATCGCCTTTTTGGGGTTTCCAGGCTGTTTTGAACAAATTTTCTTTATCGTTCAGGGTAATGGCGAGTTCATCCGACTGGTCTTTTTCATAGTCGCTATAACTCAGAGATATCAGGTATTTTGAGATATCAAGAGTGATATCCTTATCGTTGTATATCAAGATGGCTTGCGGTTTTTTTATTGTTTCCATGGCGGTAAGTCCTGATTTTGTTCTGTTATGTCCAGCACTGGGATGATAAGTTCTGTTCCTGCAGGGATAAAGGGAGAGATTGCGACAGAGGGATTTGCCTCAAGCAGGGGCGAAAAATTGTAGCAGTCGCCGTAAAATTCGTATGCAATTGTGTCCCACCGGTCGTTCGGTTGCGAAATATATGTCTTATATTGCTGATACGATATCATCTGATACTCCGTTTGTTTTTTCGCTCAGGTAGCTCTTGCCCTGTCTGATTGCTGCATCCAGCGCTGCATCCGTCAACGAGGAGAAAAAGCTTTGAGATTGTGTTGTAGTATTGACTTTTACTGCCGGGTTAAGTTTCTTTTTAAGGACACTTTTGAGGTCTTGTCCCGGATTTTTGACAACCTTTTTTTGAGGAGAAAACTCCTCCGGCTCTTCGTAGTATTCGACGAGGTCAACGTTAAGTTCTGCGCAGATTGTGTAACCGAGGTATGTCGAGAGGATATTTTTTGAGATTTTATTTATTACATATCTCCCTATGTAGGTGTCTCCCTGAAAATAGTCGATTACCTCTCTTTTGGAGGCTTTTTCTTCAAGTTCTGCGATAATTTTATCCGGTCTGCAGAAGCTTGCATGGAGTTTTATCGGTAGGGAGTAGTGTTTTAAGCCCTCGCCCGAGGCAATTAACGCAGGTTTTGTGTTTATGCCTTTGACCTCCGTATAGCCGTATTCGGTTTCGGTCCGGCTTGCCTCGGTTTTTGAAAATATGTCCAACACGTCGCCTTCTCCGATTATGACGGGAGTTATTTCCGTGTCTGTTTTTTCCAAAAATTGATTGAGTGATATATATCCGTTAAGCATAGCTTCTTGCCTCCCTGCGTCGCTGAACAAGTTCAAGTTTCGCCATCAGACGGGCTTCATTCTCTCTGAGGATGCGTTCAATGTCGGGTATCATGCCCTGTGAGGCATTGATTACAGGAGAGTAATTCAGAGTTATACCTCCGTTGTTTGTGACGTTTGTTCTTGTCAGCCGTCTGTTTTCACCAGACGTGAGCACTCTTTCTCCTTTATGCAGTTCTGCGACATATCCGTCATAAGGCACATAATCAAGACCTTCTCTGTGAGAGCCGTCCGTTTGAGGCTTTTCGTCATTGGGGGATTGGGGAGGGTTTTGTCCGCCCTTTGGCGTTTGCGCCCCTTTTGGAGCTTTTTGTGTTGCTTCGATTGCCCATTTGCCACCCTTAAAGAGCCAGTAGAGGGGCTGCGTCCATTTGAGCAAATCCCAGATTTTTTTTGTCAGTTTCACTACCCAGGTTATGGCGCCTCCGATTGCTTTACCGATTTTTACGCCCATTTTTTCCGCACTCCCGCCAACGTCGTCTACCGGTTTGATTAGAGCCTTAAACCAGTTGACAAGAGGTGATACGGATTGTCCTATCCTGTTGAATATCGGATGGAGAGGTTTTGTGCCTTCGACAATACCAGCCCACAAACCCCTGAAGAAACCTGATATAGGTTTCCAGTATTTGTATATCATAATGGCAGCTCCGGCGATTGCTATTCCTATCCAGGTGATAGGAGAAGTGAGCAGAGCGGCATTCAGCCCCCACATTGCCCTCATTCCTGTAACAATACTTGTGCCGAGATTTTTGAACCCTGATGCCAACATCATCGGGGCATTTTGACGGGCATTAAGCATAAACAGCGACATACTTTTTCCGGCAAGGTTAATGCGGGATGGCAGCATCTGGAAACCTGTATAGACATTGAGCATTGAGTTATGCAGCATATTTCGCAGGCTGGAGTCAAGCTTTTGGACTGCTGTTATCGGGTTGATGAGGTCAAGGGAGATTTTATTTTTGTGTGTATAGCGGATTACATTGCGATATATCCCTAAATATTCGCTAAAACCCTTCATTGCAGCTGATGCAGCGAGAGTAACGGCACCGAAACCTATAAGGGCGACCGCACTAAATGCACTTGTCATTACAATGGCTGATTGCAGCGGTTCCGGCAGAGCTCCGAACATATTAACCATCGCAGTTGACATATCCGTAAGTATTCTTATTGCAGGGACAAGCTTTTCTCCTGCTGTGATACTTATTGTTTCGATGCTGCCGCTCAATTCTTCCATGGCTCCTTTAAGGTTGTCCATTTTGGTTTTTGCGACATCGGCAGCCTTAACTTTGGACATAGCTCCCCACATTTTTGTTGCGCCGTCAGCGCCTTCCTTGTACAGTATGTTTGCCGCTCTGATTGCATCGGCACCGAACATTGTTTCAAGGGCGAAAAGCCGTTCCTGGTTGGTAAGGTTTTTTAACTTGTCATGTAAGAGCCCGGATATCTCCGTTATACTTTTTATATTGCCTTTCGAGTCAAAAAAGGCATTAGACAACAACTGATATTGTTCTTTTCCGTTTTTTGTCGTTTTTATCAGCTTACCTTGAGCAAGCCCGAGTTTGACGAAGGTTGCTATCTGTTCATCCGTTCTCGGCTGGAGGTTCATCAGCATCGTCTTAAGGCTTGTGCCTGCATCGGAGCCTTTAAGCCCGTTCTGGGCGAACATAGCCAGAGCGATGTTAACGTCTTTAAAGGACATTCCAAAACCTGAGGCAACAGCTGCAGTCATGGACAGTGAATATTTCAGTTCGCCCACGCTTGTCGCAGAGGCATTTGCGGCGCCTGCAAGTATATCAGCCGCTTGAGAAACGGATATATTGTCGTCTCTGAATGCGTTCAGGGCGGTAGAGGCAATCTCTGCAGATTCCGCCAGTTCAAGGTCTCCTGCTGCCGCAAGGTTGAGAGAACCCTCAAGGGCTCCTCCCAGAATTTGTGCCGTTGACACACCTGCTTTTTGCAGTTCCGTGATTGCCTGAGCGGCTTCCAGAGCGGAAAACTGAGTTTCTGCTCCCATTTTTAGGGCAAGTTTTCTCAGTTTTTCCATATTTTCGTTTGTTTCGCCCGTAATGGCTTTGATGTTTGACAATTCGGCTCCGAAGTCAGCGGCTTTTTTTACCCCGACGACCAGAGGTGCTGCCATTATACCTCCCGCTACAAGCGCATCTTTTCCGAGCTTGTCCATCGAGTCAGAGACAGAGCTTATTTTTTGCCGTAAATCATTAAACGCTTTATCTGACTGGAGGACAGCGCCTTTAACCACTTTAGACATTTTGTCCGTGGCGGTTAAAGTGAGTTTTAAAAGTAAGTTATCGCTCATTTTTCGCTATCCTTCCGATTTATGCAAGTCGTTATAAAAATCTACCGCTTCTCTGCACCAGTAATCAATCTCATCTACGTCAAGAGAGAGTATTTCGCTCCTCTGCCAGCCCGTAATATAAGCAAGAGTGATTATATCTCTTGCTGTCGGGAGTTTTTTCCCGAGGCAAATTCACTCCATTTGTCTTCGATGAGCAGGATATCCGCTATATCAAGTTCAAGTATTCGGTCTTTTGCCCATTTTTCTCCGTTAAAAGTTGCCTTTTCGGATAAAAGGAAATACGGCGTCTGAGCAGGATCGTTAATGGCATTTGCCTGTTTTCTGGCTTTCATCAAATCAAAACCGTTGCATCCCGTGAGAGCTACTTTGGTTCCGTCATTCAATTCAAAAGTGAACGGCTGTGTTTTTGTTTGTTTTTCGCTCATTTTTATCTCCTTTTTAAAATATTTTTAAAACTGCTTTAAACTATCCCTAAATTAGCAAGGACTGCACCTCTTACATCAATTCCTCCGACGACAAGGATATTATTTGAGATATCAATGTTGTAGAGTTCTTCGCCTTTTACTACAAGTCTTGCCGCTGACACTCTGAGCGTATATTCCGGTTTAATGTTCTCGTGTTCGTTCATTTCTCCGAGAAGAGCGAATTCTTTCGGGGATACTCTCAAAAAGAGCTTGCTGCCGTAATTGTCGACAGGTTCGTCACCGGCATATTCGATAAAGTTACCGTAAATTGCGAGCTGTACAGACCTGAAGGGATGGGCTACTTTAGAAAAGATGTCTTTGTAGAAGCAATTAAAAGTGATTTTTGCCTCCATGGCTTCGATTTTCCCGTTATTGAATTCTTGAGTGGCAATCGCCCCGAGGGAGTTATCCTCAATGGTTTTGTACGTGATATTCGGCGGGGTGACCGTTGTCGCAAGCCCGAGAGTCTGCATTCCGTCGACATAGACGCAGGCGTCCGTAAAAATACTTCTGTTTGGCATTATTCGTTGTCTCCTGTTGTGTCAAGATATTTGATTGTTACGTCATTTTCGTAAGTGACTCTCTCCATCGGAGGAGGAGGACAGCAGCTGTAGCTGACGGTCAACCATCCGTCTGCAAGTTTGGACGAGGGGTTTTTTGCCGGATCAATCCAAACATCAAACCCGAGAGTGGCTCCCTTGCTCTGCTGGACATTGAAAAAGTTTCTGATTTTTTCGAGCAATCTGTCCTTGGATGCAGTAGTCAGCGGAGCATCAATGGTGTCAAGAGTCAATTTTTCGATAGAATCTTCGAAAAATTGAATTGTTCTGACGCAGGATTCGAAGGTCATAATTCCGCTTGATTGAGGGAATGAGGCGTTTCGATTACCCCATTCTCTGTATTCCCCTCCGGCATTGATAATTGTTGTGATACCGTAAGAGTTGAGTTTGTTTGCATCGCAGCTTTTGTC
>CALXLG010000022.1 GCA_944389135.1 uncultured Alphaproteobacteria bacterium
TCTCTTGGGAATACATCTACAACTGGGTATATTGGCGATAGCTATGTTAACACAGATAGCTATACAGATTCTCTTGGGAATACATCTACAACTGGGTATATTGGCGATAGCTATGTTAACACAGATAGCTATACAGATTCTCTTGGAAATACATCTACGACGGGGTATATTGGCGACAGCTATGTTAACACAGATAGCTACACAGATTCTCTTGGAAATACATCTACGACGGGGTATGTTGGCGATAGCTATATTAACTCAGATAGCTATACGGATTCGCTGGGTACAACATCGTATTCGTTTTATTAAAATAAGAAACAAATAAAAAACCGTTCCTTTTTCGGAACGGTTTTTTTGTGGGGCCAAAAATGAAAAAAATCAATTTACCATCACAAACATTTGTAGACAAAGCTATTATGTGGATTGCGCCACAGACTGCGCTTAAAAGATGGCAAGCTCGCACTCAATTGGCTATGTTGGGAGGCTATACAGGTGCTAGAAAAGACAGAAGACAGACAACAACGTGGTATCCAACTAGTGGTTCTGCGGATAATGTTTCTCTAGATGATTTGCCTGTTTTACGAGATAGATCAAGAGATTTGCTCAGAAACGCACCATTGGCTTGCGGGGCTGTAAATACTGTAATAACCAATGTTATTGGCACGGGGTTGAAACCTCAATCGCATATAGATAGAAATATTTTGCGCCCATATCTCAAGACAGATGAGGCTATGGAAAAGTGGGAGGCAGATGCGGAACGTATTTTTCAAATATGGGCAAATAGCCGAGATTGCGATATCACACGTGGACAGACTTTTGCAGAAATGCAATCGTTGGTATTGCGGTCTTGCTTAGAATCTGGCGATGTGTTTGTACTACGTAAGTATAAAACAAGGCTAGGTAATCCTTTTGGAACTAGTTTACAAGTAATAGAAGCTGATCGCATAGCCGATCCAGAAACTTATAATGAAAATATTGTGGCAGGTGTTGAAATAGATTCAGACGGTGCGCCAGTTGCCTATCATGTAGCAAATCGTCATCCTGATGATCACGATAAAGGCGTTTTGGCATTTAGTAGAATCTCTGCGTTTGATTCTGATGGGCATAGGCAAATGTTGCACATATTTTCAAGAACAAGACCAGGTTTGACACGTGGAATACCATATTTGGCACCTGTAATTGAAAGCCTTAAACAATTAGATAGATATACTGAGGCGGAAATTATGGCGGCCGTCATATCGTCTATGTTCACAATATTTGTGAAAACAGAAAGTGAAACAGGAATGGCGCCAATGGTACCCATGGGGGTTAATGACCAGCCGACCAACACCAAAAACAGCGACTATAAAATGTCGCCGGGCGCAATTCTGGATCTGCAACCAAATGAAGAGATAGAGATAGCAGACCCCAAACGCCCAAACCAAGCGTTTGACGGTTTTGTACAATCAATTTTGCGACAAATCGGTGTTGCATTGGAATTACCGTTTGAAATACTGATAAAGCATTTTACAGCAAGTTATTCAGCAGCACAGGCGGCATTGGTTGAGGCGTGGAAAACGTTCAGTACAAGGCGTATCTGGATGGCTAGTCAGTTTTGCCAACCCGTATATGAGATGGTAATAACTGAGGCTGTGGCAAAAGGGATAATTGAAGCACCGGGGTTCTTTTCTGATCCATTTGTAAGAGCTGCATATTTAGGAACAGAGTGGATAGGACCTCCACGTGGACAAATAGATCAGTTGAAAGAAATTCGTGCTGCTGACTATCGTGTTCGTTTAGGTGTTTCAACACTTGAAGAAGAAACTGCACAAATAACAGGTGGTTCTTGGGAAGTTAAACATGTTCAGCGTGCCAAGGAACAAAGACTTCGAACGGAGGCAGGATTAACAGAAACCATAGGAAAGGATAACGATGAAGAAGAGGAATGATTTGCAAATAATTGCTAAGCATTGGGCGATAGAACCACAAACATTTCAAAATATGGATGCAAATATAAGAGAGCTCCAATCGGGGCTCTCTTTGTTTTCACAAAAGCCGTTAGAACATTCGTTTACAACAACAATACGAGATGGTGTTGCCGTAATTCCCATTAAGGGGATTATCACGGCTAGGTTCGATTTATTCACTCTATTGATGGGCGGAACAAGTTTGGACGTTTTGGCTCGTGATATACAAACAGCACTTGATGATAAGTCCATTCATTCAATTTTATTAGATATAGACAGTCCTGGTGGTGTTGCAGTTGGACCGTCTGAAATGGCCGCTATTATTCGCCAGGCATGTGAATGTAAAAAAGTTTGGGCATACGTTGGGCGCAACTGCTGTTCTGCGGCTTATTGGCTTGCTTCAGCAACGAAACGAATTGTTGCTCAAAGAACGGCTTTATTGGGAAGTATAGGAGTTGTTTCAACAGTGTCTGTTCAAGAGCAGCCAGATGCAGATGGATATAAAAATATAGAAATTGTTTCTACTAACGCAAAGAAAAAACGACCTGACCCACGTACAGCAGAGGGAGTCGAAACAATCAGAGCTGAGCTTGATGATTTGGAATCAGAATTCATAGATGCTGTTGCAAAATACCGAGGTTTGGCACCAGAAACCGTAAAAAAGGATTTCGGACAAGGCGGTGTTTTGATGGGGCCTGCCGCCGTCAACGTAGGTATGGCGGACGCACTTGGCGACTATGAAAGTACCTTGGCAGAACTTATTGAACAAAACAAAGGAGTACAAAAAATGGACAAACAAGCCATTACACAGGAACAGATCGATGCGTATCGTTCTGAGGGGGCGGCTGCTGAACGTGCCAGATTGTTGGCTCTGGAAGAGCTTGCTGTTGCTGGACATGAAGATTTGTTGGCAAAAGCGAAAGCAGATCCAGAAATGACCGCCGAAAAATTAGCATTGGAAATCGTAAAAGCAGAAAAAGCTAAAGGTAACGATTACCTTGCGAGTTTAAAAAATGCGGAAGAGAATTTACCAGAAATATCTCCTAGCGCAAAAGTTGTAGCACCTTCTTTCGTTGGAGCTACGGCAACAGAGCGTGCAGAACACGAGTGGAACACAAAGGCGGAAATTCGTAAAGAATTTGACGGTGATAAAGAAGCTTTTGTTGCATATTTCATCGCTCAAGAAAATGGTCAAATAAAAATTCAAAATAAAGGGGAATAAATATGGCAAAACTTACAGAAGATGTGACACGTATATTTGAAACGCAGACGGATAGTAATGCTGTTTCTGTTGCCGCAGGTGAAAAGATTTTTAAGGGGGCAGTTGTTGGCTGTTCCGCAACTGGTTACGGTCGTTCTTTTCAAGTAGGCGATACTTTAATGGGGATTGCCCTGGATTCTGCAGATAATACAAACGGTGCAGATGGGGATATAAAGGTAGAGGTCAAGGTGTCCGGAAAGATCGTATTGGAATTTGAAAGCATTACACAGGAAAAAATAGGTTCTAGTGTATATGTAACAGATGACAATACTTTCAGTTTAGAAGAAAGTGGTGGTACATATTTCGGAACCATAATCCGTTTAGAAGATGATAAAAACGCTGTTGTTTCATTTGATTTCTTAAATATTGCAAAGGTAACAACAATATCTGAAGAACCCGAAGAAACCACAGGGGAAGATGTACAACCATAAAACGTTAATGGAGGTTAACGATGAATAGATTATCTAGCCGAGCGATTATCGGTGAATTTTATAAACGTTTAAATGAAAACAGCGGTATGGAATGGATTACCGCTATTTCTAACTATTTTACTTCAGATCAAGACAGTGAAGAATACGCTTGGATTGGACAAAGCCCAGTAATGCGTGAATGGATTGGAGGTCGTCATTCTAAGGGTTTTACATCTAACGGTATCTCAATTGAGAATAAGCATTTTGAGGCTACATTAGATATTCCTGTAAAACATTTGCGCCGTGATAAAACTGGTCAAATCAAAGCCCGTATTGGTGAATTGGCCACACGTACAAATTCTCATTGGGCATTGTTATTATCTAAACTGATAATAAATGGCGAAACAGGCGAATGCTATGACGGGAAACCTTTCTTTGCAGAAAATCACAAAGAGGGTAAGTCCGGTGTACAATCAAATAAAATAGACTTTAATTTGATGTCAGCAGGTATCAATGGGGAGGTTGGCACAGTAACCGCACCAACTGAAGCCGCATTGCGTGAGGCGATATTGGCAGGTGTTCAGCAAATTATCAGTTTTAAGGATGATCAAGGTGAACCAACAAATGAAAACGCAACTCGTTTTGTTGTGATGGTTCCAGTAAATTTGTGGTTCGTAGCCAAAGCTGCGCTGGCGGTTCCATTGACTACAGGTGGTGCAACTAACCCTGTAAAGGTTTTGGCAGATTTGGATATCGCTGTTGCGGCAAATCCACGTTTGAATGGAAGTAAAATCTATATTTTTCGAGCGGACGGTGATGTAAAAGCATTTATTCGTCAGGAAGAAACAAAGGTACAAGTAAAAGCCAAGGCCGAGGGTTCAGAATATGAATTTGATAACGATGCCCACCAGTATGGAGTAGATACATGGCGCAACGTTGGATACGGCTATTGGCAACACGCTTGTCAAGTAACTCTGACAAAATCAGGTTCATAAAATGCCATTTGATTTTGATAACTTTGTTAATAAACCAAATATGGCAATCTTTGGGCGGCGAGTAATGTACCGCCCAAAGAATACGGCTTTTCTTCCGTTTGAAATAATTGGTGACTTTCATAAAAGTTATATGGAAGTTGAATTAAAAAACGCTGGTGCAGATATATCTAGCGCAAAAATAGTACTTTTTGTGCGGCTTGTAAATTTTCCGCCAGAATATCCGACACCATTACAAGGTGATTATGTAAAGATTTGGGACATAGAATATCAAGTTATTGATATAGAGCATCATATACCTGGATCAAGAAAACTAGTACTACACGAAACAGCATGACACACCCAAGATCAGACATTCGGGATAAAATAGCAGAACAGCTTAAAAAAGTTCCAAACGTAAAAATATTTTCTGGTCGTTCAATTTCTATGTTCGACCAAGATTTACCTGCAATTTTAGTTTATACAAACAATGAACAGATTATAGCAGAACGTTGGGATACTGACGGGTATGGGGAACTAACTCGTGAATTAGAAATATTCATAGAGGCAATATCAAGTGGTCGTGACGATTTGGATAACATTTTGGATGATATTGCCGAGAAAATAGAAAAGTCTTTGGACGGCTGGACAATACCCAATAGAAAAAACGCAATTTTACGCTTTAAACGTACGCAGGTTGAGCATAATATTGTCGGAAATAAAATATATGGTGCAATTCTATTAGAATATTCTCTTACATATATGACGGAAACGCACAATGATGACATCGATTGAACAAGGCAGACAAATTAGCGAATTGTTACGTAGGGTTAGTAATATAGTTCGCATGGGAAAAGTTGTGACAGTAGACTACAATAAAGCTAAAGCACGGGTAAAAATCGGTGAAATAACCACAGGCTATTTGCCATGGTTAACACCAAGCACCTCGGCATGGATACCACTAAAAATGGGTGAACAAGTGGTCGTTTTGTCACCAAATGGTGATTTACGAATGGGGATGATATTACCAGCGTTGTATCAAAGTTCTATGCCAGCGCCAAGTACCGATGATAAGAAAATAGTTCTAAATAACGATATTGAGCAAACAGGCGAAGTAAAAAATAATGGGAATATAAGCTGTACCGGCAACATGAAAGCAGATGGTAATGTTGAAGCTATTGGCGATATGAAAACATCTGGTAATTTAACTGCTGATGGCGATATAAACACGTCTGGTGAGTTAAAAGCAACAGGCGAAGTGACGGGCAAAAACGTGAAATTGTCTACGCATACACACAAGTTTGCATACAATGGAGGCAATGTTCCTGCAACTTCAACAACAATGATACCTTCATAGAGTAATGTAAATGAACGGAATGGATAAAGTCAGTGGAAAACCACTGGCTGATTTTTCGCATCTTCAACAATCAATAATGGATATTTTAAGCACACCGATAGGGTCTAGACCAATGCGGCGTGATTATGGGTCAAGGTTATTTCAACGGCTAGACGCACCTTTGACTGGGGATCTGGTTGCCGAGATTTATTCAGATGTTGTAGAGGCACTTTTTAATTATGAACCACGCATAAAAGTAACAGCCGTGACAGTAACCGAACTTATACCGGGGAAGATAGTTCTGACTTTGGACGGGGTATATATCCCGACTGGGGAAATAATAAATATCAATGGGATAACGATACAATGAGTACAGCGAACAAAGACGATATTCAAAGTTTGATAACACCGACACACGTTGATATGTCGCTTTTACCTTTTCCTAATGTGGTTGAAGAACTGTCTTTTGAAAACATATTTCAAAGTTTGTTGACAGATTTTAGATCTCGTTGCCCCGATTATGATGCTCTACTAGAATCAGATCCGGTCATAATTATACTAGAATGTGCTGCGTATCGTGAGTTGTTATTGCGCCAACGTATAAATGAGGCTGCAAAAGCAAATATGTTAGCTTATGCGACAGGGGCTGATTTAGATAATTTAGCATCATTTTATGGTCTGATACGTTTGGAAAATGAAACAGACGAACGACTAAGATATAGAGCGCAATTGGGATTGGAGGCTTTGACTACAGCCGGTTCGGAAAAAGCCTATTTGTTTCACACTTTGACGGCTGATTCAAGGGTCGCATCCGCTAGCGTTCAATCCCCATCACCAGGGAAAGTGCTGATATCTATATTGTCTACAGAAGATGGCGGAACGGCCGGTGAAGAGTTGGTCAAAACGGTAAGTGATTATATAACGTCTGAAGATAAGCGACCTTTGGCGGACCAAGTAACAGTTCAAAGTGCCAAATTAGTAGAATATGACATAGAAGCTAAGATTTATATATTTGTTGCCCCGAGCATGACAGTTACTGAACAAGAATGTCGAGCTGCATTAGATATTTATATCAAAAAGCATACAACTATAGGTAACTTGATTGCTCGGTCTGGCATTTTTGATGCCTTGCATACAGAGGGGGTTCAAAAAGTTGAATTGTTGTCACCACAACAAGATATAAGCACTGATAAAGAACAAGCACCTGTGTGTAAAAATATCAATTTAGAATTTGTGATAATAAATGACTCAGATTAAAAGCATATTACCACCAAATGCATCAATTTTACAGAAAGATGTAGAAGCCGTTATAACAGAACGGCTTCTTTCTTTGAATATTGATGTAATTAGTAGGATGAATAATGCTGATAATTGTCCAGAAGAGATATTGCCGTGGCTGGCTTGGGCAGTATCAGTTGATGTTTGGGATAATAATTGGTCTATAGAAACCAAACGTTCAGTTATTAAAGAGAGCATACAAGTTCATAAGCTTAAAGGGACAATTGGGGCGTTAAGGCGTGCACTGGCAAGTTTTGGTTTCGCTGATATTCGTATAGAAGAATGGTTCGAATATGGAGGTAAACCGTTTACATTTCGAGTTTATGCGATTTTTCAAGAAGATGGTTTATCTATTGAAGAGGCAAGTTTGATTTATGCGAGCATTATGCAAACGAAAAATTTACGTTCGCATCTAGATCAATTTAGACCAGAAATAGAAACGATAAGTAATCGCCCGACATATGGTATAGCGTTTGGGCATCTTGAAACAACGACTATTTATCCGAGGGAATAACATGGCTGAATTTTTCTCAATTATAACAAGTACTGGTTTAGCGAAATTGGCATCTTTACCAGTAGGAAACACCTTAACATTGACGCATATGGCGTTTGGTAATAGTACACTAACACCGTACGAAGATCAGACAGCACTTAATAGTGAGCAATATCGTTGCGCATTAACTAAGGTCGCAAATATAGACAATGAACCAGATTGCATTGTTGCTGAGGCAATCATAACTGCTGAACATGGGGGCTTTTGGATACGAGAAGTTGGTATTTTTGATAGTGACGGTGACTTGTTCGCAGTTGGAAAATATCCAGCTACTTATAAACCAATTAGCGAAGAGGGAACTGTCAAAGAACTTGGTGTTCGTATGATTTTACGAGTGTCAAATGCAAGTAGCACCATTGTGACGTATAACAATGGGATTATGGATGGGGCCGCAAATACGGACTTAAGCAATTTGACATTTCAAGGGCAAAAGAAATTTGATGATAAGGCAGATTTAGATTCTCCGAATTTTGTCGGCGAGCCTTCGGCTCCCACCGCAGAACCAGGAACTAATTCAGACCAGTTGGCAACAACAGCATTTGTTGTAAATGCGATTGCAAATGCTGTGTCAAACGCAATTTCATCATTAGTTGATTCTTCGCCAGAAGCTTTGGATACCCTTAATGAATTGGCACAAGCTTTAGGTGATGACCCAAATTTTGCAACAACTATTGCAAATCAATTGGGCTTAAAAGCAAATATTGCTTCACCGAATTTTACGGGTGTCCCAACAGCACCAACAGCAAATGCAGGAGTTAGTACAACCCAAATAGCAACAACTGCTTTTGTTGCAAACGCAATTGCTAAAGCTGTTACAGATGCTATTAACAGTTTGGTAGGGAAAACACCGGATGATTTGAACACGTTAGAAAAAATAGCTGGTGCTATTGGTAATGATGCAGATTTTGTAACAACAATTCAAAAAGCTATTGCTCAAAAGGCATCAAAAAATGGCGACACAATAGTGGTTGCGGGTAAAGACCCTACAGGTGCTTTCGAAGTTCGTAATATCAAAACTCAGACAAATGACCCTGGTGCAGGAACTACATTAGCAACAGGTAATGTTCTTTTAATTTATGAAGAGTGAAAATACATGGCTAAGAATGTTTATATAGGTATAGCAAATTTATCAAAGCGAGTTCCGACTATTTATATCGGGGTTGCTAATGTAGCACGTAAAGTTATTCGAGGGTATATAGGTATAAATAACTTATCCAAAGAGTTTTACAGTAGCGAACCAGTTTTGATATTTGAAACGAAAACTCCTGGAACATATACCCAATCATTGTCATCAGGTTTATATGAAATCACTTTAATTGGTAGTGGTGGTGGGGGATCTGGTGCTCGAAGTGTAGTTGTAAATAACCATCATTATGCCCAGGGTGGAGTTGGAGGTACGTTGCAATTTATAGCCAAATTAAACGCAAACGCTACAGTTACGCTGACTTTGGGCGATAAGGGACAAACTAAAAGTGGGACTTTTGGAAATTCAGGGACATCAATTAGCGGAACAGACGGTGGTTTTGCAAATATAACTGGTTTTGGGGATTTAACTGCAAAGGCAGGCGGTGGAAGTGGTGCAAAAATAGTGTCTACATCTTCTTCTGCTTGTACAAAAACTGTTGGCCTGATGGGCGTAAACACTATAACTGGTGCGAGCATCATAGAAGTTCTTATAAATAATACGAATAAGATTGTTGGGCGAGAGTCTACTTCTATGGGAACAAGCAGAACTCCTTCTGGCTGTTCAAATACAAACTGGTCCGAAAATACAACTATCGGCAAAGGTGGTGATTGTGGGTGGCGTAGTACGGCTTTTGTATCCATGGCACCAGGTGCCGGTCTTTTAAGAATAAAAAAACTTTAAAAAAGGATATTAGATGAGTTTAGCAAAATGGTTATTTTGTTCATGGACTAGGGATAAACATAAGGTTTTTGCAAAAGAAATAATACAAGAACTAGAAAAGAAAGCCAATGTGGATTCGCCAAATTTTACAGGAATCCCACTTGGACCGACTGCAGAACCAGGTACGCAAAGCAAACAGTTTGCAACAACAGAATTTGTTTCAAACGCTTTGGGTGAAAAAGCTTCTAAAAATGGTGACACGTTTACTGGAAATTTGGTACTAGATATACCACCTGGCAGTGGAGCGACAATATTCCCAATAACAATCATAGGCAAATATTCTGAAACAGGCGTAGGTTCTACTTATGAGTGGAAATTAGGTATTTCAACCATAGGAACCACTATGTACATACGATATCGTACAGATAATGTTATAGGTATTTCGCCAATTACTGGAATATTTCCTCTAAAAGACATAACAACGCTCGGCTCTGAACATTGTATATGGTCCAAAACATTTACAAAGAAATTAAATAATGGGGCGGACATAGATGTTCCACAAAAAGCAGGGACGATGGCACTTTTAAGCGATATTGAAGACACTTTAAGAAAATATAATCTTATTTCATAAGGAAGCAAAGGAGTAAACAACATGGCAGAAACTTTTTTACACGGTATAGAAGTAATAGAGCTAGATAGTGGTGCCAGACCCGTGACTACTGTGACATCATCGGTTATAGGTTTAGTAGGTACAGCACCTCAAGGCCCAGTTAATACACCAACACTTGTATTGGGGTCTAAAAGCGAGGCGGTAAAGATATTTGGCGAAGACACCGAGGGCTATACAATACCTGCAGCGTTAAATGCTATTTTTGATCAAACTGGTGCAGTTGTTGTGGTGGTTAACGTGGCAGATCCAGAAAACGAAGAGTTTTTGAACGAAGAGGGCGAATTAGATGTCTCAAAGATAAATGAGGCAGATGTAGTAGGTGGCACAAATGCTGACGGTACTTATAGTGGTGTACAATGTTTGCTGGCTTCACAATCAGAATGTGCAGTTCAACCACGTATTTTGATAGCACCTGGTTTTACTCATCAAACATCTGATGAAACCACAAATGCTGTTGTTACGGCGTTAAAGACGGTTGCAGAACGTTTGAGAGCAATAGCGGTTGTAGATTGCCCAAATTCCACGAAAGAAGATGCAGTACAGCATGCTAAAACCGTTGCTTCGTCTCGTGTATATTGCATATATCCATGGGTTAAAGTTTATAAAGGCGACCAAATAACGGAAGAACCTGCTAGTGCTCATGTGGCTGGGGTTATTGCAAAATCAGATAACGATCGTGGTTTTTGGTGGTCACCGTCAAATTTGACTATCAATGGAATATCAGGTATTTCAAAGCCTATAGATTTCACACTCGGGGATACGGCTTGTGTAGCAAATTATCTCAATGAAAATAATGTTGCAACAATAATCCAACAAGATGGTTTTAGATTATGGGGTAACCGTAGTGCAACAGAGGATAGCAAATGGTGCTTTTTAAGTGTTCGTCGTACAGCAGATATCATAAATGATAGTTTGTTAAGCGCACACTTATGGGCGGTAGATCGCAACATTACAAAGACATATTGCGATGATGTATGTGAAAGTGTGAATAATTATTTGCGCTATTTAAAAAATATTGGGGCGATTATTGGCGGTGAATGTTGGACCGATGGCAGTTTAAATACTCCTGATCAGATACAACAAGGAAAAATAGTGTTTGATTTTGATTTTACTGCACCTTATCCGGCGGAACACATCACATTCCGTTCAAGAATGGTCAACAATTATTTAGAAGAAATCTTTGAATAAGAGGTAACCAGATGAGCAAAATATTAAAAAACTTTAACTTATTTGTTGACGGACGTGGTTATGCCGGTCGTGCTGAGGAAGTTACGCCACCAAAACTTACAATCAAGACAGAAGAAATAAGAGCAGGGGGCATGGATGCCCCCATTTCTGTTGATTTGGGAATGGAAAAACTGGAATGTCAATTTGTTTTGATTGAATATGACCCAGAACTATTAAAACAATTTGGTTTAGTTTCAGGAAATAGTGTGCAATTGACATTACGTGGTGCGCTGGTTGATGAAACTTCAACAACACCTATGGTAATCGGTTTAAGAGGCATGTTTACTGAAGTTGATATGGGAAAGTTCAAGGCAGGTGACAAATCGACTCTGCAATGTACTGTAGCATGCCGGTATTATAGTTTGGATATAGGCGGTAACAGACTCATTGAAATAGACGTAGACAATATGACCAGAGTTATAGATGGTACAGACCAATTGGCAGCTGTTCGTGAGGCGATAGGATTATAAGGAAAAAACTATGGAAAAAATACAATTAAAATACCCAGTTACTGTGGACGGGGTGGAATATAAAGAAATAGAAATGCGGCGTAGCAAAGTCAAAGATCGTTTAGCAGTATCTAGCATGAAAACATCAGATGAGAATAAAGAAATACATTTATTTGCAAACTTATGTAATGTAGCACCTGCTGTGCTTGAGGAACTTGATGAAACAGATTATACGAAACTACAAAAGGTATACATCGGTTTTTTCGACTCGCAGGTGATATCCGTAGAGAAATAGTAGTGTTATCGATCATAACCCACTGGTCGTTGCATGAAATATTAGAATTAGATGAAGAAGATTTTTATAACTGGCACCAAACGGCGGTTATGGTGCAGAAAGAAATGGTAGGTTGATATGGGTGTTCAAACGGCAGTATCGGTAATCATTGGTGCAGAGCTTGGAGGAACGTTCAGGGGAGCGTTTGGAACCGCAGAAAAGCAATTATCTACATTAGGTAGTGCAATAAAGGGGTTGAATAAGAGCAGTGAAAATATATCCGCATTTAAGCAGTTGCGTAATGAAACATTGACTTCTTACCAAACGTGGAAGAATGCTGAACAGCAGGTTGCTAAACTTGCACAGCAAATTAAAGCTACGGAAAAACCATCTAAGCAACTTAGTAATGAATTTCGAAATGCAAAGAAAGATGCCTTATTAGCTAAGACCGCATATACACAAAATCGTAATAGCCTTGCTGAATTATCAAGTACTTTGAAACAAGCAGGAATAAATACCAAGCAGTTGGGGAAAGAACAAAACCAGCTTGTGAATGCGATAGATGTGTTAAAGGCAAGATATACGTCTCTTTCTAATATTGAAAACAAGCGTCAAGCCAACCTAGCAAAACGTGCTGCATATCGTAGCCAAATAGTGGATGTGGTTGCGCTGGGAACAAGTTTGTACGGACTCGTTAAACCTGCTGTGGCTTTTGAATCTGCTATGGCGGACGTAAAAAAAGTGGTAGATTTTGATAGCCCGGAAGAAATTCGGCAGATGGAGTCGGATATTAAAGAACTATCAAAGACAATACCGCTGTCTCTTGATGGGTTGGCACAAATTGTTGCAGCTGGGGGACAGTTGGGGGTCCCTAAAGAAAAACTTGCAGATTTTGCAAAGACTGCCTCACAAATGTCTGTTGCCTTTGATTTTTCCGCTGATGAGGCAGGACAATCAATGGCGAAACTTTCTAATGTTTTGCAGATGCCGATTGAGCAAATGGGGCTTGTGGGGGACGTGATAAACCATTTGTCAAATAACATAGCGGCAACGGCTCCAGAAATTGTAGAAGTAGATCTACGTGCTGGCGCAATGGGCAAGTCGTTTGGTTTGGCGTATAACGAATTGTCTGCATTGGCTGGGGCCTTTATTGCTATGGGTAAAACGCCAGAAATTGCTGGTACTGCTATAAATATGATGACAAGCCGTCTAAAGCTAATCCCTGTATCGTCAGGGGCGGCACGTGAAGCATTTGATCAGTTGGGGATATCTATGAAAGATTATACTCAATTGATTGAAAGCGGTAACGGGAAAGAGGCTTTGATGACTGTACTTGAGGCTTTGACACGAGTTCAAGGGATCAAACGCTCTCAAATCATGAAAGATATGTTTGGCGAGGAGGCAACCAGACATGTAAACTCGTTGGTTGAAAGTTTGGATATGTTGAAAACAAACTTTCAATTAGTTGCAGATGAAACTGAATATACGGGTAGTATGCAACGGGAGTTTGCGGCACGTTCGGCAACAACTGAAAATAATATTCAATTGTTGAAAAACCAGATGGCTGTTTTAGCAACAAATATCGGCTCAACACTATTACCTGCAATAAATTCTGTTGTAGGAATATTTGGTCAAGCAGCACATAGTTTAGCAGAGTTTGCGGAAAAGCATCCTACTTTGGTTAAATACATTGGTTTAGCGGTAGCAGGATTGACATCTGCTAAATTGGCAACATTTGCGTTGGGGTACGGTTTCACCTTTCTTAAAGGTGGTGTTTTAAGCATTATAAGCGTTTTTACACAAGCTCGTACAATATTCTCATTTGTTAGGCTTGGTCTAGTCGGTTTAATACCTATAATCAAGGCGGTTGGTACCGCTTTTATTGCTAACCCAATAGGATTGATAATAACGGCAATTGCTATAGGTGCGGCATTGATTATTAGATATTGGAAACCGATATCAGCATTCTTTAAGCGTTTGTTTGAGCCTGTTGTAGAAGTTTTCAAACGTGTGTGGAATTGGATTTCGAATTTATGGAATAAAGCCAGAGAAATCTTTGGAGGTATTAAAGAATGGGTCAAGAACTCTTGGGTGGGTAGCGCATGGAATTGGGCGTTTGGTTCTAATGAAACAGAGAGTGCAAACAATCTTGGACAGATGTCAAAGGTTGGGGATACTGTGTCTGTTGAGAACATTTTGCAGGGGCAACCAGCAACTCAATTGCCGCATAGTAAGATACCTGCAAATAACAATAGTTCTAACGTAGAAATATCTGCACCAATCACAATAAATGCAGCACCAGGAATGTCAGCAGAAGATGTAGCGGTTGCTGTTAAATCAGAGCTAGATAAGCGAGAAGCGGACAGCAACCGAAAACAACGTAGCGTGAATTATGATTAGATATTAACCATAATATATTCGCTATCAGCAGGTATTATTTCAGAACGTTCAATATCTTTGAATGTTATGGTTACTTCATCGCCAGGGGTAACATTTGTAAGGATGAAAACTCTGTTTTTAGAAAATTCATGGTGATTTGCATTTTGGTTCAATTCTGTTGAACGACCATTGCCATGTACGTGTACATGAATACCATCAGGTGACTTTGCGTGATTTGCAGTTTTTGCCGTTTCGCTTTCTAGATTGATTAAAACAGCTAAATCCATATTCAACTCCTTTATTTTTTATGGGATGTATGTAGGAACGAGAATAAGAAATGTCAAGTGTAGGCGATTTATTACAAAGTGTAGGTGGAAAAATAAATCTGAATTCTGCCCTTAATATCAACATGATGATGATATTGGGGGTATACAGATTCTGTATTTCCAATGCAGCGTATAACTTGTTAGCTCGCAACACGGAATATAACTGGCAAGAACAACAAAGGCTTGGTACTACGCCAGCAATGCAATTTGTCGGACCGGGTATGGACAGTATTACGTTGCAAGGCGAAATATATCCGCAGTTCAAGGGTGGAATACGTCAAGTTAGCCTGATGCGTGCTGAAGCCGGTTTAGGGCTTCCTTTAATGCTTATAAGCGGAAATGGAACAGCTTTCGGGCGTTGGTGCATAACTTCTATAAATGAAGTTCAAACAACTTTCCTAAAGGATGGCACAGCACGCAAGGTGTCCTTCACATTAGCTCTTAAACGATATGGTGAAGAACAACAACAGGGGTTATTAGGTATTGTTCAACAAGTAGCAGGTGCGTTATGACGGTATATGTAACAGTTGATGGCGATACGTTAGATTATATAGTTTGGCGACATTATGGAAAAACTAGTGGTGTGTTGGAACAGGTTTTAGAACAAAATCGACATTTAAGACAATATGATGCGGTGTTGCCGGCTGGAGTACAAATAACTTTACCGATAATTCCAGAAAAAAATCAAAAACAGAAAATTAAAATTTGGCAATAATGAAACCTAACTTTTCAATCATAGCCGATAATAAAGACGTAACAGATTTATTACAGTCAAGGTTATTGTCACTAAGTATTAGTGATGAAATAGGACTTGTATCTGATATACTTACGATAAAATTAGATAACAGAGATTCTGTTTTTGAGATTCCTTCTTGTGGCGCAAATTTACAGATTTCATTAGGATATGATAGTGATATATATTCAATGGGGCAGTTTGTAGTTGATGAAATAGAGCTCAACGCACCGCCAGAAACTTTGACTATAACCGCTAGAGCATCAAATTCGATGTTGCATGATTTAGGAAGTTTTAGAAGCCCTAAAAGCAAATCTTGGGAAAATCAAAATTTATCATCGATAGTTAGCGCATTAGCAAATGCATATGGTATGCAAGCGGAGCTATCAAGCGTATATAAAGGCATATTTATAGACCATATAGACCAAACGTGTGAAAGTGATTGTGCTTTCATTCAGCGTTTAGCAACAGAATATGGCGGGTCAGTAAAAATATCCGGTGGAAAATTATTGTTTATTGACCCCTATACAGGCCAATTTCCAGATGGTACACCACTGCCTAAAATACAAGTTGGCGAATTGTCTGATTATTCATTACGAATAACCGAGCGCAATAAGTATGGCAGAGTGGTTGCCAAATATTATGATTTCGATGCCGGGGAAGAAAAAGAGGTTACGATTGGTAATCAAAGCCCGACATACACTTTTCGAGAAACATTTAATAGTGAAATTCAAGCAAAGAGTAGAGCTAATTCCAAGTTGGTGAATATGCGTACAGGTATATATACATTAAATATAAATATGCCTGGAAATCCTTTGCTGTCAGCGGAAAGCGTGCTCGATATTCAGACTGGAGCCGAAGAAATACTAGGAACGTGGATTGTTAAAGCCGCTATGCACGTACTGAATCCTTCGGGTTATAAGACAAGTATAGAGGCAACTAAACCAAGGGAGTAGTCAATGGTTAAACATCAGCAGGAACGAGAGGGGTTTAAGATGCGGATAGATGGTCGGATCTTATACGGAGTAGTAGTGGCTTTGATAGGCTTTGTGATTAGGGCAGAATCTCACCACTCATCAGTTAATACTAGGTTAGAACAGTTGGAGCAAAGAACTGATACCTTAGAGTCGGATTTAAAAATAATTAAAGAGTCGTTGTACGAGATAAAAGGCGATGTGAAGATATTGATAAAGGGGGTAAATTGATGCGAAAATTTTTTACATATTTGGGCAGGATGTTCTCAGATCAGAATGGAAATCCGCTAGCAAGAAGATATGCTTGTGCTTTGTTTGGTATTACGGCAATAGTTTTAGCCTTTTTAAACTATGACATTGAATTAGTGGGGGTATTTGTTGCAGCAGCATTTGGCGAAAACATAATCAACATATTTAGTAGAAAACGAGGAAAAAATGAAACATGAACCAAGAGGAATAAGAAACAACAACCCAGGCAATATACGTTATAATGCGACAAGTTGGGTTGGATTAGCTGTGCCTCCAAGTGACGGGGAATTTTGTGTTTTTACAGAACCAAAGTATGGGATACGTGCGCTGGCAAGAATAATAAAAGTATATAATGCAAAATATGGGATAAATACAGTTGCAGGAATAGTTAAACGATGGGCTCCTCCATGTGAAAATGATACGAAAGCATACATTCACAGCATATGTCAGCAGACAGGTTTTAATGCAACATCAAAATTGAATCTAGCAGATGAAAAAGTGTTGCTTGCATTAGTAAAATCAATCATAAAACATGAAAATGGAAAACAGCCGTACACAGATAAAGAAATAATCGAGGGGATAAGATGCTAAAATACATAAAACAATTTTGGGGCTACATTGTAGCTGGTGCAATTGCATTGGCTTATTTTTTTGGAATAAAAAAAGGAAAGGAAAATGAAAAAACACATCAAACTAATAAGATTTTGGCGAACATGGAAAGCGGTAATCGTGCTAGGAACAGCCTTGATACTGATCCTGCTGTGCGTGACAGGTTGCACAAGAAATATAAGCGTAAGTGATTATTGCTTGTTATATAGACCTATATATGCAGATTATGACAACGATACACCAGAAACGGTACAGCAAATTGATGCAAATAATGTGGTGTATGACAATATCTGCGCATAAAAGAAAATACCATATCCACATATGGGTGTGATTATTGTTCAACAGTTGAACAGCCGCAGTAAGTTTTATAACCGTCACAAACTGGATGAGTCCGGTCTTTGTTCCTTTTGTGGCGGAAATTGTGGGTATGCACAAAGTTACCTTGACAAGTGACCTGGCTTTTTTGTGGAAATGGTTTCTGAATCGGGTCAGAAAGTGCTGTACACAGAGTATATTCAAGAAACGTATAAAGTGCATTGAGACTAAAGATTATGAAGGGTTCAGTAACAATTATAGATCACATCTTATCAAAGATATATTAAAATCACAGGACATAAAATAGAAACTGTATTTTTACATAATAAAATTACACAACAACTTAATCTGAAAATAGATACAGATGATAGGGGTAAAAATATATTGTTAGGATTGTATGGTGTGATAAACGGTATCGCCAGTTTAAGAAATGCTGCGGTTGATGCGAAAACATACAATGTTGAGGAAGAATATGCACGGTTAACTGTGAACGCTGCACTGATGTAATGTATACAGACGGCAAACAAAAAGAAAATAAACTTATTCAGCATCTGTATTGCCAGAAATACGGCAATCGGTATCTGCAATCGGCTTAAACTGAATATCTTTCAACTTGCGGTATTCACCGCCTTCAATTGCAGATAATTCCACATCGGTACCCCGTTCTACAATTTGACCACATTTGATAACGCATATGATGTCAGAATCCAAAATGGTCGTCAGACGATGGGCAATAACAAATGTGGTACGGCCACGCATTAGTTTTTTTAATGCGGTTTGGATCGCTTTTTCGCTCTCTGTATCCAAAGCAGACGTAGCTTCATCTAATAATAGTATTGGAGCATCACGTAATATGGCACGAGCAATAGCAATGCGTTGTTTTTGACCTCCAGACAAGGTTTGACCACGCTCGCCAATTTGTTGGGCATAGCCATCAGGAAATGATTTAATAAACTGATGTGCGTTGGCGGCTTTTGCCGCTTTTTCTATCTGTTCCATTGTTGCATTTGGACTGCCGTATTTTATGTTTTCTGCGACTGTCCCAGCAAACAAGAAGACATCTTGCGATACTGTAGCAATATTATCGCGCAAGGAATGAATTGTATACTCCCTAATATCACGACCATTTATACGAACGCAACCGCCCCACGTATCATAAAACCGTTGCAATAAATTAAAAACAGTGGTTTTTCCGCCGCCAGAAGGGCCAACCAATGCGCAAGTCTTTCCAGCAGGTACGGTTAAATTCATATCATGCAATACTTCCCCATCAGCAGAATCATAACCAAACCATACATGGTCTAAATTAACTTCCATCGGTCCCTTTTCTAATGGTATACTATCTGCTGTATCTCGTAAAACCGGGTCTCTATCCAAGAATTTAAATAAGCTTTCAGCGGCAATTAGACCAGTTTGGATACCGCCGTTAACATTTGTTAGGTTCTTTGCAGGCTGATATGCTGCTGTTAATGCCAACAAGAATGCAGCAAAATCCCCCGTTGAGATAGAACCAGAAGAAATAAAATACCCCCCAACCATTAATGCCATAAATAAACCAACAGAAATCATGGTTTCCAAAATAGGACTTTGCATACCAGATAGAATTGCGTGTTTCATACTAAGACCGACACGTTCATCTTCAATTTTGTTCATATTATCTTGCTCAAATTGCTCGTTGCAGAATGCCTGAATGGTTTTTATTCCTGCTATTGTTTGAGTAAGTTGGGTCATTGATGCGGCTTCGGCACCAAATGTGTTACGTGACAAAATACGACGTTTGCGCGTAATGATTGTTAATGGCACCACAATCGCTGGAATTAGGAATGTTAACACAGCGGTCATTTGTGGAGCGTACCAAATCATCAATCCAAGCATCATCACAATAGTAGCAATATTATGTACTGTTGTAATTATCGTAGTCGTAACTAAAGATAAAACCGAATTGGACATGTTTGTGAAATAATTCATAATAGTTCCAGTACGTGATGCCTGGAAATAAATCATCGGTTGACGTAGTACATGCTGATAAAGTCGGCGACGTAAATTAGTGGCACCGACCAAACCTGCTTTCGTCATTGTAACCGTTTTTAAGAAAGAAAAAACACCTTTTGCACCAAAAGCAGTGACAATTTGTAGTCCAATAAAGAATAAGGACTGCATGTTTTTTTCGATAAACCCCCGATCAATAACTTGTTTGACCAGAGTAATCGAAAATCCTTCGGCGGCGGCAGCCAGTGTTGTACAAATAACACCAAGTAACAACCATTTCCATTGCGGTTTTCCTATCTCAGTCCACACTCTTATATACAAAGACCATTTGATTCTTGCCTCTGGATTATCATTACGGATAAAAGATTTTATGAATTTAAAAAATTTTTTCATTGTTATCAGTCTCTTTATCATAGACAAGAATGACAGTTGCAATTCACTTTTTCAAGCACTATTTATGAAAAATAACTCATTAACCTCAAAATATTACACAAAAAATAGCTAAAAATATCTAACTTTTTTTGATTTGATTTGTAATTATACGACCGTTAAAAAATGACCAAAATAACAGATTGATTTTCCTAGGGTTTTGTTTATTATAAGATATAAAACAACAGGACAAAATAAATTGTCGTTAAAAGAGAAAGTAAAAGTCTTGAATTTTTTTTAATCTTTTTACTGTTGTTTTTGCGGGTGGACTAGATGCTACGAAGAAACGCTACCTAAGTCGTTGAAAGTTTGAATGTCTGTCTACCATATTTAACAATAAAGGGCAACGCATGAAGAAAAATACGAATGTCGGTAAAGACGGATTGGCCTTTTCCCGATTTTTTCTGCTGGTGCCGACTAAGATTAAATTTAGAGAGTAACAAAAAATGTACAAGTTAATAAATTTTCAGGTTCATGGTAACTATCAAGGAAATTTAGTAGCTCTGGAAAAAGGGGCTGATTTTCCGTTTGAGATCCGTCGTGTTTATTATATATGGGGAACAACACCGTCAAATATGGTGCGTGGAAAACATGCCCACCGCAAACTGGAACAGGTAATAGTATGTACATCTGGTAGTTGTGATTTTATTTTAGATAACGGCACAAGTCGTGAAACAGTTCATTTAAGCTCACCCGCACAGGGGCTATATATCAAACATAACATTTGGCGTGAGTTTACCAATTTTTCGACTGATTGTGTTGTTATGGTTTTGGCATCGGAACATTATGATGAAAAAGATTATATTCGTGATTACCAAACTTTCTTATCTGAAGTAAAGCAACAACAAAAGGCAAAAACAAAATGATTCATCCTTTGTCGGACGTGCAGTCAAAAAACATAGGCAACAACACAAATGTGTGGCAATTTTGCGTAATTTTGCCGGATGCACAAATAGGCGAAAATTGCAATATATGTTCGCATTGTTTAATAGAAAATGACGTAGTAATTGGGAACAACGTAACGATAAAGTGCGGGGTTCAAATTTGGGATGGTATGCGTATTGGTGATAATGTATTTATTGGTCCAAATGTAACTTTTTGCAATGATCGCCATCCGAAATCTAGAAATAAAGACTGGGTTTTAGAACCAGTTGTCATTGAACATGGCGCAAGCGTTGGGGCAAATGTCACTATTTTGCCTGGTGTTATAGTTGGTGCTGGTGCAATAATTGGTGCCGGTTCTGTTGTGACAAAAAATGTGCCTACTGGTGCAACTGTTATTGGAAACCCAGCAAGGATGAGGTAGTCAGCATGTCACAAATAAAACTGTCTATCATTATGCCGCTTTTTAATGTAGAACGAACAATACGTTTGGCGTTGGATTCTGTATTGATGCAGAAAGTTGACTTTGAATATGAAATCATCGCAATTGATGATGCGTCTACGGATAATACGATAAGTATATTGCAAGAATATGCCAGAAAACATAAGAATATAAAAATAATTGCTCATACAGAAAACAAGGGTAATGCAATTGCTTTTTACGATGGTTTGGTTGCTAGCAGTGGCGATTATTTTTGTGTCTTAGATGGGGATGACTATTACACAATAAAAAGCAAGTTACAAAAACAAGTGGACTTTCTAGATGGCGATAAATCGCAGGAATATTTTGCAGTATCTCATAAATATTTGCGTGTTAATGAAAAATTCCAGATTTTTGATGATCCTATGTTATATACAGGTCCACAAGAGTATACATATCTTGATGTCTTGTTGATCAATTTTTATTCGCATACAACGACATATATGTATCGCAATATATTCCGTGGACAAGTTCCAGAAAAATTCAAAGAACCATTGTATCGTGGTGACAATCCCAGAACATTTATGCATGGATTTTATTCCAAAGGCAAAGTAAAAAATTTAGATTTTGTTGGCAGTGTATATTTTTATAATGGACAAGGAATATGGTCACAAACATCGCGGGCAGAACAAGATGCACGCAATATCAAAATGCGTACAGAATTAGGGGGAAATCTGAACAGTGACATAGAGCGCACCATTTACTGGTTGGGAATGCAGAAAATTCGTGTTGTAAATCGTAGTGCTGTTATTCGCCCACCATATGGCTCCGGGATGTTTCAGGACGCAACACTATTTTTTGATTATTTAACTAGCAGGGCCAAAAAATATGCTTTTTCTCAAAAAGATTTTATTTTTCAAGGCTTATATAAATCAGAGTATATAGACACGTTTTGTGAAAGTTTGGGATTTGTAGAAATGGTACGTCGTGGTTATACTCCATCACAACCAGTAGAACCTACGAAAGATAATATATTGATTACTGTGTCAAAGCTGACAACAACAGGTGGCGGCGTATATCATGAAATTAAAGACATTATCGCAATGTATGCGGACAAAAATGTGTATTTGTTGTGGACGGATGTTCCTGCAATTGATGATTTAGATGATAAAGTTCGTAATCAGCTGGGGGCTTTTGATAATCTGACAATGTTATTCGGACCAAAGTCTGCATATAACAAACTGGCAGAATTGGTTGATACAGTGTTGACAGTCAAACCAGAAAAAATATATCACTATTGTGGGCATGATAACGTATATGCAGCGGCAATGATACAATCAATGCTGTCTAAAAACATATGCGTATTCTCGTTTGATCACGGCTTTTCGTTGGGACTGGACAACACCAACTATGACGTATACATAACCAAGCGACCAACAGATTATGATATATTAACCGAACGTTATGGCGACAAGGTTATATATATTCCATGTTGGAACGCAGACAAAATTGGCGATAACAAATACAAACCATTTAATGGTCACAATGGTTTGATAACAGCATCTGCCGCTGCCAGATATTATAAATTGGCATCTGGGGGCGGAGGATATATTGACCTTATCATAGAATTGTTGAAAAAAACTGGTGGACGGCATATTCATTATGGACCGATTCCAGATGAAGAAAAGCGCGAAATAAGCAAGAAATTATCAACCGCAGGTTTGCAATCTGACCAATTTGTAAATATAGAATGGGCAGAAAACTTGGGGCAGTCAATGTACGATGAACACGTTGATGTGTTTATAGAACCGTTTCCAACAGTATCATACAAGATTACATTGGATGTATTGAGTGCCGGAATTCCTGTTTTTGTACATAAATCTGATGTTCGCATGGGGATAACAGATTTTATTTATCAAGAATGCCTGGCATGGAAGACCCCAGAAGATTTTGTTACGGTATTAACTTCTTTGACACAAAAAGACTTAGGACATCATTCAAAATTGTCTCGTGATTATTATGTTAAAAACCATCGGCCAGCGACTCTTGTAAAGTCTTTTATCACAGAAAGCAACTTTAGCCAACCACGAACGGTTAAAATCTTGGATAATCTTTTAGTTGATACATCTAATATTGATGCATTTTTGGGGACTGATATACAAAAATTCTTGCCAAAGACGCCTGTCGACAAATCTGTCCCAGCAAAAAAAATCCTTGTTCAACACTATCATAAATCTTTTGTTGCTAATTTACGGCTGAAACAAAGATTCAAGGTGTTTACGTATTCGTTCTTGTTGATGTTGGCACAAGTGCCGTTGCTGGATTTATTGTGCAGGTCCAATAAACGAAAGAAGTTGTTAGGTAAAATAAACAAGTACTTCAGATAAAAATAGAGGTAAAATATGTTACGAGGGTTGTGGGGAGGTAAATATGAGATCATATTCAAGGCAGACGATTTGTCTGGAATTACAGATAATGTCTTGCAGTTGGATGAGTTAATCAAAAGACAGCGCATACGGGTGTCTTGGGGAATTATTGGCAGTTCCCTAAGGAATTATGATAAAGATTTTATAGAGTTTTTGAAAAAGAATAAAAGATTCTCAAGATACCATTTCTTTAATCATGGTTGGTTGCATCTAGGTGGCGAAGAAGATGAATTCAAAAATAAAAATATGACCTATCAATTAGAGGCTTTACAGAATACACAAAGAATTGTGGCGGAAAAGATAGGATTGGTTTTGAATACTTTTGGAGCACCTTGTAACCATATTGATGACAATACGTTGGATGCTATGGAGCGTATCCCAGAATTGCGCTACTGGTATTATGCGAATCCAAAGACAACAAAAATAAATATACTTCGTTCATTTGAGTTAGAAAAAGGAGTAGGTAAACCAAATTATGATTTCTTTGTTGAAAACTGGACAAAGTGTACAAATAAAGCGAGAATTTTGACATTTCAGATACACCCAAACATGTGGTCACAAGATGCTTTTGCAGAGTTCGAAAAAATAGTTCTTTTTTTGAAAAAGAAAGGTTGCCGTTTTATTACTCCAAACCAAGTGTCACAAAAAAACACAAAAAGTAAGTTTAGAGAACTGATCGCACGGTTTATACAAAGAAAAAACGCAAAAAAAGAAAGACAACAGATGGTAAAAACGTTCCAAGAACAGAACAGTAGAACCTTGTCTAAATTGCGGAAAGAGTTGAAGACTGGTCGAAAGATAAAGATTGGATTTTATGTTGTTTTTGACAGTGTTTTCCCTGCCGAAAAGATTTATAAGGAATGCATAAACGATGATTTATTCGAACCTTTCATTTTTGTAATTCCAGACGTGTCACGCGGCGAAGCCAATATGTGGCACCAAATGGACAAGACATATGCGACATTGTCCAAAAAATATAAAAATGTCCGCAAATCGTATGATGAGAAAACCAAGCAATTCATTGATATCAGCGACAGCGTGGACATGGCGTTCTTTGCAAATCCATATGACGGTATGACTCACGAATTTTATTCAATAGAATATAACGTTAAACATGGGGTGTTGCCACTGTATGTGTCGTATGGCGCAATGCCAAGCAAAAACGCAATTCGGTCCATTATCACAATGCCTAGTTTAAGCCAAGCATGGCTGGTCTTTGCAGACACGGCGGAAAATTACAACGATTTTAAGAAATATACAGCTGCCAAAGGCAAAAATGTTATTTTGACTGGTTACTGCAAAATGGATGAATTATCCCAAGTGCCTGTAGAAAAACGCAAACGCACAAAAATAATAATCGCCCCACATCATACTGTTTCTCATAGGGGGTTACCTTTGTCGACTTTTATGACATATCACAAATTTTTCTTGCGATTGCCAGAATTGTATCCTGATATTGATTTCGTATTTCGACCACATCCATTGTTGTTTGTGACATTGTCAAGACCAGAGCTATGGGGAGCAGAACGAGTTCACGAATATATTGCCAAAATGACCGCACACAAAAACGTAGAATATCAAGACGGTGGTGACTATTTTGATACGTTTATAAATTCCGATGCTTTGATACACGATTGTGCATCATTTATGCTGGAATATCTGTATACAGATCATCCTGTATGCTTTTTAATCAAGACAGGGAATAAGAATTCTAAGATCTTTGCAAAGCTGGGATTAAACTGCATAAAACATCACTACAAGGCATTTAATGAAAAACAGATTCTGGACTTCATTAACGACGTTGTCATAGCTAAAAATGACCCGATGGCAGTTGCCAGACACGCATATGCTCAGACATTGAAATTGAATTATCCATACGTGTCACGGGCAATTGTTGAGCACATAAAAGGTTTAATACAATGAAAAAAGTACTGACGGTTGGTGTATTTGACTATTTCCATTATGGGCATTTGAAAGTCTTTGAACAGGCAAAGGGAATTTGCCCTGATGCTTATCTGATTGTTGCGGTCCAAGAATCTGAGTTCATAAAAAATACCAAACCAGATGCAGAAATCTTTTATTCAACTAATGTTCGAACAGAGTTGGTGGCCGCGATAAGATGTGTAGATGAGGTCGTGACATATACAAATGTTGCCGATATTGTTAAAATATTAGCTTTTGACATCTTTGCAGTTGGTGCCGATCAAAACCATGAGGGTTTTCAGAAAGCAATTAAATACTGTCAAGAACAGGGAAAACAAGTGGTACGGTTAAAACGTACACCGAACATATCATCTAGTTCTCTAAAACAACAGTTACAAGACTAGGATTACAGAATGTTTCAGATAGAATTAGAACCAAATCTTGCCAATATCACAGCTGTGAATCCTAACATGTATTATACACGGCTGGATTTAATATATAAAAATGTTTATGTCCTGAAAACAACTAGTACAAAGGATGTTATTCAATATATCCCAATTGCATTTGAAAACGACCATTGTTCTATATCGTCATATATGGTCGATATCAGCAAAGATTTATATAATGCAATTTTTGCATTTGTTTATACCCATTGGGGAGTAGATAAATTCCATATGCAACACTGTTCTGTACCATTTAAAGGTTTAAAGCAGACACGTCACTACCTGCTACAGTTACCAAATACATACCAAGAGTACCTTGGGCAATTTACATCAAAATCAAGAAACAATCTGCGCCGTGAAAAACTGTCCCTAGAACAGATGTTTAATTGCAAATATGTACATCTATCAAGTCACGATCTGAATTCGGATTTTTTTGAATGTTTTATTCAACAAGCAGCACAAACAAAACAAGAAATGCATATTACTGCACAACAATTGCAGAAAATGACAACAGATGCGCTAGTTTTGATGGCGAATGGAAAACCTATTTCAATCGTTTTATACAACAAAATAGAAGGCAGTACAGATGTTGCCTGCATCAGTATGTCATATGACCCTGCATATAAAGCATACGGTCCTGGTAAGATTTTGTATTACCACTTTATAAAAAATATGACTGAACAAAATATGAAACGCATTTATATGGGTGGTGGCGATTACGGTTATAAGAAAAACAGTCACGCAGAAGAAACGATAACATATAACGGCTGCACAAAACTATCCACAGCACAAAAAATACTGTTTTCTGCAAAACATTTGATGAAAAAAAAGAAGAAAACACCAGTTATTGTGCGAACAGATGGAGGCATTTGTTCTCAAATAGCATTTTACGCATATGGACTAGAACTAGAATCTCGTGGCTTTGATGTATCATATGACCTGAACTGGTTTAAATCATATGCTTTGGATACCAATGGACAACATCGGCGTATTTATAGTATTGAACAAGCCTTTCCAAATATTCATACAAAAGAGTGTGATATTAAACAGTGGCGTTGGCTAAGAAAATGGCGGCGACATTCCGGTATTTTTGCAAAAGACGTAAAAAAAGCAACCTATGTGTCTGGATATCCCACAGATAGAACATTGTTGTTCATAAAGCATCTAGAATTCTTTCGCAATAATTTTGCACCTATAGATTCCCAATTATGTGAAAACATGATCAGTCGCATAACAGCATTCCCTTCCTGTGCTGTACATGTTCGCCGTGGGGATTTGTCTGGGTATAATCCTGCCTATGGTTTTCCACCATCTGTTGATTACTTTATCCAAGCCATAGAATTTATAAAATCACGGAATAAAGATGTCACGTTTTATTTCTTTTCTGACGAAATAGACTGGGTTCAAGCAGTTGTTGTTCCCAAACTATCACTAGACACAAAATATGCTCTGGTAGATAGTTTTGATTCCGATAAGGGGTATTTGGATTTATATACAATGTCACACGCAGATTATGTCGTTGCATCTCAAGGCAGTTTTGGAATATTTGCCGCATTGTTATCAAAAAAACAACCGTTATTGATCATGTCTCGTTATAACCAGAATATACTGGATCACTATCCAAACTGTATGTATATAAACGAAGATATTAAGCAAAAACAATTACAGGAAAAGAAAGGACAAACAGAATGATAAAATTCTTGGATTTAGAAAAAGTAAACAATCGGTTTCGTGCCGATATCGATAATCGTATTCGTGATATTTTGGATGCCGGTTGGTATTTATCTGGAAAATATAACGAAGAATTCACCGCACATTTTGCAGAGTTTTGTGGGACAAAATATGCTATCGGTGTGGCAAACGGACTAGATGCCCTGAATCTGATTATTCGTGGGTATGGCTGGGGGGCTGGCGATGAAATTATAGTACCGGCAAATACGTTTATTGCGACCATTTTGGCGATTTCTGAAAACAACTGTACACCTGTGTTGGTGGAACCAGATATAAACACATACAACATCAATCCTGATTTGATCGAGGCTGCAATTACAACACGTACCAAAGCGATTTTGTTAGTGCATTTGTATGGTCAGGCGGTTCAAATGGATAAAATCTGGGAATTAGCCAAGAAATATAACCTGAAAGTCATTGAAGATGCCGCCCAAGCACATGGGGCTATGTATAACGGTCGCAGAGTAGGAAATCTGGGGGATGCCGCCGCATTTTCATTCTATCCAGGCAAAAACCTGGGGGCATTCGGTGATGCAGGTGGGGTGACAACCAACGATCCAGAATTATATGAAAAAATCCGTGCCATCGCCAATTATGGTTCTGATTACAAATATCACCATGTTTACAAGGGTATCAATTCTCGTTTGGATGAAATTCAGGCGGCAATATTGGATGCAAAACTGCCACATTTGGATGCGGATAATGCACGCAGACGTGAAATAGCAACCGCATACCGGACACGTATCACCAATCCTAAAATTATATTGCCAAAGACATACGATGAAAACGCACATGTGTGGCACGTATTCGTGATTCGTACAGAAAACCGTGATGCGTTGGCAAAATACCTGAACGATAATGATATTCAGACGAATATCCATTATCCAACACCTCCACACAAACAAGGCGCATACAGCGAATTGGCGAACCAATCGTTCTCAGTCAGCGAAGAAATCCATCGCACGTGCCTGTCTTTGCCGATATCACCTGTTTTAACCGATGAAGAAGTAGGAAGAATTATAGGGGTAATCAATGCCTGGAATTAAGAAAGGAACTGTATCTATTTTATGTCCATCATATAATCATGAACTGTATGTTGCCAGTTTTATGGACAGTGTAATGGCACAGACAAACCAAAACTGGGAATTGGTTATAATAGATGATAATTCAACTGATGGTAATGCGGAAATTATAAAGAAATACACGGACCCACGTATTAAACTGATAGAGCACAAATGGAATCAGGGTATAAATGCAGGGCTAAATCATGCATTTGAGGTGGCAACAGGTGAATTTGTATCGTTTTGCGCATCAGATGATATGCTTTGCCCAGATTATGTGGAAAATGTATTAAAAACGTTTAATGAACACCCAACAACAGATATTGTATATTGTGATTTACAACTGATTGATAACGACAATAAGGTTTTGAGGGGGGAAAAGTGGAAAAATATAGTTGGTACACGTTTTGAGCTAGTGCGCAGACTGTTTTTACGTGGAAACTGCATGTTGTCACCTGGGCTGGCGATGCGTCGTAATGCAATGCGAGCTTTATATCCATTACCATTGGCAATATCGCAATACCAAGACTATAAAATGCATATAGATTTATTGTTGAACTTTGATTTTGTTATTATGGATAAGATTTGTGTATGGTACAGAAAGCCATCTATGAAATCTGGCATTAGTAACTGGGATGTTGCTACATTGAAAATCCGTGATTTAGAAGAAAATACTTTAATGAACACAATGCTTCAAATAAAGACAGTTCGACAATTAAAACAGATATTTACCCCTGAACAGTTGGAACCATTTGGTCAAATGACCAATAAGTTTATCCCATATTATCTGGGTATGTTGGCATTAAAGTATGGGGAAACAGAATATAAACAACTGTGGGGATACCATACAGTTGCAAAATTCTTGGACGAATCTAATAATTATCAGGAGGTTCAGGACAAATACGGATTTAATTTCAAAGAATACCTAGGATTGGTTCGTTATATGGGTGAATCAGGATGGTTTAAAAAGTATCAGAAATACAAAAAACTGTTCAACATTATGCTTGTGTTGGTGTTGTTTTTTGCTTTGACTACAAGTATTTATAATTTTATAGCATAGGCAAATAAAACCGCTGAACAGCATCCGAGAGGGTGCTGTTCAACAATATAAATCCACAGGAGCTTCCTATAGGGTTCTGTGCCATTTAAATATAATTTAAAAATGTGTTTTGGGGTTAATAAGAAAAACCAGCTACGTACCAATATGCTTCGCTCTGTGCCACAGAGCTTTCAGTTCTTATTCTGAAAGACGTTTGGGTTTTCTGGTCAGCATTTATAGAATAAGAAATATTGCCAGAGATTGCTAAATTTAGAGTCAGAGTTATGCCATATTTATTGTCCCGCATTTTGACAGGTAAAGTGATTGTTTCATCTTTACTGCCATAGCCAGCTTGTTCTATCCAGCCCGATTTATATTTGCGATACCACTTTGTACCGTCTGAATTCATCCAGCTATCCACAATATAGTCCGCAGAGTCCAGCTCACTCTTCTTTGCTAAGATAGTGCCACCTACAGTTTCTCCGTCATGAACACGCAATGTGTTATTGGTAGTGTCCATTGTAACTTCGCCGATAGCGCCAGTAAAATTTTCGTGTTCTTCCGCAGTTCCACGGCGAATTTGTATTTGCCTAGACATAGGTTCCCTTTTGTTTTTTATCTATTTTTTGTTCTACTCAACCCGTAGTTAAGTGCAAAATATATTGTTGTTAAAAACGACTATAAATAAAAATACGATCGAAACGAGTCGATCGTTACAAATAAATCCTCTTATGATGAAGTATACCACAAACGACCATAAAAATCAATAGTTTTTTTATTTTGTATGTCAATGACAAAAAATAATTGATAATGCAGTAATTGAGAAATATGATTTTTGCGTCAAGGAAAGTTTTTTGAATATAACAGCATAGTTTTAACAGAGATAAAAAAGAAGATACATTGAAGAAGATAATGCGTTTCTAGTATTGTCTATTCGGGCGCATTTTATGCCACGTATTTATAATTTATTTGTTAAAACAGGGGTATGATTTTAGCCCCTGAAATCATCTCTGAAATCACACAGATTTAATACTTGAAATCAGAGATGATTTCAGCAGTAATGGTATATATTACTGTGTGTCAAATATGTGTTTTTGTTTTACAACTAGGGCAATTTAGAGCAACTTTCGTCCAATTTTGCATAAAAACGGGGCAGCCGAAAGACAATAAAAAATCCGCAGAAATCTGCGGAAATTCGTGGCTCGGGCAACTGGACTCGAACCAGTGACATACGGATTAACAGTTATGAACTGGCGGGGCAAAAAATACCTGATTTCTGCGGGTTTGCTGAGATTTTTGTGGTGTGTGATAAAAACCCGTATGTCAAATGTATGTTTTAAAGAACATATATAGAAGATATAAAAACCAATCTCCATACACCATTTTTTGTGTGTTCCCCAATAACTTAAATGAATTCTCATTAGAGAAATGAAATAAACATACATTTCAGCCAAACATACATGTATGGAAAATAGTGCAAAAATGCCCAAAAATCGCGATACTTGGACCTAGTGAATATGTCGAATTTGACATACCGTATGTGCACATACGCACATACATTTTTAAGAAATTAAATTGATATGTAAATCAACTTTTCCCGTTTATTTGTGTTGAAAATCCGGTATGTTTTTTAGTGTGTTATGTATGTAAAAATAATCCCAAAACAACAGTATGCGCCGTATATAAAATCTCGCAAAAAGCGCATTTAAAGATTTTTATTTATTATCGGGACCTAATTTACGGTATAATATTAGCATTGAGAAGATTGCGTCTTCAAGTTGATATAGACAGATTGTTTTTTATTGTGTAAAATATATTTTTGTATAGACATAAGAGTGGTGTGTTGCGGCCAAATTGGGTATAAAAACAAAAAATAGAGAAACGCATCAAGATTTTTCTTGACAATGTTACAAAGATAATCTAAAATGGTTCTAGATTTGAAAACCAAGGAGTGCCAAAATGAACTCGAATATGGATATTTTTAATACGTATAACATAGGTGATATCCCAGAAGCCATAAGGTCTGGGCTTCGTCAGGATGATTATGCGGACCAAATTATTCAGTTGTTTAAGTTGGCGGGACCAGGGGTTGATTTAACTGTGGATAATATAACGGTTGCGTATTATCGTAAATTTACTGCGGGGACAAATAACGAACCGAAGAAAAAAAATGCGATTATGGCTAAATTATATACCATGGGACGAGATAAAGATTGTCCGATAATTTCTGTGCCAGGGAAAAAGGGGGTGTACAGATTAAAAACATCCGATGAACAAAAGGAACAAGAAAATGCGGACGAAGCATAGATAAAATAATAAAACCGCTGGGCCTGAACCCAACGGTTTCAGAATTTACCCATTGTGTAAAAGGTAAACCTAAGCTAATGCCATTTTACACGATCCTAAAACAAATGTCAAGTTGCGAACTTGCTCTTTCCCGGGGTAAACAAGAGGAGGGTTAAGGGGGTACAAAAAGGAAAGGAAAATGGCAAAAGAATTTTCCGAATATGTAAAAGAAGCCGTTTGGAACAGGGCTAGAATTGTTCCAGGATACAACCCCTCCGAATGGAGACAAGATATTGCTGGAGCTTGGATAAAAAAATCCGAGTATGGCAATCGCGATTCTCGATGGGGATGGGAAATCGATCATGTAAAACCAGAATCATTATTCGGTAGCGATAACCTGGATAATTTACAGCCGCTTCAATGGGAAAATAATGTATCAAAAGGTGATGATTTTCCAATGTGGTGGACGGCAGTATCTTCAGTTGGTGATACGTATGTAAAATCTAGACACCGTATTGGCTAGATTTTAACTTGAAAAGATCCGGCCGTTTTGGTCGGGTCTTTCGTTGTTTGCGGAGATAAATATGACAGAATTTGTACACAAAGGTGGCCGGTTTATTGTTCAGGACGACACCAAAAAAGGCACAGAGGCGACTTATTTGGCATTGTTCGCATGTCATAAAATTGGTGAAAAATGGATGCAGGATAATGGTATTACAACTAAGAAATCTTGTGAGTGTCCAGATTTTTTATTTGAAGTACCTGACCGGCCAACAATTGGATTAGAAATAGTCAATTTTATTTACAAAAGTGATAAAAATATAGCAACAATGCGGTTGGAAAGAGTCGCCAAAAAGGTTGTTGGGTACTTTAAACAAAAAGGGCTACCATTATCGCTATTGATAGATGTTTATGATCCAAGAGAATGGAGCTTAAATTGGGCGGAACATATTGATGCTCATAATAACCCTGGTTTCGATCATTTAAATGCATCTGATGAAGAACTTAAAGATGCTTTTATATCTGCGCTGGAATCAGAAGGAATTAAACAATGGGGGATAACAAAGAGATGGGTGGATGTAGCTGGTCAAACTTTCATTGTTAACGGTAGTTTGATGCATGAACCGCATACTTCGTGTCATGTTAATAATATGGGTAGGTGTGTTGAAGATCCTTTTGATGAAATTCAAGAACTGATAAATACTAAAAACAAGAAGTTTGAATCTTATAAAAAGAACTGTGACGAGTGTGATTTATTGGTTGTTGTTGAGAATGGTTTTGTGCATTTTTCTGACAAACTACAAAAGCATAAATTTAAATCTGTATTTAGAAATGTATACTTGATGGATTTGTCGTTTGGTTGCAAGGTTACTAAATTAAAAATTTAAAACAAAAATAAATAAAACGTGGTCTCAAGACCGCGTTTTTATTTTTAATTATCAACCTTTTGCATATAAAGCAGGTCACAGCAGCAATGGTTGTGGCAACTGATTCTGTACAAGAAATTATGTCTGTTACAATCACTGTTAATGATAAATTACTCGCTTTCTGCCGCTTTTTTCTCCAATTCTAAAGCATCCCAGTCATTATAAAAACGATTGTTAAAGCAAGAATAGTCGTACTGCTTACCTTTGTTTAATACAACACCGTCTTCTCGTATGGTTAAGGTTGTTTTTTGATTGTCTGTAATCTGATACGTATCCAAATTTATATTATCAAACTTCTCAACATCCTTCGTATTTAAAATATAAAAATGGGCTTTTTTTTCTTCTTTGTTATCAAATACTGCTATCCATACATAAAAAACTTCTTTACCCATGTTGTACCGAATTTTTGGATGAAAACTAAAATGCCTTTGATCCTTCTTTTTAGAAATCGCGATTCCTTCTGATGTTTTGACTTGTAAATATCTCGATATGACTTCTAGTTCGGTTTCTTTGCAAAATTGGCACAAATTTGTAACACATTTTTGTGTTTTATTTTTATATTTGGTATTACGTATATATTGATCCGAATATTTTTTGCACTTAGGACACCAATACTTTGTAATTGTAAAATCTATACCCTCATCAATATACGCCCTATGAACCTGCCAGCCAAGTTCGTGTAATACCATGGACAAACGCATTTCACCATATAAACCTATCACTAGCTTCTTTTTATCTATAATTTCACTCATCGTCTAACTCCGATATTTTTATCTTGGCACCCAAATTGTTGTTTAAATTTTTTATGATACTTTTTCTGAACATTTCTTTGTTTAATTCAATTCCCACGCCAACACGACCATTTTGGTGTGCGGCTATAACACTTGTCATACTTCCCCCAAATGGATCTAATACAATTTCATTTGGGTATGAAAAGAACTTTATTGCGAGCTCTGGTATGTCTATAGGGAAGGGAGCTGTGTGACCCAATGTGTTTTCTCCCTTGGAATTTATTTTTATAACAGGTGATATTTTGACAACATCTCGTCTGTACTTTTTGATAAATTCAGAATCTATTGCAAATGCTTCACCCTGTCTGCTTTGAGTGATCAAAGTTTTAAGAGAAAAACGTTTTCCTCTATTTGCCGCACTGCGTTGGAAACAATCTGGGTTTTTGCATTCCCAGCTTTTTAACCCAATTTCAGTGAATGCGTTACCATTGACCTGTAAACAACCGCATACAGGGCATGGGAATCTGGTATAATCTAATCTGTGTTTATGAAAGATCAATATATGTTCATAACAATTCATAGGGTATTGATAAAATGGGTAAGGTTTGTCCCCATTTTTTTGTCTTTCGCTTTGAACTTCACCTTTGTCCCAGATAAAGTCATCGACAAAAGTGAACCCTTCTTCCTCAAAAATTTTGATAAAATACGCACCAAGAGGAATTCGTCTCTTACCCCAGACGGATTTTACAACAAGGTTGTCGTTGTCAAAGATATCACCGACGTTCCAAACGAAAACTCTGTGATTGTCCAAAACCCTATAAGCCTCACGAATAATTCGTCTCATATCTTCCAAATAGTCATTCAAGTTTTTCCAATGTGAATATTCACGCGCATTGTAATAAGGAGGGGAAGTAACCATCAAATGAACCGATTCTGATTTCAATTTTTTCAGAACAGATAGACAGTCACCCCAGATCACTTTTACACCGTCATCTTTCTTATGTAAAAAATTATTTGTTTTTGCATTAGATTTGGTCTTAGATTGATAACATTCTTTAACAAATTTAATATATTCTTCAATCCAAGAACTAACCACATTGGTCGTGTCACTTTCTGTTTTTAGATAATCTATGCGAGAATATAATGTTTTCAATTGATTATCTGTAAATAGTTCATGCAGATATTTCTCGCTTTTTTCCAAGATTACATCAATATACGGTTTCATAAAATCCTTTCCTTGCGACGATTGTAGAAGAAAAACACAATAAAAATCAAGGTGTTTTATAAATTTTTATTAGAATTGTTTTTCCACATAGCAACCATTTGCATCAACTTGCGCTGGATCCGGCTGAGTAACCAGGCTTGTTGGCAAAAATATAAAAATAATAAAAACACCGCCTTTTGTGGCGGTGCTTTTTTCAAACATATTGCTTACATAGCTGTTACTATGTTCGCTTTTTTATTGTCGTTAGATGCTTTTGGAGTAAAACTGACTTTTAAACCTAATGCATCTATTGTTTTAAATACTGTTTCTACATTAGGACGACGTGCCCCAGAGAAACTTTTATATAAAGATTCGCGACCTACACCTATCTCTTTTGATATTTTATTTATGCTACGTGCTTTGGCAACATCACCAAGAGCTATTAAGAAAAATTCAATATCATTTTCTTCCCACGCAGCTTCAAGATAGTTAGCGATATCTTCTTCTGT